>DATDOO010000289.1:0-3499 GCA_035293245.1 Methylococcaceae bacterium
ATGGCCTTTAAACGCCTCACCGACCTCGACCTCAAGGGCAAGCGCGTCCTGATCCGCGCCGACCTCAACGTGCCCGTGCAGAACGGCAAGGTTACCTCCGACGCCCGCATCGTCGCCTCCCTGCCCACCATCGCACACTGCCTGAACGCCGGCGCGAAAGTGATGGTCACCTCCCACCTGGGCCGTCCCGAGGAAGGGGTGTATTCCGAGGAAAACTCCCTCAAGCCGGTGCGCAACACCCTGTTCTGGAAACTGGGCCGGCCGGTGCGCCTGGTGCAGGACTGGGTGGACGGCGGCTTCGCCGTCGAGGAAGGCGAGCTGGCGGTGCTGGAAAACTGCCGTTTCAACAAGGGCGAGAAGAAGAACAACGACGACCTGGCGAAAAAATACGCCGCCCTGTGCGACGTGTTCGTCATGGACGCCTTCGGCACCGCCCACCGCGCGGAGGCCTCCACCCACGGGGTGGCCAAATACGCCCCCATCGCCTGCGCCGGGCTGCTGCTGGCCGCAGAACTGGAAGCGCTGGCCAAGGCGCTGGCCAACCCGGCGCGGCCCATGGTCGCCATCGTCGGCGGCAGCAAGGTCTCCACCAAGCTGACCGTGCTGGAATCCCTTTCCGACAAGGTCGACCAGTTGGTGGTCGGCGGCGGCATCGCCAACACCTTCCTCAAGGGCGCCGGCAGGAACGTGGGCAAGTCCCTGTGCGAGCACGATCTGGTGCCCACAACGCAGAAGCTGATGGACAAAATGGCCGCGCGCAATGCCTGCATCCCCCTAGCCATCGACGTGGTGTGCGGCAAGAAATTCGACGCATCCGAACCCGCGGTGCTGAAAGACTCCCACGACGTGGCGGACGACGACATGATCTTCGACATCGGGCCCCAGTCCGCCCAGGAACTGGCCGACATCATCCTCAAGGCGGGCACGGTGATCTGGAACGGCCCCGTCGGCGTGTTCGAGTTCGACCAGTTCGGCGAAGGCACCAAAACCATCGCCGAAGCCATCGCCCAGACCTCCGCCTTCACCCTGGCCGGCGGCGGCGACACCATCGCCGCCATCCAGAAGTACGGCATCTACGACAAGGTGTCCTACATCTCCACCGCCGGCGGCGCGTTCCTGGAATACCTGGAGGGCAAGGTCCTGCCTGCGGTGGCGATTCTGGAAGAACGCGGCTGAAGCCGCGATCCGCCCTTGGGACAGGCCCTGCCAGGGAGGGCGGGGTGGCTCATAAATTGATCTGCTTTCGTTTTGGCGAAAGCGTTTGCCCTTCCGCGAAAACGATGCCAAACCCGGATCGTCACCCGGCATTGTTCCGCATCTGATTGTTTACGAAAAACATTATCGCTACTTTGGTCAGCGCCAAAAGGGTTGCACGTCAAAGTTGGCGCGTAACCCAGGCAGTTTCTGCGTCAAAAACGAGGTGGAGTTTTAGTTGGGCGGACGATCCGGGAGGACAGCCCGCGATCCCCTGAACGCAGTCTCCACCCCTCGCAAGGAGCATCGCAATGTCGAAAGTTGTCGCAATCATGTCCATGTCGCTCGACGGCTACGTCGCCGACCTCAACGATGGCGTGGCAGAAGTGTTCGACTGGTACTTCAACTCGGGGGATGTCGAATTCCACGCCGGAGGGGCGGATCCCATGACGTTCAAGGTGTCCGCGCCGAGCGCCGAGCACCTTCGCGGCCTCTGGTCCGAACTTGGTGCCGTGCTCACTGGTCGACGCACTTTCGACGTCGCCCATGGTTGGGACGGAAATCACGCTTGGGGACCAGCATTCGTCCTCACCCACCACATCCCAGCCGGATGGCCGCGACCCAACTCGACTGTCCACTTCGTGACAGACGGCATCGAAAGCGCCGTGAAGCAAGCCAAAGCCGCCGCTGGCGGGAAGTCCGTCGGGGTCCACGGCGCAGACACCATCCAGCAGTTGCTGAATGCTGGCCTTCTCGACGAAATCAGCGTCGACATCGCAGCGGTGCTTTTTGGCTCCGGGGTTCGGCTCTTTGACCACCTCATCGGCACGCCAGCCGCCCTTGGCAACCCGGCGGTGATCCCAGGGGTGGGCGTTACGCACTTGCGCTATCCAGTACGCAAGGCATAGTCAGCATGACCGTGCAAACGATGTGTCCCGCAAGTAACGCGCCGCCCAACAAGGCGCTGCACCGGACGGCAATTCCGCTACGCTTCATTGCGGCCGGTGAGCGGGGGCGTTGGGCTTCATAGCTATGGCTGACGACGATTCGATAGTTTGCTCAAGCTGCTTCACCGACACCGGATTGCGTATTGACGCAGAGCGCATTGGAATGGATGTGCCGGGCGTCTGCCCAAACTGTGGCGCCGAGGGCTTCAAGAAGCTTCCTCTAGCCGGCCTGGGCACATTGGCACATCGGTACTTTGTTTGGGGTTCGATGTGGCGAGCTAGATACGGTGCAGCGCCGCTTGTGCAATTCAACGAGCATCAGAAAACTTCGATTGAACTTCAGCCCTGGCTAGAGCAGGACGTTCGGCTGATTGAGCGTCTTCTGAAGGTTGGCTTCTTTCACTACGGCCCGCGGCTTTGGATGCTTGGCGAGATTGAGCCGCTTAAAGCCCTTCAGAAATCGAAAACACGCCAGTCCATTGTTGATCGCATACTCAAAGAGTATCCAGAGCGATTCTTTGCCATGGATCAGTCCTTCTACCGTGTGCGCGTCAATCCTAGCGCTCCTAGTGAGTCAAGCGAATACGACAGTCCGCCACCTAAGCACTCCGGTCAAGGGCGACTAGATGCGGAGGGCCAGCCAATCTTGTACGGATCGCCAGACCTGGAGGTCTGCATTCACGAATGCAGAGTCACTGCAGAAGATGACGTTTTCGTCGCGACACTGTCTCCGACGAAAACGCTTCGCCTCCTCGACTTATCCGTGCTGCTGAAAGAGGGTAAAGAGGTAACCGAGTTTGAAAGTCTGGACCTTACCGTTCACATGCTCTTCCTTGCTGGTCGCCATTCATACCGACTCACCCGCGCCATTGCCGAAGCGGCACGTATGGCCGGCTTTGATGGGTTAGTCTATCCGTCGTACTTCAGCTTGCTCCGTTTAGGTCAAATGCCTTTTCCAACGGTGTACGGCATCTCTCATCGCCGCATCGAGCAACTTCACGAGCACGAACAGGCAAAAACCATCCCGAACCTAGCCTTGTTCGGACGTCCGGTTGCCGCGGGAAGCGTGGCCGTCAAGTGCATCGATCGCCTCGTTCTTAGCAAGGTGGCGTATGAGTATCACTTCGGCCCAACGGGCGCATGAGAATGAAGCCCAAGACCCACATCGAGTCCGACGGCTTACCCTTCCGCTGAAATAAAAAGGAATAAAAGGGGGACAGCAGCGGCTTGGCAATGCCGCACATTCTAGTGGGTGGGATTCCCACCCGGATAACCGCTAGCCACGGGTCCGGTATCGAGCCTTGCAGTTGGCGCGGCGACGCGCCGATTGATGCGTAGGTACGAAAGCAGGCGAGGTG
>DATDOO010000290.1:0-3767 GCA_035293245.1 Methylococcaceae bacterium
ATCGGCCCCCACAAAATCGCCACGTCCAGCTTGCCGGACTTGAAGTCCTCCAGCATGGTCATGGCCGTGTTGACGCTGGCGTCGCCGGTCATGGACTGGTAAGGAATGGCGTTCAGGGTCAAGCCGTGCTTGTGCAGCCAGTCCGTGCCCGAACTGTGGTCGAACATGGCGATGTGCAGTCCGGCCAGGGTTTCCGGCGCCAAGGCCAGCAGGTCGGCGGCCTCTTTAAGGTTCTCCAGCCCGCCCGCGCGGCGGTTGTAAACCATGGCGTAGGTGGCGGTGTAATAGGGCTTGGTGGTCGCCACCTGGTCCCAGCCGGCGGGTACGCCCATCACCACGTCGCACTTCCATTCCTGCTCGTTGTCCTCCTTGCGCGCCTTGAGAGTGTTGCGCACGAAGCCCATGCGCTGCGGAAACCAGGTGTACTCCACCTTCTGGTGCAGTTCCTTGGCGAACAGCTCGGCGATGCGGTTTTCGAAGCCGCCGCCGTCGCGCTCGGAGAAGGGCGGGTTGACGGGGTCGGCGCAGACGCGAAACGCCTTGTCCTCCGCGGCGTGGGCGGCGGAAAAGGACAAGGACAGGCCGAGGGCGATGAGGGAGGAGCGGGAAAAGGGGTTGCGCATGGTCGGAAGATATGGAATGTCTGAAACAGAGCGGAAAAGGATACCGTATTCCAGCACGGCTCGAAGACGGCGATCGGTTCGCATAAAACATCCAACTTGTCTAAAATGGACAAAATTGACCCGGAGAACACCATCATGTTGACGATTCCCGCCTCCGAAATGAAGCAACGTTTCGGCAAATACCTGAACAGCGCCCTGCAGGAACCCGTTGTAATCGAAAAATCGGGCCATCCGACGGCGGTGATGCTGTCGCTCGCCGAATACGAGCGCCTGCACGCCATCGAGGATGCCTGGTGGGGCGCGCAGGCGGAAAAAGCCCTGCAAAGCGGCTGGGTGGGTATGGAAGAAACCCAGCGCCGCCTTCAGGGCAAGCTGAATGCTGAAGCTTGACATGACCGCCGACGCCTTGAGCTTTCTGGAATCCCTGCCCGGCAAACAATTCAATCAGGTCGTCGGCAAGCTGTTCGCGCTGTTGGAAAATCCCGAGCCGCACGATTCCGCGGCGCTCAAGGGTTATCCCTACCGGCGCGCCGACAGCGGCGAATATCGCATCGTCTACGACATCCAGGCGGATGTGCTGCGCGTTGTGCTGATCGGCAAGCGCAACGACGATGCGGTTTACAAGCGGCTCGCCCGGAAATAGCCCTGTCCCTCCCTAATGGCCCGATCAAGATGCGCTTTGCCATAGCCCTAGCCCAAATCAACCTGCTGGTCGGCGACGCCGCCGGCAATGCCCGCCGCGCCATCGAAACCGCCCGCCGCGCCCGCGACGAACTGGGCGCCTGCCTGGTTGTCTTTCCCGAACTCACCCTGTCCGGCTATCCGCCCGAGGATTTACTGCTGCGCGGCGACTTTCTCGACGAGGTGGACGCGGCCCTGGCGCAGGTCGTGGCAGAAGCGCGCGGCATCGACGTCGTGCTGGGTTTTCCCGAGCGGCGGGACGGCAAGCTGTTCAATAGCGCCGCGGTGTTGCGCGACGGGCAAATCCTCTGCATGTACCGCAAGCAGGCTCTGCCCAACTACGGCGTGTTCGACGAGAAGCGCTATTTTTCGTCGGGCGACGCCCTGTGCGTGTTCGAGGTGGACGGCGTACCGCTGGGCCTGAGCATCTGCGAGGACGTGTGGGTTCCCGGCCCGGTGGAATGCACCGCCCAGGCCGGTGCCAAGCTGATCCTCAATCTCAACGCTTCCCCCTTCCACGCCGGCAAGCACGCCCAGCGCGCCGAGGTCGTCCACCAGCGGGTGCGCGCCGCCGGGGTGCCGCTGGTGTACGTCAACCTGGTGGGCGGCCAGGACGAGTTGGTGTTCGACGGCGGCTCCTTCGTCATGGACGGCGGCGGCGCCATCGTGCAGCGCGAGGAGGAATTCGAGGAAGCCCTGCCGCTGGCGGAATTCGCCTGGAACGGCCACATCCTCACCGCCCTGCCCGGCGCCGTGGCCCCGGAATTGAACACGGACGAAAGCGTCTACCGGGCGCTCGTCTTGGGCATCCGCGACTACGTGCGCAAGAATCGCTTCCAGGGCGTCGTGCTGGGCCTGTCCGGCGGCATCGACTCGGCCCTGACCCTGGCGCTGGCGGTGGACGCCCTGGGCGCGGACAAGGTGGAGGCCGTGCTCATGCCGTCGCGCTATACGGCGCAAATGAGCATCGACGACGCCCGCGAGGAGGCGGAAATCCTGGGCGTCAGCCACCGCACGATTCCCATCGAAGCGGCGGTGAGCGCCTTTCAGGGACTGCTCACCGAAGCCTTCGCCGGCCTCGCTTCCGACGCCACGGAAGAAAACATCCAGGCCCGCTGCCGGGGCGTGCTGCTCATGGCCTTGTCCAACAAATCCGGGCGCATCCTGCTCACTACCGGCAACAAGAGCGAAATGAGCGTGGGCTACGCCACCCTGTACGGTGACATGGCCGGCGGCTTCGCGCCCCTCAAGGACGTGCCCAAGCTCCTGGTCTACCGCCTGGCGGAATACCGCAACCGCCTGGACCCGGTGATTCCCCGGCGGGTCATCGACCGCCCGCCGTCCGCGGAATTGCGCCCCGACCAGAAAGACGAAGACTCCCTGCCGCCCTACTCCTTGCTCGACGCCATCCTGGCGCTGTACGTGGAGCAGGACAAATCCATCGAAGAAATCGTCGCCGCCGGTTTTCCCGAAGCCGAGGTGAAGCGGGTGGCCGGCCTGGTGGACCGCAACGAATACAAGCGCCGCCAGGCTCCGCCGGGCGTGAAGATCACGCCGCGGGCTTTTGGGCGGGATCGAAGGTACCCGATTACGCGGGGGGCGGGGCGGTGAGTATTGCAGATAGCTAAACGGAATCCGTGTAGCATCGATATACCGGATTCTGTTTAACCAATAGGCATGGTGGTGGAGAACACGGTTATATGAAGACGTTCGTGTCAGTCCTAATTGCTGCGCTCTCAATCTGGGCTGGTGAGACAAAACCGAACCCCGCTTTGCCAGAAGGTGCGGTCTCCCTCTTGGGCACAGTATTTCAGGACTGCCGCTTAGAATGGTCCAGCGTTGGTGCGCTGTTCGGAACTGGTGCGGAGGACATCGCGGCATCCTTCTATTGCCCTAGTGATGTCAGAAAGGACAGTGAGGGTGAGGCCGGACCTTACGCATTGGCGTTGCTTAAGAGGGATTCTGCAGACCAATTCCGTTTGGCATACTCGACTCGTGGCCTATTCAGCTATATTGCTCCAGAGATAAAGCGGGGCTCCCTGTCTCTCCATTCCTCTTCAGTCGCAATCGAGACGGCGGCCTCATACGATTATCAGTTTCGCTACGACGGCACGCACCTGATATTAATCGGCATGGAACTGGATGTGATTTACACAGGAAGCGAGATGCCGCCGCCCAAGGGCGTCGAATACCATGTAAGCGCCAATTACCTGACGAACAAGTACACTGATACCCGCATTGGACCGTATATGCAAGAAATCAAGGAACTCAAGGAACTGCCGATTGAGGACTTCAATTTCGAAATGTATGGGTTCTAGCTCGCGTAGGATAATGGTATGGACTCCTCCCCTCCCTCGACGGCATCGTGCTGTGCCAAAGTGGGAGATGTTTACAACCACTTGAAACAGGAAGAGGAGGAAGTCGCGATGAAGATTACAACGGTCGGTCTTGATCTGGCAAAGA
>DATDOO010000291.1:0-4337 GCA_035293245.1 Methylococcaceae bacterium
GAGGTATGGGCTTCGATGTAGTCAGGTTTGTGCAGGCCTTCCTTGATGATCACGTGGGCCAGGGCGTTGAGCAGCACCACGTCGGTGCCCGGCGTGATGGGGAGGTGGATGTCGGCCAGTTGCGCGAACAGGGTGACACGCGGGTCCACCACGATCAGCGGGAAATGGCGCCGCTCGCGCGCTTCCCTCATCCGCCAGTAGATGATCGGGTGCTGCTCGGGCAGGTTTGACCCGAGCGCCAGCAGGCAATCGGTGTGGGCGAAGTCCTCGTAACAACCGGGCGGACCGTCGCTGCCGAAAGAGCGCTTGTAGCCGGACACCGCCGAGGCCATGCACAGGGTGGTGTTGCCGTCGTAGTTGTTGGTGCCGATCACCCCGCGGGCGAGTTTGCCCAGGGTGTAGAACTCCTCGGTCAGTATCTGGCCGGTGGAGAGGATGGCGAAGCTGTCGCGGCCGTAGGCGGCCTGGATGCGCTGGATTTCGGTAGTCAGCTTGTCCAGGCTTTCGTCCCAGGACGCCTCGCGGTAAGGCTCGAAAATCTTGTCGCGCAGCAAGGGCGATGTGCCGCGCCCGGCGCTGTTGAACAGCTCGTATTCGAAGATGCCCTTGATGCACAGCTTGCCCTGGTTGACCTTGCCGTCGCCCACCCCGCGCGCCGCGACGCCCTTGCCCTCGGCATCCACCCCCACCTCGATGGAACAGCCGGTGGAGCAGTAGCCGCAGGTGGTGTAGCGCCATTCCACCACCCCTTTGTCGGGGAGCTGGATGGGGTTTTTGCGCCGCCTGCCGAACAGCATCAGGCCGCTTCCGCGATTTCCAGGGCCAGGAACACCCGCCCGCCTTCCAGCTTTACGTCATACTGCTTGGCGCAACCCGTGTCCGGAGGTACGGCGCGGCCGGACTCCAGTTCGATGACCCAGTTGTGCAGGGGGCAGGTGACGCGCTTGCCGTGCACGATGCCCTGCGACAGGGGGCCGGCCTTGTGGGGACAGCGGTCGCGCAGGGCGAACACCTGGTCGTCCACGGTGCGGAACACCGCGACTTCGCCCCGTTGGGTCAACACGACGCGCGAGCCTTGGCGGGGAATCGCCTCCAGGGGCCCGAGATCGATCCAGTTGCTCATCTTTCCTCCTCGCGCAGATCGCGCAGGCCGTGGCGCTCCGCCAGTTTTTTCGCTGCGGTGCGGGCGGCCGGGCGTTCGGCGTAATGGCCCAGCAGCAGAGGCGGGGCATCGGGGAACTGCAGTTCCAGCACGTAATACACCCCGAAGCCGTCGGTATCGCGCGCCGTGCGCAGGCGGAGATGGGCATCGCGCAGGGCGCCTTCCTCTTCCCTTCCGCAGCCGGCGTAATCGCGGCGACGGCGGTAGAGTCGCAGTCGCTTGTCGATGTGCAGTTCGTCCCTCCAGAGGAAGAAGTGCAGTCCGGCCAGAGCCAGCGCAGCGCCGAGCAGCCCTTGTCCCGCAAGGATTTCCGGAGTTTCGGCGAGCAGCAGCGCCGCGCCGCAGGCTACGGCCAAAGCGGAAGCCAGGGTCGAAGCCACGCCGGGCCGGCCGAGGACGGGAGCGCCCGCCGCGGACTTGGCCGCCGGCAGAGGGTGGGAAAGAGTGGGGATCAGATTCATGACACGCTCCCAAGGGGTTCAAAGGCAGACCGCCTGGATTCCTGGGCCAGTTCCGCCCAGGGGTCGGACTGCGCGGTTTTCTGCGATTCCAGGAAGCGCTGGTGTAATGCCGCGCGGCCTTCCGCGTCTTCGACCACGCGCTGCTTGACGTAAGCCAGACCCACGCGCTCGATCCAGTGGGCGGTGCGCTCCAGGTAGCGCGCTTCCTCGCGGTAGAGCTGCAGGAAGGCGCCGCAGTACTCCTTCACCTCCCCTTCGCTGTCCACCTTGCACAGGAAGTCGGTGGCACGCACCTTGACCCCGCCGTTGCCGCCCACGTGCAGTTCGTAGCCGGAATCCACGCACACCACGCCGAAGTCCTTAATGCTGGCCTCGGCGCAGTTCCGGGGGCAGCCGGAGACCGCCATCTTCACTTTGGCCGGGGTCCAGGAGCCCCAGGTCATCTGCTCCAATTTCACGCCCAGGTTCATGGATTCCTGGGTGCCGAAGCGGCACCATTCTTTGCCGACGCAGGTCTTCACGGTGCGCAGCGACTTGCCGTAAGCGTGGCCGGAAACCAGCCCCGCCTGGTTCAGGTCGCCCCACATCAGGGGCAATTCCTCTTTTTTCACGCCCAACAGGTCGATGCGCTGGCCGCCGGTGATCTTCACGCAGGGCACGGCGTATTTTTCCGCCACCTCGGCGATGGCGCGCAATTCCTTGGGGGTGGTCAGCCCGCCCCAGATGCGCGGCACCACCGAATAGGTGCCGTCCTTCTGGATGTTGGCGTGGGCGCGCTCGTTGATGAAGCGCGACTGCGGATCGTCGGCGTATTCGCCCGGCCACTGGCTGAGCAGGTAGTAGTTGAGCGCCGGTCGGCAGGAGGCGCAGCCGTCCCAAGTTTTCCACTCCAGGGCGGTCATGAGTTCGGGAATGCTGCGCAGGTTGCGCTCGGCGATGGCGCGGCGCACCTCCTCGTGGGTGAAGTCGGTGCACTTGCACAAAGGCTTTTGCGCCGGGCTGACCGAATAGTCGCTACCCACCGCGCTTTGCAGGATTTGCTCCACCAAACCGGTGCACGAGCCGCAGGAAGCCGAAGCCTTGGTATGGGCGCGCACCTCCTCCAGGGTGAAGAGCTTTTTCTGCGTGATGGCGTCGACGATGGTCTTCTTGCACACCCCGTTGCAGCCGCAGATTTCGGCGCTGTCGGGGAGCTTGGCCGCCTGGTTTTCCGCGCCGTGGCCGGAATCGCCGAGGTGCGCCTGGCCGAAGAGGATGTTCTCGCGGAAGGCGGACACGTCGGTGGAGTCGCGCATCAACTGGAAGTACCACGCCCCGTCCCCCGTGTCGCCGTACAGCACGGCTCCGGCGACCCGGTTGTCCTTGAGCACCAGCTTCTTGTACACGCCGCGGCCGGGGTCCTGGAACACCAAATCCTCGCAGCCCTCGCCGCCCTGGAACTGGCCGGCGGAGAACAAATCGACGCCGGTCACCTTGAGCTTGGTGGAGGTCATGGAGCCCTGGTAGCGGGCGATGCCGTAGCGGGCCAGGTGGTTGGCGCACACCCTCGCCTGCTCGAACAGGGGCGCCACCAGGCCGAACAGATTGCCGCGGTGCTGCACGCACTCGCCGACGGCGTAAACGCGCGGGTCGTAGGTCTGCAGGGTGTCGTTGACCACGATGCCGCGCTCGCAGTACAGGCCGGCGGACTTGGCCAGTTCGATGTTGGGCTTGATGCCTACCGCCATCACCACCAGGTCGGCGGGGATTTCCGTGCCGTCCTTGAAGCGGATGGAGCCGACCCGCGCCCTCACCCCCGCTCCGGTTCCCCCCTTTCCTAAAGGGGGGTTAGGGGGGATTTCCAGCCCTTGCCGCGCGGGGTCATCCGGAAAATCCCCCCTGCCCCCCTTTTCCAAAGGGGGGAAATGGGATGTTTGGGGTTCCAGCGTACGGGCGGGAAGCAGGGCTTCGGTCTGGGCCTGCAGCATGAAATTCAGCCCGGAGCCTTCCAGTTCCCGGCGGAGCAAATCCGAAGCGGGTTTGTCGAGTTGGCGCTCCATCAATGTGTCGAGGAGATGCACCACGGTGACGTGCATGCCCTGCTTCTTCAAGCCGTTGGCGGCCTCCAGCCCCAAGAGGCCGCCGCCGATGACCACCGCGTGCTGGTGGTTGCGCGCGGCGTCGAGCATTTTCTCCACGTCCTGGATGTCGCGGAAGCCGATCACCCCGTCCAGCTCCTTGCCCGGCACCGGCAGGATAAAGGGCATGGAGCCGGTGGCCAGCAGCAGGCGATCGTAGTCGGCGACCGTGCCGTCTTCCGCTTCCACCGTACGCTTGGTGCGGTCGATCTTCACGACCTTCTTGCCCTTGTAGAGGGTGATGCCGTTTTGGGCATACCAGTCGTCGTCGTTGAGGATGATGTCGCCGACGGTCTTTTCCCCCGCCAGTACCGGCGAGAGCATGATGCGGTTGTAATTGCCGTGGTTTTCCGCGCCGAACACGGTGATGTCGTACACGCCAGGCGCGATTTTCAGCAACTCTTCGATGGCGCGGACGCCGGCCATGCCGTTGCCGATCAACACCAGTTTTTCTTTCATGGGACAACTCCAGACAAAGGGGTTTGCCTGGGAAGTGCAGCAAGCGTGCCAGTCGGGAATTGGGGTGGTGGGACGGGGCGGGGAGACGCCGGCCGTCCCCGGTCAGCATGTGTAGGGCGCAATAGGCGGCAGCCGTAT
>DATDOO010000292.1:0-4536 GCA_035293245.1 Methylococcaceae bacterium
AGGCTCAGGAAGCGACCCCAATCGAGATCGCCGCCGCGATACAGCCGCTCAGTCTCCGCGAACAGGCGCGCAGCGACACGGTTGGGTTCATGCCGGTGGCCGGGCTGGCTGCGCAGATGGTCTTTCAGGACGAGGGCGTAATCGCCGATCAATTGGGCGAATACGGCGCGCGCTGCGTGCTTTTCGTCCAGCGCGGCATGGAGTTTCAAGGCCAGATTGCGCGTGGCATTCACCAGAGCCCCCCAGTGCCGCCGGCCTTCCCACCAGCGTTCGTAAGCCGTGTTGGTGCGAAACACCAGCAGCAGGGAGATGACGAATCCCAACAGGGAATGCACCAGGGTCGTGCCCTTGAAAGGCGGCACCAGCCCCGATTGGGCCAGCCAGGCGATACCCGCGCTTAAGGTCGCCATGGTCGTCATGGCGGGCAGCAGCATGCGGAAGGTGTCGCTCTTGTGGAAGCGAAAAATCAGCCCCCACCAGGATTTGGGGTCGTAAGTGACCATGCAGGGCGGTCAGCTCCCCCGCCCGATGCCGAAGTAGTCGATGCCCATCTCGCGCATCTTCTGGGGGTCATAGAGGTTGCGGCCATCGAAAATGGCGGGCTGTTTCAAAACAGATTTAATTTCGTCGAAATCCGGGCTGCGGAACACGTTCCACTCGGTGACGATGACCAGGGCGTCCGCGCCTTGCAAGGCCGCTTCCGGCGTGTCGCACAGCACCAGGTCGGGACGCCCGCCGTAGATGCGCCGCGCCTCCGCCATCGCCACCGGGTCGTGGGCTTGCACCCGGGCCCCGGACTGCCAAAGGGCTTCCATCAGCATCCGGCTGGGCGCGTCGCGCATGTCGTCGGTGTTGGGTTTGAAGGCCAGGCCCCACAGAGCGAAAGTCCTCCCCTGCAAGCCATCCTTGAAATAAGCGCAGACTTTCTCGAACAGGCGGTTTTTCTGCCGGTTGTTGACCGCCTCCACCGCCTGCAGCAACTGGGCCTGGTAGCCCGCGTCGCGGGCGGTGCGCTCCAGGGCTTTCACGTCCTTGGGAAAGCACGAGCCGCCGTAGCCGCAGCCGGGATAGATGAAGTGGTAGCCGATACGCGGGTCGGAACCGATGCCGACACGCACCTTTTCAATGTCCGCGCCGAGCTTCTCCGCGAGGTTGGCCAGTTCGTTCATGAAGCTGATCTTGGTGGCCAACATGGCGTTGGCCGCGTACTTGGTCAGCTCCGCCGAACGGATGTCCATCGCCACCAGGCGGTCGTGATTGCGGTTGAACGGCGCATAGAGGGCGCGCAGCAACTCGGTGGTGCGCGGGTTGTCCGTGCCCACCACGATGCGGTCGGGTTTCATGAAGTCCTCGATGGCCGCGCCTTCCTTGAGGAATTCCGGGTTGGAGACTACATCGAATTCCACCGCCGCGCCGCGCTCGCGCAACACTTTGTCGATCTCGGCGCGCACCCGGTCGGCAGTGCCCACCGGCACGGTGGATTTGTCCACCACCACGCGGTAGCCATCCATCCTTGCACCGATGCTGCGCGCCACCGCCAAGACATACTGCAGGTCGGCGGAGCCGTCCTCGTCCGGCGGGGTGCCTACGGCGATGAACTGGAACAGGCCGTGCTCGACGGCCAGATCCGCGTCGGTAGTGAAGCGCAGGCGGCCCGCCTTCATGTTGCGCTGGATGAGCGCGTCCAGCCCCGGCTCGTGGATCGGCACCTCGCCGCGGTTGAGGCGCTCGATCTTGGCGGCATCCACATCCACGCAAAGTACATCGTTGCCCACCTCGGCCATGCAGGCGCCGGTGACGAGGCCCACGTAGCCGGAACCGAAAATGGTGAGCTTCATCGACCCAAGCCTCGTGCCAAATCAGCCTGGATGTCGCGGATATTTTCCAGCCCCACGGCCACCCGGATCAGGCCGTCCTGGATGCCAGCAGCGGCGCGAGCCTCCGGGGCGAGGCGTCCGTGGGTGGTGCTGGCGGGATGGGTGATGGTGGTTTTCACGTCGCCCAGGTTGGCGGTGATGGACAGCAGGCGGGTGCTGTCGATGACCCTCCAGGCCGCTTCCTGGCCGCCTGCCACTTCGAAACTGACGATGCCGCCGCCGTTGTCCTGCTGTTGCCGCGCCAGCTCATGCTGGGAATGGGACGCAAGGCCTGGATAATGCACCCGCGTCACCGTCGGCTGCCGCTCCAGCCACTGGGCCAGCGCCAGGGCGTTTTCGCCGTGGGCCTTCATGCGCAGGCCGAGGGTCTCCAGGCCTTTGAGGAACACCCAGGCGTTGAACGGGCTGAGCGCCGGGCCGCCGGTGCGCAGGAAGGGGTAAATCTCCTTTTCCAGCAAGGCGTCCGGGCCGACGATGGCGCCGCCGACGCAGCGTCCCTGCCCGTCCAGGTATTTGGTCGCTGAATGGATGACCAGATCCGCGCCCCATTCCAGCGGCCGTTGTAAAGCCGGCGTACAGAAGCAGTTGTCGACCACCAGCAGTGCGCCTTGGGCATGGGCCAGGTCGGCCAGCCTTTTCAGGTCGGCGACTTCGGTCAAGGGATTGGACGGCGTTTCCAGGAACAGGAAGCGGGTGTTGGCCTCCATGGCCGTTTCCCAGCCGGCGTAGTCGGTCAGGTTAACGTATGTGGTGCGGACGCCGAATTTGCCCAGGTAGTTCTGGAACAGCAGCGTGGTATTGCCGAACACGCCGCGGCTGACGACCACATGGTCCCCGGCCTTGAGCAAGCTGAAGCCCAGAGTCATGATCGCCGCCATGCCGGAGGACACCGCCAGGCAGCGCTCCCCGCCCTCCAGCGCCGCCAGGCGCTCCTCGAAGGCGCGCACCGTGGGGTTGGTGAAGCGCGAGTAGATGTTGCCCGCTTCCTCGCCCTTGAAGCGCGCCGCTGCCTGCGCCGCGCTGGCAAACACGTAGCTGGAGGTGGCGAAGATCGGATCGCTGTGCTCCTGTTCGTGGGTGCGGCGTTGCCCGGCGCGGATGGCGCGGGTTTCGACGGCGTAATCGTTCCACTGCGGGTCGTTCACGTAGCCATGCTCCTTCAGGTGGCGTTGTGGATATCGATGATGGAGGACGCTGCGTCGCGCCCGTTCTTGGCGTGGTCGCAGCGTTCGCGGCTCAGGCGCGCGAGGTATTCTTCCGTGACGTCGCCGGTAATGTAATTACCGTCGAAACACGAAGTATCGAACAGCTCGATGGCCGGATTGCCCGTCTTCACCGCGTCGATCAGGTCGGGCAGGTCCTGGTAGACCAGCCAGTCGGCACCCAGTTCTTTCTGCACTTCGGCATCGCTGCGGTTGTGGGCGATCAGTTCGTGGGCGGCCGGCATGTCGATGCCGTAAACGTTCGGGTGGCGCACCGGCGGCGACGCGGACGCGAAGTAGACCTTGTTCGCTCCCACGTCGCGCGCCATCTGGATGATCTGCATGGAGGTGGTGCCGCGTACGATGGAATCGTCCACCAGCAACACGTTCTTGCCGCGAAACTCCAGGTCGATGGCATTAAGCTTCTGGCGCACCGATTTCTTGCGCTGATGCTGGCCCGGCATGATGAAAGTACGGCCGATATAGCGGTTCTTGATGAAGCCTTCGCGGAACTTCACGCCCAGGGTGTTGGCCAGTTGCAGCGCGCTGGTGCGGCTGGTGTCGGGTATGGGGATGACCACATCGATGTCGTGGTCGGGTTTCTCGCGCAGGATTTTGCGCGCCAGCTTCTCTCCCATGCGCAGCCGGGCCTTGTGCACGGAGATGTTGTCGATGATGGAGTCGGGCCGGGCGAAATACACGTACTCGAAAATGCACGGCGCGTGCACCGGCTGATCCGAGCACAAGCGGCTGTGCAGGCGGCCGGTTTTTTCGATGAACACGGCTTCGCCGGGCCGCACGTCGCGGATCAGCTTGAAGCCGAGCACGTCCAGCGCCACGCTTTCCGAAGCGATCATGTACTCCGTGCCGTCCTTGGACTGGCGTTCGCCGAATACCAGCGGGCGAATGCCGTGCGGATCGCGGAAGCCGAGAATGCCAAAGCCGGCGATCATCGCCACTGCTGCGTAGGCCCCTTTGCAACGGCGGTGCACCGCGGCGACCGCGTTGAATACATCTTCGACGTCCAGACGCAGCTTATGGCTTTGTTGCAACTCATGGGCGAAGGCGTTGAGCAGCACCTCCGAGTCGGAATCGGTGTTGATGTGGCGCTGGTCCTCGACGAATAACGCGCGCTTGAGCTCCTCGGCGTTGGTGAGGTTGCCGTTGTGCGCCAGGCAAATGCCGTAGGGCGAATTGACGTAAAACGGTTGCGCCTCCGCTGAACTGGAGCAGCCTGCCGTGGGATAGCGCACGTGGGCGATACCCAGTTTGCCGGTGAGGTTCAGCATGTGCCGCGTATGGAATACGTCGCGCGCCAGGCCGTTATCCTTGCGCAAATGCAGGCGCGCGCCTTCGCAGGTGACGATACCCGCGGCGTCCTGGCCCCGATGCTGAAGCACGGTCAGTGCTTCGTAGAGTTCCTGGTTGACGTGGTCGTTGGAAACGATGCCCGCGAT
>DATDOO010000293.1:0-3478 GCA_035293245.1 Methylococcaceae bacterium
GGAGCCGGTGGATTACCTCGCCTTCGGCCCCATCTTTCCGACAGCCACCAAATTCGACACCTCGCCTGTCGTAGGTCTGGAAGGCTTGCGGACGGCGCGGCGGCTCACCCAGAAGCCTCTCGTCGCCATCGGCGGCATTACCGTTGAGAATGCGGGTGGGGTCTTAGCGGCGGGCGCCGATGCTGTCGCCGTCATCAGCGGCTGGCAGGCCCCCCCGGACGTCCCCGCGCGCCTGGAGGAATTTCGCCGCGCCCTGGGCGGACTGGATTAGTGCGGTTCCAACTTGTTCCAGTGAAGTTGGAACGACATTAGAAGCCCAGCTCTCGCCGCAGTTCTTCCAGTTCCTGTCGGCAGCGATCCTGGATGCTGGCGAGCGCCTGCTGGTCACGCCGGCCGCTCCAGATGGCCATCGCCTGTGCCAGCAGGTAGTACGCCGTCCCTCCCGCAAAAAAGAACAGGGCCGCCCGGAATGCAGGCTCGCCGCCCCAGGCCGTAAACACCACCAGGGCCGCGACCCCGAAGGCAAACAACGCCGTTACCATCCGCCAGGAAAAAGACCGATGCCAGCGCTCCCGCTCCAGCAGCGCCAGCATGGCCTTCTCTTCCTTTTCCTTGATGGCCAGGTAGCGGGCCAGGGGGGCGGCGTCGCCGCCTTTTTCGGCCAGCTCGGCAAGCAGCGCGGCCAGCCGGCGCCCGCTCGGCTCCTTGGATTTCAGCCAATCCAGGAGGAGCCGGCGGCTTTCAGCGCTTGTCATTCCTGTGGTTTTGCAGCAGACGGCCGAAACAGAAGAAGTTCAGGCCCAGGATCAGCAGAAAACTGAAGGCCATAAACAGCCAGGCGCCTGTGCTCATGCCGCAGCTCCTCCGCCGGCGGACGAGCGGCGCCGCCAGGCGATTCCGACCAGGACAGCGAACAGCAGTCCCGATCCCAGCACGATGCCGCGCCCCAGCCAGATGTACGGCGCGGTGTAGTAGGCGGTCAGGATCACCATGACGTCCTTGTCTACTGCCCGGTGGGGAGCGCCGGGCGCAAGCCGCTCCTCGTATCGTATTCCCCGGCCCCGCAAATAGCGCGCGAAGGCGTCGGAATCGCTCTTATCAGCCAACGCGCCCGAGCCGTTGACCTGCGCAATGGCTAGTGAACCGTCCGCGCCGAAATGGACCACGGCCCGGATGAATCCGTCCTCACCCGCCGTGGTTACCTGCTCACGCAGTCCGCGCTCGAAGCTGCTGGCGAATTCGGCCTGCTCCGGATCCGGCTCGACCGACTCCAACGTCCCCGCGTGCTTGACCGGATCGTTCAGCCACAGCGCCACCCGCGGCGACGGCGTCAATGTATTGTCGCGGATGGCTCCGTAGGTCCATCCGCCCAGGATGAACGCCAACGCAATCGGGGTGACGTACTTCAGCACAATCTTGAAAAAGCCGGGTATCTGGATGAGCGACCCGCGCTCCAGCTCCTTCCAGCTCTTGTGCAGGCCGAAGATCCAGGAAAAGAGGACGGCTTCAATCAGTGCCAGGACCGCGAGCCCCAGTGTTCCGGCCCAGAAGTCCAGCTCGTCGAAAAGGCCGTACTTGTAGAACAGCATCACCGGAAACGTACCCAAGCCCCACAGCAGCCCCAGCCACAGGACGGCCCGAGCCTTGGTGGCCTTCAGCTCATCCTGGAAAAAGGCCACCACCGGCTGGGCCACGGCCACCGAGGAGGTGAAGGCGGCGAAGAACAGCAGCAGGAACCAGATGGTCCCGAAGAGTTGCGAGAGCGGGAAGGCGCGCAGCACTTCCGGCATCGAAATCATCCCGATACTGAAGCCGCCCGAGGAAGCCACGCGCTGGATCTCGCCCGCGCCATAGAACACGGCCGCCGCCGGGATGGCAATCAGCCCGCCGAAGATCACTTCCACGAATTCATTGGTGGCGGCCGTGGTGAGTCCCGTCAGGGCGATGTCGTCGTCCTCCTTCACGTAGCTGGCGTAGCACTCCAGCGAACCGAAGCCGATCGAGAGCGTGAAGAAAATCTGCCCGGCCGCCGCCAGCCAGACGTTGAAGTCGCCCAGGCGGCTGAAGTTGGGAGTCCACAGGAAATCCAGGCCCTCCAGCGCGGTCCCCGTCCCTTTCAGGGTGAAGACGCGGATAACCATCAGCAGGCAGAAAAGGAAGAGCAGGGGAATGGCGATCTTCGCCAGCATCTCGATCCCCTTCGCCACCCCGCGGAAGAGCACCCAGATGTTGAGCGCCAGCGTAATGGTCATGAACGCGAAGGCGGCCGTCAGCCCGGTGAAGTAGGACGCGCTGGGCGCCACGTCGAGGAACTCCTGGTAGTAGGTGGTCAGGTGCACGGTCCGCTGGGCGGTGTTGAGGTAGTCGCCCGTCAGGGAGAACCACGCGTAACCCATGCACCAGGCTTCAATGTAGGTGTAGTAGAGGACGAAACAGAACGGCAGCGCCAGGCCCAGCACGCCCACGTACTTGGCCGCCGGCGAGCGCCACATGCGGTCGAACATCCCCGGCAGGCTGCCGTGGCCGGAGCGCCCGCCGTGCCGCCCGATCGTCCACGCCACCCACATCATCGGAATGCCGAAAATCAGCAGGCAGACGATGTAAGGGATCATGAAAGCGCCGCCGCCGTTGTTGGCGGCCTGGCTGGGAAAACGGAGCAGGTTGCCAATGCCGATGGCGTTGCCCGCCGCAGCCAGGATGAGGCCCATGCGGCTGCCCCAGGCTTCGCGCTCGTTGTTGGCTGCCATTTCTCTCTGAGCTCCGGGGGAGTGTATGGATGGCCCTGCCGGGTGTCAAGGAGTTCGTCGCTCCGATCGCACCGGGCCCCGGCGGGGCTTGCATTGACAGGCTGGCGCATTTCTGCCAGTTTTTTCGGAGCGGCTGTTCGATGGGGCCGCACGAATCACTACATGCCCGCTCAACAACCCAACTGGCGCCCCCGCCTCAGCGTGCGCTGGGCCGCGCTTGTCAGCCTCGTGGGGTATGCGGCTGCCTGGGCGCTGGGCGCCGGCGGGCTTCGCTTCCTTTTCGGAGTGCTCTTCACCATTTTTGCCTTTGTGCTGGCCTTGCAGTTATTGGGCGCATGGCGCCGCCAGCTCCTCTGGCGGCTGCGCAACCGCCTCCTGATCACCTACTTGTTCATCGCAGTCATCCCCATCCTCTTGATCGTCGGCATGGTCGCCCTCACGGCCTACATGCTCTATGGTCAGCTAGCCGGATACCTCATTGCCAGCGACCTGGAGTCCAAGGCCCGCCAACTGGGCGCGCTCAACCTCGGCCTGGCGGCTGAGCTCGCCGGTCATCGGCCCCCCGATGCGTCAGAATCGGGCGAACTGCGCGCCTTGCTGGAACGGGAGCACGCCAGTCTGCGCAATGAATTTCCTGACCTCACGCTCACCGTCGCCACTCGCGGGCGTTTCCTCGTCGTGCCGGAAGGCCCCGTGCCCGCGGGTTGCGCTTCAACTCCGGCCTGGGTCAA
>DATDOO010000294.1:0-9403 GCA_035293245.1 Methylococcaceae bacterium
GATCCGCCTGAATGGAACCGGCAGCGCCAGCGTCCGCGTCTCCATTGCCGGCGATCTCAACCGTGACGGCGTCATCGACGGCGCGGACAGCCAAATCTGGGAGCAGGCCGCCGCAGGCCAAGACGCCCAAGCCGACCTCAACGGCGACGGCCAAGGCAACGCCACCGACCGCCAGGTGCTGTATGCCAATTTTGGGCTGCGCGCCAACCAGGCCCCCGTCGCCGCACCCGTGCTGCCCAGCGTCAAAACCCATACCGACCTGACCGCCCGGCAATCCCTCACCTCCATCGCCGAGGATCTGGAAGGCGAACAAATCTTCTGGCGCATCCTCAACACCAGCCACGGCAGCGCCGCCTTAAGCCGCGACGGCCAAAGCCTGCTGTTCACCCCGGAAGCCGGCTACAGCGGGACAGCCCAAATCACCCTGCAAGCCGACGACGGCTTCGCCGCGAGCGCGCCGATCGAACTGAGCGTCGACGTCAGCGGCGCTCAACTCTTGGCCATCCACCTGGCCCCGCTGGCCGATCTCAAACCCGGCCAATCGGCCCGCCTCCAGGCCACGGGCGACTTCGCAGACGAACAAGGCGTCAACCTCTCCGCCGACGGCGCCTACCTGACCGCCGGCGCCGCCGACCTGACGGCTCTGGGCCAAGTGGGAGCCAGCCCCGTGCAGGTGGACGACGCCCACGACCTGGTGCGCGCCAACGCGCAAGGCCCGGCCCTGATCCGCGTCAGCCGCATCGACACGGACGGCCGCACCGTCCAGGCCGTGGCCGCCCTCAACGTGCAACCGGCTCCGCGCCCCGTCGGCCCCGACAGCGCGGAGGAAGGCGATCATGAGGAAGACCCCCTCACCATCCAGCCCGACGTCTACCCCGGCACCCTGGCGCTCACCCCCGGCGGCACGCGGCAGCTCAAAGTGCACCTCGTGGACCCCAATACCGGCGAGGAAAGCGACGTCCACACCGCCAGCCAGATCGCGTATCCCGGCATCCCGGAACAGGTGTATTCCTACATCGACCCCGCCACCCAGTTGCCGCTCATCGACCCCGTCACCGGCGACTACCAGTACGACCCGGACACGGGCGAACTCCTGCTCGACCCCGACACGGGTGAGACCGTGACCGTGGTGATCCCGGCGGTCCCGGAAGTGAAGAGCGGCACGCGCTACCTCGTTTCCGACGCAAGCGTCGCCACGGTCAGCGCGGACGGCCTGATTACCGCCCACCGCGAGGGTCGGGCGGTACTCTCCATCGTCCACCTGGCCAGTGTCGTGGACGCAGCCGGCAACCTCGTCGAACAGATCATCGGCCAGACGGACATTGCCCTCACCGTGCAAGCGCCCCAAGCCGTGGACGAAGACCCGCTCACCCCCACGCCCTCCGGCATCACCGTCCTGCACGACGCCGGCGGCGTGGTCGCGGCGGCCACGGGCGAGACCGTGCTCATCGGCGCCGGGGTCTTGAAAGAAGATACCGTCGTCTCCATCCGCCGCCTCGACCTGGCAAACCTCGGCATGCCTCTGCCGGCACCTGACGCGATGGAAGCGCTGGCCGCCGTCCAACTGGAACTGGGCGAAGCCGGCGCCAACGTCCCCGTGCAACTGGCGATTCCCCTCCCGCCCCGGATCGATCCCGAAACGGGCGCTCTAGCGCCCCTGGCTGCCGGCAGCGAAGTCTACTTCTGGCGCAAGGGCGTCATTCTGGACGAGGCCGGCATCCTTCAGGACACCTGGTGGCTGGTGGACAACGGCATCGTCGGAGCAGACGGCATCGCGCGCACCGCCAGCCCCCCGTATCCGGGCACGCTCGCGGGCGGTTCCATCCTCGTCACCGCCTCCAAGGTCGAGGTGAACCAGGACACCGGCGCCGTCAGCGTCACCAACACAATGGTCGACTGGGACGCCCTGTGGGCACGAGAGGCCTATGCCTCCGTCGCCGCCCTGGCCAATCCCCTGGGCGCCGCCAATATCTACGGCCTGTTCGCCACCCTGGCGGCGCCCATCACCTCGGTCAAATACACCCTCGACGGCGCCTATCACCGCACCGTCGCCGAAACGGTGGACAGCGCCGGCAACCTCTCCCTCACCTTCGACAACGTGCCGGTCAGCAGCGCCCGCGAACCGGTCATCCAGTCCTTCAGTTACGACGCAGATACCCGCCGGATCACCCTCACCGGCATCAATTTCAATCCCAACGGCCTCGATGCCGAAGGTTATAAACTCAAAGTCTGGGTGCGGCCCTTGTCCGAGGTACTGGATAAGCCCATCGACACCCCGCAGCGCGGCCTCCTGTGGAAAGGCTTCGAAGTGCAGCCCGGCAGCGACGGCTCCCTGCAAGTCGTCCTGCCCCAGGGCGTCGCGCTCTCCCAGCACCGCCTCTACGTAGAACGGCTCACTCCCTCCATCGACGACCAGGGCCAACTCCTCTGGCCCGACGAAGGCCTGACCAGCCAGTCCGTCTTTCCCGCAGACGCCAAAAAACTCACCCTGGTCACCTCGGCGCGGGAACTGCATTACTTCACGACCGATGCCGCCGGAACGACGCTGCAAAAACTCAAAACCGCCACCGAAAACGAACAAGGCCAGCCCCTGGAGTTCTTCGGCGTCAAGACCGATGCCATCGTCTACAACGCCGCCGGCACCCTCGCCTTCATCGCCGGACGCAACGGCCAGGTCTACGTCGTCGACACCACGACGCTGGACATCGCCTACACCCTGCAACTCGCCAACGCCACCGGCAACGTCACCAGCCTGGCCGTGGCCGACGGCTGGCTCTACGCCGCCGAAGGCAGCCGCTACGGCGGTACCCCGGGGAGCCTCACGCGCGTCAGCCTGGACCTGTCCGGCCCCGACTGGCTGAACCAGCAGCAGGTACTCGCCCTGCCGGGCGTCGACGCCCCCCTGGGCTTCCTCGACATGGCGGTGGGCGCGCACCGTTACCTCGCCCTCACCGCCCCCACCCAGCCCATCGGCTTCCAGGGCCGCACCCCCGAGCGCGGCAACGTCTACCTGCTCGACACCGCCGCCATCGACGCCGACGGCCAAGTCACAGCCACGGCACTCCGCGCGCTGCCGCTCGACGCCTACCCGGAGTCCAACCGCGGCAAGGGGCCGTTCTACGTCGCCAACGGCTATGGCGCCGCCGACTTCCTCGTCTCCAACGCCCTCGACCACAACGCCGGCCTGGCCGGTGCGCGCTGGACCGTCGACGAACAAGGCACCCTCTCCGAACAGGCGAGCGTAGCCAACGTCAAACTCACCCCCGAACGAACCGACAGCGACTGGCTGCAGAAAAAGCACCAAGAGAACATCCAGCGCGCCCAAGGAGCGGTGGTGATGGTCTACCAGGGCGAGGAATACGCTTTCGTCGCCGACTACAACCTGATCTTCAACGATCCCCACTGGATGAACGACGACCAGGCCGGCAAGCAGATCGGCGGCAAGATCGGCATTGTCCAGGACCCCTTCGGCAAGAAGGGCGCCCCCGTCTACCTCGGCGCCACCACGCCCCTAGTCGGCGGTTCCATCGATCACCTGGCGCTGTCGCAGAACGGCACCCTGTACGCCGACGCCCTCATCGAAGAATACGGCAAGCCCGGCGATGGCTATTACTCCCGGATCTACAAATCCCTCCTGGTGTGGGATGCCGCCGACCTGATCCAGGCCGCTATTGCAGGAGCGGAAAACCACCGCTCCCTCGCCATTCCTCTGGACCAGGAAAAGACCGCCCAAGGCTTCACGCCCATCGCCAGTCTCCAGCCGGAAAAGTACGACGGGCCGGAAGCGGGAAAATACTTTGGCTGGATCTACGGCATCGGCGCCAAGCAGAATGCCTTCAAGGCCCAGACGAAAAAAATCAACTACGGGGACGTCGCGGAAGTCGATTTGATCCAGAGCATCGTCGACGGGCTGGAGGAAGAGCGGAAGAAAGACCCGGATGGACTCGGAGACGAAGAGAAGTTGTTCCTGGAAGCAGCGAAAAACAGGGACCCCAAGCTCAAGATTACCCAGATCGACATCAGCGCCTTCAGTGCATCCGGCCTGGTCCAGGTTGCCACCGATCCCAGCCAGACCGACTCAAAAAAGCGCATCCTTTCCAAGGACGGCAAGGACTACACGGACACCGGCGTGATTTACCTCGCGCCCTTCCTGAACGATACCGCCATGAAGGTGCTCAGGGAAGGCGGCGTGCTGGGCGAGCAGAACAGCCAGGAAGTCGTGGGCGCCTTTGAAGCCACTCTGGACGGCAAACTCCGCACCTTCAACCTGAAGGTGCATCTGGGCGACTTCACCACACCCGACCAAGCCCCCACGTTCTTCGGGGACCGGCCGTTGGAGAATCCGGGGTATGGCAAGTTCGATCTGACGGGCTCAGTCGGTGTTGGAACCGGTATAGACAACAAGCCGCTGGATGTCTGGCGCGTGGAGCAGCGGTTGAAGTATCTGGGATACGCGCAAGTGAATGCCAATGGTAGGCCAACCGAAGAAGTTGCGGTCGATGGCACATTCAACGACTCCGAGAAGCAGGCGCTCAAGCAGTTTGAGAAGATCGTGCGTTATACCACCGGAATCGGTGCAGGCTACGGCCAAGATGCGAACAGAACGGTCACTGTATACATCGAATACAAAGCAAGTGTCTCATCGGAACAAGAGACGGCCGTGTTGGAAGAAGTCGCCGGTAGTTTCAAGATGTCGGCATCCCCTGGCGCGTCAAGTACGGCAATCAATGAGGCCCGAGCGGCCGCCATAAACGATGCGAAGAACAAGGCGCTCCTGGCCGCGGGTTTCAAAAGCGAAGCCGATATCAACGGCATGGACGGCATCATCGAAGGGGACAAAAACAACGCCCAGCGTGAAACGACCCTTGACTGGCTCAACGCCTACAACGCGCCACACTGGATGCAGTTTTTTTCTGGTACAGAAGGTGATGGTTATGAACAATTCAATTCAAAGCTAGGGACGGGGAGCCACTCATGGAAGAACCTGCAAACAGGAGAAAATAATAAGGCCAATGTATTTGGCACAAGCTGGGTATTTGATTTGATGGCGGCGACGCAGCGATCGGGCGCCGCTCAAGAACGCCCGAATCCGTTGTTGTTCGATGGAGCAGGCGGGTTGGGCGTGCAGCTGAATTTGGGGATCAATACTGCTTATATTTCGAAGCAGAACCAAGATCGCGTGAACGGGAAGGACGTTATTTTGGGCGTGATTCCAGATGAGCCTGCCCCATACATTCCGAACGCCACAGCCTTCAATAGCAGGCAATGGGATTACGCCAATGCGCAGGCCTTGGCAGGCCGCCTGCTGAACCCTAACATGAATAACAACTACGACCCGACAACAAATACTTTCGGTACCGTAACTACTAACTCGCCCGGCCAAGAAAACCAGCAAAACCAGGCGCTGTGGGACTTTTTGGCGGTCTATGCTACAACACAAAAAGGTGATGCGGCCAGTCCCAATGGTTATTGGGGCGATATCGCCATCACAAGCCAAAATGCGGATGTGATCCGCAATGCGTTGTTTGGGGATGGAACGCAAGCGGGTGGTGTGATTGACGCCAATAAATTATTTCTTGGTGGGACTGCGGCAACCGTGGGCGCTCGGATAACGGGGGGATCACTGAAGCTGATAATGGGTAACTCTAAGTCCGTGGTATGGAATGAGTTATGGGTAGAACCGTTACAGAAAGCGATGACTGAGTTCAATATCAATACACCACAAAGGATTGCAGCTTTTTTATCACAAGTTCGGCATGAATCATCCGGCCTAACAAAGCTGGCTGAAACTCCTGGTCCCTATCAAGTACAGGTTTTGCTGTCTACTTTTGAAAAGGTTTTCCTTCCAGATAAAGGTGGGCAGGATGCAATTCGTAATCCTTTTAGTGCGGGCCAAGTAGTGGACCAACAACTTGTGGACGGCAAGCTTGTTGGTGGTACGACGTTGACCAAACGACAGGCTGCGTTCCGAAATTTGAAGGCATTTATTCAAGAACTCGGTTTGAATGATCTAGACAATGTGACTATGGTGGGAGGTGATGTAGCAAAATATTCAAATGGCGCGAGTGCTGAAAGTTTAGTGATTGGTGGCTCAGGTGATCGATGGACAGATGCCATAGCCAATAAATTTCTTGATAGGTATTTGTCTGAGGATGTAGGTAACGGTATTTCTGGGAACGGAACGGAAGCGCAAAAGGTGGCACATAACTGGTTCGGTCGCGGGCTTATCCATATGACCCATAAAGTTCCTTTTGACAAATTTGCGCAATATATCCAAGATTATCATAGTGAGCTTGTCACGCCCGATATTGGTAAAACGGTAAAACAGACGCTGCTGGACAGTACAAAGCTGATCACGGACATTGAGAACAATCCTAACGCACGTATGCTGTCGGCCTTGTCGGGGGCGTGGTACTGGAGTGCGTATACAAATTCAGGTCATGGCCCTTCTATTAACGTTCAGGCGGATTTATTATATTTTGATCCTTCCAACCAAAGTGAACAGGCGAAATTTAACGCTGTATCTCAAAAAGTTAATGGTAATGACCAGCTTGCGACTCGATGGGGTTTGTATAAAAACTTCGTAGCTCCAAAGATTCTGACTGGTGGTAATCCGTACGAGGATATGGCGTCAGTGTTGGAGTCGCTAGGTATTACACTTATGAATGCCCGTGGGTATGAAACTCAATTCGGCATCAGCTTATCGAAAAGGACGGCTGTCGAGATTGGTGGTGGTGCTCACCAGCTTATGGCGGCTATGCCAGCGCCTGCATTATCCTGCGCGGATAAAATACCTGCCTTATTGTCACAGGCTTCAGGCGCGCTCAGCTTCAAAGAGGGAGATTTCATTATGTGGGTACCGGGTGTGTCAGTCCAACAAATTGAGCCGCCGGCGATTTACCTGGCGGCAAACGCAGTGTCTACCCAACCTAGTGATAAGGTTGCGGTGCATAAGCTGGGCGTATGCAGGGTAATTAATGAAGCTATTGATATTTCTCCAGCAGGAGATGCAGACACTTATCTTTCTGATTATATGAATATGGGTAATAAATTTACTTATAATCCGGACGGTAGTTTGCGGTCAGACAACAGTATTCGCATCATTGAAATACCCAAGCATGGGCGTTTAGTGGAAAAATATCCAAATCCTACAGACTATGAAAGGAATTTTTCCCAACTTATTAAGTTTGAATACCAATATATCCCTGATGTAGATTACGCTGATTTCGACCATTTTGTGGTGGAGGCTAGCGCTGGTGGCATCACGATGCAGATTTACTACACGATGTCCGTTAGTCTTCCGGGCGAGCCTACTTACGTGCTTGATGAGAACGGCCAAAAAATCGATGATCGTTCGCGCTGTCCTAAGCCCTATTGGAAAATCTCTTCTGATTCTTCTGCGGTTCTTGGCTCTGCTGAACTTGCGCCTTGGCTTCAGATCGTCCAACGGGATGCAGACCTTGCCGATCTCAGGGGCGTCACCGTAACCTTCGCACCTCTCGCGGGTGGCGCCATAGGCCAAAACGCTGGCTCAAATATCACCCTCGACACCACCGCCGCCAACCACGGCTGGTTCATCGACTACACGCCGTACCTGAACGAAGAGTTCTTGCCCACGGCCAACCCCAACGAATGGATCGCCAGGCCCGGTTCCGAGGCCGAAGGCAAAATGGATTTGTTGTCCGTGCTCTGGCATGAGTACGGCCATGCCTTGGGGCTGGAACACAGCGCTGACGCCCACGACTTCATGGGCGCGACTTTGGCTCCGGGTGTGCGGCGCACTTTGACGCCGGAGGAAACCGCGGCGTTGCGGCAGTTGCTGACGGGAGAGAGTTCTGTTGAACTGGCCGCATCGCCCAGCCTTCCGGATCGCACGCCGACGGCGCCTCCGTTTCTGCCGATTTTGCCGGGCTTCACGCGGGTGGGGCGTTCGCGGGACTCGTCCCTCACCCTAACCCTCTCCCAGGGGGAGAGGGAACCGGAGCGGCCCCGCTACCAGGCCGTGGCCAATCCCACCCTCGCCAACGGCGACCTGAATTCTCCCGAGGGCTGGGCCACCCAAGGCAGCGTCACCATCGGCAACGGCGCGGCCGTCCTGCAGGAAGTTTCCACCGCCCAGACGCGCCTGAACCAAGTGTTTCTGCTGGGCGAGAACGACCGCTTCATCGGCTTCACCCTGGACGGCATTCATCTGGACGACCAGACGGCCGGTCCGGACGACGCCTTTGAGGTGGGCTTGCTGGACGCCCACAGCGGCGCCTCCCTGGCCGGTCCCATCACCCTGGGCCGCACCGACGCCCTGCTCAACCTGCAAGCCAACGGGCAAGAACTCCTGGCCCAAGGCATGACCCGCCGCGACAACCCGGACGGCAGCCGCACCTACCTCATCGACGTGCGCAACGTCCCCGCCGGCACCGCCGCCAACTTGTCCTTTGACCTGATCGGCTTCGCCGGCACCGGCAGCCACGTGACCGTGAGCGACGTGCGCCTCATCGGCTGGCCGCAGCCGCAGGACGATGTGGCCGAAACTGCCGAAGACACCGCGCTGGTCATCGACGCGGCATCCAACGACATCGACGCCGACCAGTCCGGCTTTACCCTCACCGTGGTCGCCGCACCCCTCCACGGCCAGGTCAACGTGGAAGCGGACGGCACCTTCCGCTACGTGCCCGAGGCGGACTACTACGGCACCGACAGCTTCACTTATCAGTTCACCAACGGCCTGGTGGACTCCAACGTGGCGACCGTGAACCTCACCATCACGCCGGTGAACGATGCACCCCTCGCTCCGCCGTTGGACGTGGCCACCGCGGAAGACACGCCCCTCGTGCTCGACCTCCTGGCCGGCGCGACCGATGCGGAAGGTTCGCCATTGACCGCGGCTGTCGTCACGGGCCCGGCCCACGGCACCTTGATGCAAACGTCCGACGGCACTTGGGCTTATACGCCGGATGCTGACTACAACGGCGCCGACAGCTTTACCTATCAACTGAACGATGGCGAACTGGATTCCAACCTGGCCACCGTGAATCTCACCATTACCCCGGTCAACGACGCGCCCACCGCCGGAGACCAGAACCTCGTCACCGACGAAGACACGCCGCTCACCGGCAACCTGCTGGCCACCGCCGCCGACATCGACAGCACAACGCTGGCGGCCGCCGTTGTCGCAGGCCCCTTGCACGGTGCGGTGGTGCTGAATGCGGATGGCAGCTTCACTTACACGCCGGATGCCGACTACAACGGCGCCGACAGCTTTACCTATCAACTGAACGACGGCGAACTGGATTCCAACCTCGCCACCGTCCATCTCACCATCGCCCCGGTCAACGACGCACCGGTGGCCACCGATTCCAGCTTTAGCCTGGCGGAAGACGGCAGCTTGGGTATTGGCGTGCTGGCC
>DATDOO010000295.1:0-9687 GCA_035293245.1 Methylococcaceae bacterium
GTGAAGTGGTTTTTCGGGCTGGGTTTGCCCAATTCGTCCAGTACCGCCTTGGCCATGGCGGGAGTGAATTCCTTGGACGACAAGCCGTAGCGCCCGCCGATCGTGCGCGGCAGTTGGGCCGTGGGCAGGGTGCCGGCGGCATGGGCTTCCATCAACGTGGTCACCACGTCGTTGTACAAAGGCTCGCCGGTGGCGCCCGGCAGCTTGGTGCGGTCCAGCACGGCGATGGCTTTGACGGTCTTGGGCAGGATCCGGAGGAAATGTTCGGCGGAGAAGGGCAGTACCAGACGCACCAGAATCACGCCGCACTTCTCGCCCTGCGCATTCAGCCAGGCGACGGCCTGGCGCAGGGTCTGGCCGCCGGAAGCGGTGACGATCGCGACCCGTTCGGCTTCCGGGTGGCCGTAATAGTCGAACAGGTGGTATTGCCGTCCGGTCAGTCCGGCGAACTTGTCCAGGGTGTCCTGCACGATGCCGGGCAGGTCGGCGTAAAACGGGTTGACGGTTTCGCGGGCCTGGAAATACACGTCCGGATTCTGCGCGGTGCCGCGGATGAACGGATTGTCCGGGTTGAGGGCCCGGCCGCGGTGGGCGCGCACCAGGTCGGCGTCGACCATGGCGCGGATGTGCTCGTCGTCGATCAGACTGATCTTGTTGACTTCGTGGGAGGTGCGGAAGCCGTCGAAAAAGTGCACGAAGGGAATGCGCGACTTGAGGCTCGCCGCCTGGGCGATCAGCGCCATATCGTGCGCTTCCTGCACCGAGGCCGAGGCCAGTTGCGCAAAACCGGTGTTGCGCACCGCGGCCACGTCGGAATGGTCGCCGAAGATGGACAGGCCTTGGGCCGCCAGGGAGCGCGCCGCCACGTGAAAGACCGTGGGGGTCAGCTCCCCGGCGATCTTGTACATGTTGGGGATCATGAGCAGGAGGCCTTGGGAGGCCGTGAAGGTGGTGGTCAAGGCCCCGGTCTGCAAAGCCCCGTGCACTGCGCCGGCCGCGCCGGCCTCGCTCTGCATCTCCACCACGGCGGGGATGTTGCCCCAGATGTTGGACAGTCCTTCCGCCGCCCATTGGTCGGCCAGCTCCGCCATGGTGGAGGAAGGAGTAATGGGATAGATGGCGCACACTTCGTTGATGCGGTAGGCGATGTAAGCGACCGCCTCGCCGCCTTCCAGGGTTTTCTGCACGATGCTCATAGGGCTCAGACTCCGGCTTCCGCGGTCATTTCGATGGCGTGGCAGGGACACTGCTCGTAGCACGCGGCGCAGCCGGTGCATTTGGCGTAATCGTATTTGTATTTCAGGCCGGGCCCCAGTTTGACGATGGCACCCTCCGGACAGGCGCCGTAGCAGCCGTCGCACTCGAAGCAATTGCCGCAGGAGAAGCAGCGCTTGGCCTCGAAGGTGGCTTCCTCCCGGCTCAGGCCCTTGACCACTTCCTCGAAGCCGTAGGCGCGCCGTTCCAGATCCAGGGTTTCCTGCGGTTTGCGGCGGGCTTCGGTGAGATACCAGATGTGCAGCTTGTCGAAGCCGACCAGGTCGTGCTTTGGCGGCTTTTGGTAGGCGCCGCCGCGGAGGTAAGCGTCCAGGTGCCGGGCGGCTTTCTTGCCGTGGCCCACCGCCACCGTTACCGTGCGTTCGCTGGGCACCATGTCGCCGCCGGCGAATATGCCGGGGTGGCCGGTCATCATGTTGCTGTCCACGATGACCGTGCCGTCGCGCTTGAATTCGATGCCGGGGACGCCCTGCAGGAAGCTGCTGTCGGTGTCCTGGCCCAGGGCGAGGATCAGGGCGTCGGCTTCCAGGGTTTCGATTTGCCCGGTGGGTTCGGGATAGCCTTCGTCGTTAACGCGCATCACTTCCACCTGGATGCGGGTCTGGTCGATTTCCTTGATGCTGCGCAGCCAGTTGATCTTCACGCCCTCCTCCATGGCATCCTCGGCTTCCGAGCGGTGGGCGGGCATGTGTTCGATGTCGCGGCGGTAGATGATCAGGGCTTCCTCGGCGCCCAGGCGCTTGGCGGTGCGGGCGGCATCCATGGCGGTGTTGCCGCCGCCGTAAATCGCCACCCGCCGGCCCAGTTGCGGCGGTGCGCCGGCGGCGGTCTGGCGCAGGAACGTGACGGCGTCCAGCATCTTGCCCGCGTCGCGGGCCGGGATTTCCACCCGCTTGCTCAGGTGCGCCCCGACCGCCACGAACACCGCGTCGAAATGTCCGGCGTTTTTCGCCGCCAGCACGTCCTCCACCTTGCGGTTGACGACGATCTTGACTCCCATGGCTTCGATGCGGGCGATTTCCTGGGCCAGTTCGGCGCGGGGCAGGCGATAGGCGGGGATGCCGAAGTGCAGCATGCCGCCGGCCACCGGGCCGGCTTCGTGGATTTCCACCGCATGGCCCAGCCGGGTCAGGTGATAGGCGGCGGACAGGCCGCTGGGGCCGCCGCCCACCACCAGCACCCGCTTGCCGCTGGGCGGGGCGTCCACCTCCGGTATCCAGCCCTCCCGCAGTGCCAGATCGCCCAGAAAACGCTCCACGGCGTGAATGCTGACCGGCGTGTCCACTTCCTGGCGGTTGCAATGGTTCTCACAGGGGTGGTAACAGACTCGGCCGTGTACCGACGGCATGGGGTTGTCGCGCACCAGGGCCTGCCAGGCCTTTTGGTAAAGCCCTGCCTGGGCCAGGGCCAGCCAGGCCTGGATGTTCTCTCCCGCGGGACAGGCGTTATTGCAGGGCGGCAGCAGGTCCAAATAAACCGGCCGCTGCCAGCGCACCGGCCCGGTGCCCTTGTCGTGCCGCTCCAGGTCGGCCGGGTGGGTCATGTCGCTGGGTTTGGGAGTGGTCATGATTTTCCTCCAACCTCTGGTTGGGACTTGTTGAGCCTGTCATGTCTGCCGACAGCGTATCTCATCCACTGCACCTCGCGCTTCTCGGATGAGGGGTTTTTGGCTTTGAGCGCCTTCGGCGAGTTTGTTTGAATGTGGGTTCCCGGACCCACGGCCGGGTTTCTTTTCTTTGCTTGTCCAAAGAAAAGAAACCAAAAGAAAAGACACCCGAATGCCGCGCCGCTATCGCGGTGCCCTGCGCTCCTCGCTTTCGGCGGTAGTTGGCCGACAGGCCATCCCTGGCCTGACGGTCAACCGGCCGCATCCATGCGGCCGCCCTGCGGGTCGATCCCGCCGGAAGCTGCGGTGCTCGGCGCGGCAAACGGGCGGATAGCTCGTATTCAGAATTCCCAAATATGACAAACGGGGCTAAGCCAATCAGAAAGACGCCATGAGTTACCGTTATCGTCGGCGTGAACATCGTTAAGCGGCGACTCAAAGTCGTTCCCATAGTTCTTGGACGGTGTAGGTAATGGTCGCTTGAAGGCGGTCGTCTCTTGGGCCGACAGCTACGCGGTACTTAACAAAGCGACCAGTTTCCCAGTGAACGGCAAAGCTTAGCGCCAGACCAGCCTCATCCCAGATGACATCATAGATATCTGGTTCTTCGTGATCGTTTGGATCCAAAACGGATACATGAACCTGACCGTCGACGAGGGAGAATGAAAATTCTGTGTCGGAAAAACCGTCACAGTGTTTCCATTTGCCGCAAATACGCTTGTTTTGGCTAACGTCGGTCATAACGCTCGACGAAGGTGGGTTCGATGTCGAACCGCCACATATCTAAGTTTGGGTCCTAAATCCCATGCTCCTCCAGATACTTGGCGATGTCTTCCTTGGCAAAGCCGATCTTGCGCGCGATGCGGTGGGCGTGGCTGACGCGGGAAATGCCGGGTATTAGACGGTGGGTGGGGTGCTCGCCGACGAATTCCACTTGCCGGGCCTGGCCGACGTTCTGGTCCTGGAACAGGTCCACCAGTTCGTGGTTGTGGGTGATCAGCAGCGTGTTGTTGCCCTTCTTGTGGAAGCCTTCCAGGATGTTGGCGGAGATTTCCAGCTTTTCCTGGGTGGTGGTGCCTTCCGACAGCTCGTCCAGCACCACCAGACTTTTCGGTGTGGAAGCGAGGAAGATGGCCTTGGTGCGCTTGAGTTCCGTGCCGAAACGCCCTTCGCCTTCTTCCAGCGCACCGGCTTCCGGGGCCTGGTAGAAAATGCGGTCCGCCACGGTCAATTCCGCCTTTTCGGCCGGCACGGGGCAGCCGATCTGCGCCAGGAGCTGGATTTGCGCCAGGGTCTTGCAGAACGCCGTCTTGCCGCCGCTGTTGGGGCCGGTGATGAAGGTCAGTTGCACGTCCTTGAGTTCGATGCCGTTGGGCACGTAATCCGGATTGGTCTTGCCCAACACCGGGTTGCGCGCAGCCGTAACGCTCAGCGCGTGGCGTTCGCCTTCCAGCAGGCGCGGCAGGGTCGTGACGCCGCCTTCGGCTTCCGCGTAGCGCAAAAAGCCGAGCAGTTCGTCCACTTGGCCCAGGGCGTCCACGGCGGCCTGGACTTCCGGCGATTTGCGGAAAATGCCTCGCAGGGGATAGATGCAACTGTCGCGGTCGAAACCGCCGACGACCGGGAAATACAGCAGCGCGAAGGGCAGAAGGAACATCCAGAAGGAGGGCAGAAAAACGCTGGCCAGATCCAGGAGAATCGGCACGAATTCCACCACCGCCCAACCGACCGCAAAGGCCAGCGCCAGAAACACGGGCTTGAACATGTGGGGCGTGAAGCGGACGGCGGGTGTCAGCCAACCTTTTTCCGCGCGGGTCAGCATGGCTCTTTCGCTGAAGTATGCCGGGCCGCGCATCAGCGTGGCGGCGCGCGAAGCGGCGAAGCGGCCGAAAGTCCCGAACAGGCTGCGCAGATAATCGCTGTGCGGCGTGGGCGAAGCGGCGATGCCATCTGCGAAATTCAACAAAAAGGCCGTGCCGTTGCGGTAGGTTTCGTGGCCGTAGCCTTGCCGCTCCATGGCGTTGGCCGGCGAGCCGAACTGGCCGAGAAACGTCCCGAACAGCAGGACGAAAAAGTCTTCTTCGCGCTCGGCGGCCTGCTGGACCAAAGCCTCCAGTCGGCCGCGCAATTCGGGGTCCTCCCGAAGTTCGCGCACCGCATCCTGCCGGCTTTGCGCCGTGGCATGATCTCCGGGGGGCTGGGCCAGGGAACGATGCAGCACCGCCTGCCCGGCCAGGGTGCGGGCATGGTTGACGGCTTCGAACAGCCTCTCGCCCTCGATGGTGCGGAAAGACGCGGGATCGAGGACGCCTTCGCCGGTAGGCAAAGGCTGGCTGGCGCGGATTTCCGGGGGCGTGTTTACACAGGTTTGCAGCAGGGTGGCAGGCGGCATGAATGAGGTTCCTGAGTCCGACGCGGATTAAAAACCCCTAAATCATGCGCCGAAATTCAGGCGGGCGGAAGCGAAGCCAGCCAGTCCCGAACATCCAGAAGTGTAGTGAAGGTGCGCCAGGCGTTCTCCGCCGCTTCCGCCGGCAGCGGCGCGCCCGGAACCAAAATGCAGCGCATGCCGGCCGCGCGGGCGGAAGCCAGACCGGTCGGCGAATCCTCCAGGGCGAGACAGCGCGCCGGAGCGACGCCGAGATGCGCGGCGGCCGCAAGGTAGACATCCGGCGCGGGCTTGCCGCGTTCGACCTGATCGCGGGTGACGAGGTGCGCAAAGGTATCTCCCAGACCCGCCACGCCCAGACATTCCAGCGCATAACGCCGCTGACTGTTGGTAGCCAGCGCGCAGGGAATGCGCCGCTCGCGTAACCAGCCCATCAGTTCGTAAAAGCCGGGGCGAACGGCGATGCCGTGGATGTCGAGGTGTTCCCGCCAGTGCCGGGCGGCGCGGGTCCAGAAGCGCTCCGGCGTTGTGTCCTCGCCCAGCACGGCGGTCAATGCCTGGCTCACCGCCCCAGCCTCCTGGCCGGACAAAGCCCAAAAGAAATCCTCGTCGAGGTCGACGCCCGACTCGGCCGCGGCGCGCCGCCACGCGGTGCGGTAACCGGCTTCGGTGTCCAGCACCAGGCCGTCCAGATCGAAAATGACCGCGTCGAAGCTGCTCATGATGTGCGCGGCAGCCAGACATGCACTTCCAGTCCGCCCCCCGGCCGGTTGTTCAATTCCAGCCGACCGCCGTGCAGGCGCGCGATGCGCGCGGCAATGGCCAGACCCAAGCCGGAACCGCCGTCGCTGCGCGCAGCGTCCAGCCGTTCGAAAGGCTTGAGCAGCCGTGCTTTTTCCATTTCGGGAATGCCGGGACCGCGGTCAAGGACACGCAATCCGACGCCTTCGGCTTCCGGCCGGGCGACGACTTCAACCGTACCGCCGCCGTGGGCGATCGCGTTGTCGACGAGGTTGGTGAGCAATCGGCGCATGGCCAGGGGGTAAAGCATGACCGGCGGCAACGCCGGCAAGGAAAAGGCGATGGGTTTGCCGGCGCGATCGTAGCGCTCGATAACGCCCCTGACGAGAAAGTCGAGATCGCCCGACTCCGGCGTTTCGCCCGCCACGCCGCGCACGAAATCCAGGAACTGGCCGAGGACGCCGTTCATGTCCTCGATGTCCTGCACCATGCCGCTCTTCAAGCCATCGGCTTCGTCCAGCATTTCCACCGCCAGGCGCAAGCGCGCCAGGGGCGTGCGCAAATCGTGGGATACGCCCGCCAACAACAGGGCGCGCTCAGCGTCGAGCTGTTCCAGCGCACTGCGCATGGCGTTGAAGGCGCGGGTTACATGCCGCAATTCCCGCGTGCCTTTCTCGGGCAAAGGCCCGCCCGGCTCGCCGCGCCCGATCCGATCGGCCTCTTCGGCCAGGCGGTGCAGGGGACGGTTGACGCGCGCGGCGACCGCCCAGGCGCCTCCCAGGGACAGGAGCAGGATGCCTGTGCCCCAGCTGAGCCAGTGCCAGGGCAAAGTCCGCTCCATGCGCGCGCGCGGAATCACCGCCCAGTAATCGTCCTCGTCGATATTGAAACTGACCCAAAGACCTGGCAGGCCGAGATGATCCGCTGCCACCAGGGTATCGGCTCCCAATTCGGCGCGGATTTTTTCGGCGGCCAGTTGCAGGACGGCTTCACGGGGCAGCGGATCGACTTCATCCAGCGGATCGAGGGGATAGACGCGCACTCCCTCCCGTTGCGCCAGTTCGTCCAGCAGCGCCGAGCGGCGCTTTTCGTGGGCGGCGAGCAATGCCGCGCGGGTCAGATTGACCGTGCTGATCGCCTGCAAGGCGATGGCGGCGGCGCGCGGCTCGCGCTGGAGGAACTCGGCCAGCTGGAAGGCGCTGAACTGGCCGATGACGAGCAACAGGGCGACAAGACCCAGGACGCGCGCCAGCAGGGTGTCGAAAAAACGCTTCACGAGGAATCGGCGGAGGGCTGCAAATCGTCCGGCACGAATACGTAGCCGAATCCCCAAACCGTCTGGATGTAGCGCGGCTGTCCGGGATCGGTCTCGATGAGGCGGCGCAGGCGCGAAACCAGCACGTCGACGCTGCGGTCGAAGGCTTCGGGTTCCCGGCCTCGCGCCATTTGCATCAGCCGGTCGCGCGACAGCGGCTGGCGGGCATGTTCGACGAAGACTTTGAGCAGGGAAAACTCGCCGCTGGTCAGGGGCAGCGCCTCGTTCCCGCGGCTCAAACGGCGGGTGACGGGATCGAAAACGAACTCCCCGAATGTGAACTGGTTGCCGTTCTGCGCCGGAGCGCCGGGAACGGCGTGGGGGCGGCGGCGCAATACCGCGTGGATGCGCGCCAGCAGTTCGCGGGGGTTGAACGGCTTGGGCAAGTAATCGTCCGCACCCATTTCCAGTCCGATGATGCGATCCACCTCGTCGCCGCGCGCCGTGAGCATGACGATGGGCAGCGCGTTGCCCGCCGAGCGCAGACGCCGGCAGATGGCCAGACCGTCCTCGCCGGGCAGCATGAGGTCGAGCACCAGCAGGTCGGCGGCTTCGCGGGCCAGCCATTTGTCCATTTCCCGTGCATCGGGCACCGCGCGCACGGCAAAACCTTGTTCGGCCAGATAGCGGTGCAGCAAGTCGCGCAGGCGCGCGTCATCGTCGACCACGAGGATTTTTTTGGAGTTCGATTCCATGCGCGCATTCTCGAATGAAGCACCGCTTCAGGAAAGCGCCGTGTAACAAATCGTGAACTTCCCGCATTCCGGAAACAATTTGTTACAAATCCGGCCTTCTCCGACATAGGTGGTTTACAGATTCCCGGCAATCTATCCTCGCCCGGCACAAAAGGCCCGGCTTGCCACCGCACCCCATTTTTTCCTGCAAGGAGCCATCATGAAAAAGTTGCCATTCCTTACACTGACCGCCCTGTTTCTTGCCTCCGGCGCGGCAATCGCCGCCGATTGGGACGGGCGTCGTCCGCGCGATCCCGCGATCCACGCCCGTCAACAGGATTTGCAACAGCGCGTCAACCAGGGTATCCGCTCCGGAGAACTCACCGCGCGGGAGGCTTGGGATTTGCGCCGTGAACGCAACCGGATTCGACGCCACGAGCAGCAGTACAAATCCGACGGGGTCCTGACCTGGGAAGAGCGCAAGGATTTACGCCGGTATTTGAACCAGTACCGCCGGGACATTTATGCGCAGAAGCACGATTTCGAACGGCGGCCCGATAGCTGGTGAACGGGCCGCGCACTCACCCATTCCTATACGTAGTTGAGGGAAATGTCATGAACAAGCCCATCCTTTTCGCTTTCCTGGCCCTGTTTCTCGCCTCCGGTGCAGCAGTCGCCGGAGATCACGGCCATCACTGGGGCGAACATCACCACCACCACCGTCACCATCATCACGGGCATCATCATCGGGACTACTACCAGCCGAATTACGGCTATTACTACTACACCCCCGCGCCGCCGCCGGTCTACTATGCGCCCCAGTATTATGCTCCCGGATACAACGCCTATATCCAGAGTCCCGACTACGGCGTCAGATTCGGCTTTTCCGGCACCTGGAGCGACCGGTAAGTTCGGCGACGGGATTTTTCCGGCGCGCTGCATGACGATCCGCCACCGAAAGTCCGATAATTGCGTCATCACCTGACCGATCCCGGACAGCGGGCGCGAGTCCCGCTGTCCGGCCTTCAAGGGAGGGAGTCCATGAAACGCCACATTCTGCCGATGCTGCTGCTATTGCTGGCCACGCTGCCCGCGGGGGCCGACGAGCGTTACCGGGGCTACCATGGGCGCAATCCACGGCTGGAACAGAGCATCGACCCCGAGGAGCGGCGCAGCCTGCGCCGGGACCTGGACGGCTATTCGCGCCGGAGCTATCCGGATTATCAGGGCATGGAACAACGCCGCCAAAGGATGCAGGAGCGGCTTCCCGAACGGCTGCGGCGCGCCGACGGCGACAACGACGGGGGGATTTCCCGCGAGGAAGCCCGGCGCGGCATGCCCGGACTTAGCCGCGGTTTCGGCCGCATGGACCTCAACGGCGATGGCGTGATCAGTCCGGACGAGATGCGCTCGGCGCGCGAACGGCGTTATTGACCGGATCGGGAAAAGCCGCCGCGTTCAGTTGCGCAGTTCCTTGGGCAGGGAGAACACCACCTTCTCTTCGATGCCGGTGTTTTCGCTCATCGCGGTGGCATCGCCGCCCCATTCCTTGAGGCGGGAAACGACCTGCTGGACAAGGATTTCCGGGGCCGATGCGCCCGCGGTAAAGCCGACTTTCTCCACGCCACTCAGCCATTCCTGGCGCATCTGTTCGGCGTTGTCGATGAGATAGGCTTTCTTGCCCAAC
>DATDOO010000296.1:0-4634 GCA_035293245.1 Methylococcaceae bacterium
GTCGATGAGGGCTTTGACCTCTTCATCGTTGTTGTACTGGGCTTTCAGGTCCTCGCTGTCGGCCAGGGCTTTGTCCAGGGTGATGCCCAATTCGAAGGGAATCAGCTTGGCCAGCTTGTCCACGAAGCCGTAAGGATGGCCGAGAACCCGGCCCACGTCGCGCACCACCGCCTTGGCCGCCATGCTGCCGTGGGTGATGATCTGCGAAACCTTGTCGCGGCCGTATTTTTGCGCCACGTAGTCGATGACCTCGTCGCGGCGTTCCATGCAGAAGTCCACGTCGAAGTCCGGCATGGACACGCGCTCCGGGTTGAGGAAGCGCTCGAACAGGAGGTCGAACTCCAGCGGGTCCAGGTCGGTGATGTTGAGGGCATAGGCCACCAGCGACCCGGCTCCGGAACCGCGTCCCGGCCCCACGGGAATGCCGTTGGCCTTGGCCCAGCGGATGAAGTCGGCGACGATCAGGAAGTAGCCGGCGAAGCCCATCTGGCGGATGACGGAAAGTTCAGTTTCCAGGCGTTCGTAATAAACCTGCGTGCCAGGGGCTGTTGCCGCCTGGAAAGCTAAGTCGCTTCCTGAACCAGCGCTTCCGGTCCCTTCCCCTGGCGGGGGAAGGTTAGGATGGGGGCGATCAAGATCAACCGCAGCAGCCTTATCTGACTCGCCCCCACCTGTGGCCCCCTCGCCTACGGCTCTCCCCCGCGGGGGGAGGGACGTATTTGCAGAGGTGGGCTTGCTTTCAACGGCAGCGGTTTTCACAACCGGCGGCGATATCCGCAACCGCTCGGTCAACCCGCTGCGCGACTCCGCGGCAAAGAAATCATCCAGCGACACCCCTTCCGGCACCGGAAAATCCGGCAGCGAAGGCGAATCCAATTTGAGTTCCAGAGTGCAGCGCTTGGCGATTTCGACGGTGTTTTCCAGCGCTTCGGGCAGGTCGGCAAACAGTTCCGCCATTTCCTGCGGCGAGCGCAGATATTGCTGCTCGCTGTAAATGCGCGGCCGGCGCGGATCGTCCAGCACCCGGCCCTGATGGATGCACACCCGCGTCTCGTGGGCTTCGAAGTCCGAGGCGTGCAGGAAGCGCACGTCGTTGCTCGCCACCACAGGTACGCCCTGCTCCGCGGCCAGATGCACCGCCGCGTCGTTGTATTCCGCCTCGCCGGGCCGGCCGGTGCGCTGCACTTCCAGGTAAAAGCGGTCGCCGAACAGGCCCAGCCAGCGCTGCATTTGCGCCTTGGCCTCGCTTTCGTTGCCGGCCAGAAGTGCGCCGGCCAGCGGCCCTTCCCTGCCGCCGGAAAGGGCAATCAGCCCGGCGTTTTCCTCTTCCAGCCACTCGGCGCGCAGCATGGGCACGCCCTGATGCTGGCCTTCCTGGTAGCCGCGCGATAAAAGGCGTGACAGCACGCGGTAGCCGTCCAGATGCTGGGCCAGCAAAGTGAGGCGCTGCGGCTGGGCCACGTCCTGCTCGTTGAACAGCCACACGTCCGCCCCGGCGATGGGCTTCACGCCTGCCGCCAGCGCCGCCTTGTAGAACTTGACCAGCGCGAACAGATTGAACTGGTCGGTCACCGCCAGCGCCGGCATTTTCAATTCCGCCGCGCGCTTCACCAGCGGCTTGACGCGCGGCAAGCCGTCCACGAGGGAGAATTCGCTATGGACGCGGAGGTGGATGAAGGACATGGAGATCGGTTTTAATTTAGGCGGAACAGTGCGTAGGTTGGGTTAGCGGTTCTCCGCGTAACCCAACATTCGGCGCCGGAATGTTGGGTTACGGCTTCGCTAATCCAACCTACAGAACTATTCATAGTGCGTCCACATCCGCAGCACCTTGACCACCCGTTGCTCCTCAAGCACCTGATAGACCAGGCGATGCTGAATGTTGATGCGCCTAGAATAGGCCCCGGCCAAATCGCCAACCAATTTTTCGTAAGGCGGCGGGTTCTGAAACGGGTTCCCGCGCAAAATGGTCAGCAGTGACTGGGCTTTGTCCTTCAGGCCGACGGAAGCGAGTTTGAGAGCGTCTTTCTGGGCATGCCGGGTAAAGACGATCCGCCAACTCACCAGGCCAGTTCCTTGCTGCATTCCTCCACGGGAGCACTGAGACCTTCGCGAATCGACTCCCGCATGCCGGGCATCGACAGGAGGTGGACGGTCTCCTGAATTGCCGCCCAATCCTCGGCGGAAACCAGCACGGCGTTATGGCGCTTGCCGGTGATGACAATCGGTTGATGGCTGCTGGCCGCCTCGTCAATCAGGCGATAGAGACTGGCGCGGGCTTCACTTGCGGTGAGGGTCGTCATGCTGTTCTCCTTGCATTGATAGCCGCAACGTACGTGAACGCGTACCTGTAGTCAATGATCGGTAATGGAGACTGTCGCAGAAAGGTACGCAATGCGTACCCCAATGCCGTTAAGTTAAGCTCTGAATCATCATCCCCCATGGACTGCCGGAATGCAGGTGTAGGGGCGGCTTTAGCCGCCGATGGGCGAATGAATTCGCCCCTACAACCGGCATTCCCGGCATGACGGCTTAACTTAACGGCATTGATGCGTACCCTATGGGGCTCATCCTTCAATGTAGTGAAACTTCAAGTCGCCGGAAGAACCGTTGACTTCAGCTAATATCATGCGATGCCTTTCCCATTGTTCGTTCAATACTAGGTTTTCTTTCAACCACCTGTTTAATTCCGGAATCAGATAGTCACTGAGGTCATTGGGAGTGACTTTACTTAGTATATTCTTGTCGCAACCATAAAGATGAAGAAATATGGAGTTGTCTAATTTAGAGATAGCAAGCGTTAAAACAGCTACCCCTTTGATTTTAGGGGCCTTGCAATTGTATGTTTTATCAAACCAGAATTGATGATTCGATTTGAAAAGACATATTTCGGAAATCGACTCAAACAGATGCTTAATTTCGCTGTCTGTGAAAAGGTATGCCTTGCTTCGTGGAAGTTGATGGTTTTCAAGTGTCCTAACCTTCATTGTACTGTGAGACTACTAATTAGGGCTTCTTGTAATAAATATCCGTAACCGTCCCCGCCAGCATTTCCGAAGCAAAAGCAAAAGTCTCCGCCAACGTCGGATGGGGGTGGATGGAGAGGCCCACGTCTTCCACGTCGGCGCCCATTTCCAGGGCCAGGACGGTTTCGGCGATCAGGTCGCCGGCGTTGGGACCGCAGATGGCGGCGCCGAGGATGCGGCGGGTTTCCTTGTCACACAGCACCTTGGTCAGGCCTTCCTTGCGGTTCATGCCCAGCGCGCGGCCGCTGGCGGCCCAGGGGAAGGTGGCTTTTTCGTAGGCGACGCCTTTGGCCTGGGCCTCGGTTTCCGTGAGGCCCATCCAGGCCACTTCCGGGTCGGTGTAAGCCACGGCGGGGATAGTGAGGGCCTGGAACGCCGCCTTGTGGCCGGCGATGACTTCCGCCGCCACCTTGCCCTGGTGGGTGGCCTTGTGGGCCAGCATGGGGTTGCCGGTGACGTCGCCGATGGCGAAGACGTGCTCGGCGGCGCTGCGCTGGCGCTCGTCCACGGCGATGAAGCCGTGGGCGTCGGCGGCAATTCCCAAGGCTTCCAGGCCCAGATCATCGCTGTTGGGCTTTCTTCCCACCGCCACCAGCACGCGGTCGAACAGCATAGGCGCGGGGGCGTTGTCGCCTTCGAACGTCGCTTCGATGCCTTCGGCCTTGGCGGCCAGGCGGGCGCGGGTGTTGAGCAGGATGGCCTCGCACTGCTTTTTCAGGCGCAGAAAGAGCGGACGCACCACGTCCGCGTCGCAGCCGGGCAGGAGCTGGCCGGCCATTTCCACCACGGTGATGCTGGAACCCAGGGCGTGGTAGACGGTGGCCATTTCCAGGCCGATGACGCCGCCGCCGACGATCAAAAGGCGCTTCGGAACATCCTGCAGCAGCAGGGCGCCGGTGGAATCCATCAGGCGCTGATCGTCGTGGGGGAAGCCCGGAATGGTCGCGGGGCGGGAGCCGGTGGCGAGGATGGCGTGGGTGAAATTGACCTGGCGTGGGCCATCCGCAGTGGTCACTTCCAGTTCGTTGGCACCGGTAAAGCGGCCGTTGCCGTGGATCACCTCCACCTTGCGCTGCTTGGCCAGGGCCTTCAGGCCGCCGTTGAGGGTGGCGACGGTCTTGTCCTTCCAGGCGCGCAGCTTGTCCAGGTCGATGTCGGGCTGGGGGAAAGTCAGGCCGCACTCCGGCGCTTCCTGCGCGCCGTGAACCAGGTGCGCCACGTGCAGCAGCGCCTTGGAGGGGATGCAGCCCACGTTGAGGCACACGCCGCCCAGCACCGGCTCGCGCTCCACCAGGGTGACTTTCAAACCCAGGTCGGCGGCGCGGAAGGCCGCGGTGTAGCCGCCGGGCCCGCCGCCCAGAACCAGGACGTGGGTCTCGGTGGAGTTGGCTGGTGTGCTCATGGGGTGGTCCTCATTGGTTCGTGTGATTTTAGCCACGGCGCCTTGTTGTTGGTCCCTCCCCCCGCAGGGGAGGACAGGTGGGGGTGTTCCCAAAAAGCCGCGGCCATATTTTTGGCTACCCCCATCCCAACCTTCCCCCAAAAGGGGGAAGGAGTCCGAACATCAGGACGCTTTATCCCTCGTCAAGTTTCATTGCCGGAATAAAC
>DATDOO010000297.1:0-5776 GCA_035293245.1 Methylococcaceae bacterium
GGTGTAGCACAGATTGAGCGCCGCCGAGCCGATGCGCCGCGTGGCCTGCGCGGTGCGCTGGAAGCCGAGGAAATTCCGCATGTTGCTGTCGTGAATATGCGTGTCGTACGGGAAGCCCGTGATCACCAGCGCGCGTCGCAATTCCACGGTCGTGGAGATGCGCATCGGCATCCCGTTGCGCGTGGCACCGTTTCCCCGCGCCGCGGCGTACATGTGGTCCGCAATGGGGTTGTAGATCACCCCCACCGAAGGTACACCATCCACCAGCATGCCCATGGACACGCAGAAATAAGGAAAGCCATGGGAGAAATTCACCGTGCCGTCCAGCGGGTCGATGTACCAGGTATATTCCGAAGGTCGTGCCTGCCCGCGCCGTTCGGAGCCCCCGTCTTGCGGATCGACGTACCAGGTGTGGTCGGGCGCGGCAGCCAGGGGGTTCTCGATGGAGTAATCTCCCCCTTCCTCGCCGATGATCCGGTGGCCGGGAAACAGCCGCTGGAGCTCGCCGACGATGTACCGCTCGCTCCTTACGTCGTATTCCGTGACCGGGTCGATGTCCGTGGTCTTGAACTGCACCGCCGTACCGCGCTGGGCTTCGACGGTAGCCAGCCCCTCGCGCAGGATGGCTCCCGCGCCGCGGGCGATGGCGACGGCGGAAGCCAGGATTTCACTGAGCGAAGGGTGTTCTCGATTGGGCATGGAGCGGTACTCGTCAGCTAGGAAAGGACGCCTTTACAGATGTGCGAGCACCGTTTCCGCGTTCGACACTTCGAACTTGCCGGGCGCCTCGACGCCGACGTATCGGACCACGCCGTCATCGACGATCATGGCGAAACGCTGGCTGCGGATGCCCATGCCGCCGGCGGTGAGGTCGCGCTCCAGGCCGAGCTTTCGGATGTACTCGGCGCTGCCGTCGGCCAGCATGCGCACCTTGCCGTCGGCTTTTCGTTCCCGGCCCCACGCGGCCATGACAAAGCCGTCGTTGACGGCCAGGCACCAGATTTCATCGACACCCTTCGCTTTCAAGGCATCGAAGTTGTCCACGAAGCCGGGCAGGTGCTGGGCGGAACACAAAGGCGTGAAAGCGCCGGGGACGCCGAAAATCACGATACGTTTACCCTTGCTGAGTTCGTCGACCGGCAGCGACTGGGGCTTGGTCGGACAGCCGGTGGCGGAATCGAACTCGGTGGATTCGAACAGCGTGCCTTCGGGCAGGCGGTCTCCAACTTGAATGGTCATGGGAATCTCCTCGCGGCAGGTGTGGGAAGAGGCGTTTTTGAGGATGGCGCAAGCTTCGCCGGAAGTCAAAAGCGCCGCCGGACAAGCCCCGCACTACCTCCGGAAATCTGGGGGCTTCGGGGCTACCCCCGGTTTGACCGTACTTGCCGCCCAAATTTCCGCCGAACCGGCTACCGCCGGGGCTAGAGACACGGCCGGAATTCTGCGGCTATGATTCAAAGGCCATACGCAACAAGGTGAATGTCATGAGCGACAACGTAAAACTCCGCTGGGGCATCCTGGGCGCCGCGCGCGTCAACGAACGCCTGCTGCCCGCCATCGTCGAAGCCCCCAACTCCCGACTGGTTGCCATCGCCAGCCGCCGCCCCGGCGCCGCCGCCGAGACCCTAGCCAAATACGCCCCGCAGCAACAGGGCGTCAAGACTTACGACAATCTGGAAGCACTGCTGGAGGACGCGGAAATCCAGGCCGTCTACCTGCCGCTCGCCAACCACGAGCACGCCGAATGGGCGGTGCGTGCCATCCAGCACGGCAAGCACCTGCTGTGCGAAAAGCCCATGGCGCTGGCCGTGGCGGACATCGACGCCATCGAAGCCGCGGCACACCGGCACAACGTCAAGGTGGCGGAAGGCTTCATGTACCGCTACCACCCGCAACACGCGCGGGTCCGGGAACTGATCCAGTCGGGCGTCATCGGCGAGGTGCGTTCCGTGCGCGCCACCTACTCGTTCACCATGCGCGCCGCGCGCATGTACCGCCTGGCCAACGACGTCGCCCACGGCGGCGGCGCCATGTGGGACATCGGGCCCTACGCCATCCACTCGCTCCGCACCTGGTTCGACACCGACCCCGTCGCGGTGACCGCCATCGCCAAATACGCCCCCTCCGGCGCGGACACCGTAACCAGCGGCGTCGTGGATTTCGGCGAGGGCAAATTTGGCCACTTCGACATCAGCTTCGAGCGCGCCCGGCGCTCGGAATACGAAATCATCGGCACCAAGGGCGGCGCGAAATGCCACGTGGTCTGGCAACTGCCCGGCGACATCCCGGTGATTTCCTGGTGGACGGAGGACAATAAAAGCTGCACCGAACAATTGCCGGTCGCCAATCACTTCAATCTGGAAATCGAGCACTTCAGCGACTGCGTGCTCAACGACAAAGCCCCCCTGCTCTCCCTGCGGGATGCCAAAGCCAATTGCCGGACCATCGTCGCGGCTTTGCAGTCGGCAGCGCTGGGGAGGTTGGAGGAGATTGGCTGAGAACCCGTTTGATCCGCCCGGCGAGTGCGATCCTGGATTGAGACGCGCGATGAAGTCGGAAGAACTCCAGACGTACAGCACGCCACTCATCGGGCATCAACTAATGTCGGTTGAGAAGAGGGACCAAACGTGGTTCTTCAGGTTTGCGGGCGACATCACGGTCGCGACGGAATCGCTCTGGCGTCTAATCGAGAAGGGTCGCATCGTCGTCACCTCAGAAGACCACGGCCATCAATTCGGTCTTCCCGAACGCGTTGATGCTGCGGAGAGAGTCCTGGCAAGCACTATCCTTCGCACCGTTGAAGCGGCGGTGATCTCCCTGTCCTCGGGAGACTTGACCATTGGGTTCAATGGAGGGATGCAGCTGCAATTGCTCCAGCCGTCCAGCGGATATGAGTCCTGGAGGCTGTCTGTTCAGGGCAGCGAGACCATCTGTACGGGAGGCGGGGACATTACGCGCATTCCGTAGGAACAAGGCCATAGGGTTATGCTGGTTCCCAACCTCCAGGGCCATAGGGTGTGCCGACGTCAGGAGGCGCACCGGTCGCGACAGATGCGCCTCGTTCCTCGGCGGCATCCTATAGCGCACCTTATCGCGTTGATTCGGAAAACCCGGAATGTCGCAACACGAAGAAATCGAGATTGTGCCGGCCACCCTGGAGATACTCTGCGCGGAGATGTCGGGGGTTACGGTTGAGCGGCTCGCTGGCTTGATCCATCGGGTTTTCCGCGATCCGCCCTGGAACGAAGACCACCAAATGCCCCGGATAATCTTTGGGCTGGGTGCCGGGATGATGCGGCGCAACGCAATGCTATATCTCGCCCGGACGACAGTTTCCGGCAGAATCGCCGGCTACATCATGGGCCACGAAGTGCTCAGGCAGCGTGAGGATTCGCGGGACCTCACCCTCGGTGAAATTGTCGGAACCGACGCCCTCGACCCTCTGTTCGATGGCGGGAAACGGGTGTTTTACGTGGACGGCCAGGGTGTAGCCACGGATTTTCGACGCCGCTGCATTGCCGAACGGCTTTCCCTGGCGCTGATCGACGAATTGCGTCGCCAGGGTTTTAACTATCGCCTCGGACGCACGGATATTACGGCCGGAGCGATGAGGTCCCTGTTTGCCAAGCTCGGGTTCCGGGAGCTGCGTGTACTCGACGCTCACTATCCAACCCGAAGCTACTGGCTACTCCCGCTCGAACCGACGGCGTGAGCCATGCGCAGGATGCTGGTGAGTTCCAAGGCCGTAAGATGGGTAGAGGCGGCAGCCGAAACCCATCACTTCCTGATTCAAAGGGCCGTAAATATTCTGGAGCAAGGAATACCCCATGAACGAAACCGCCTCACCTCTGTTCCAACCCTATTCCCTTGGCCCCCTGCGCTTGCCCAACCGCCTGGTCATGGCGCCGCTCACCCGCTGCCGGGCTGGGCAGCCGGGCAACGTGCCGAGGCCGCTGAATGCCGAGTATTACCGCCAGCGCGCCTCCGCCGGACTGATCGTCTCCGAGGCCACGCAGGTCTGCCCGGAAGGACAAGGCTATCCGGCGACGCCGGGTATCCATAGCGCCGCGCAGGTCGCCCGCTGGCGGCAAGTCACCGAGACGGTGCACGGGGCTGGTGGCCGGATATTTCTGCAACTTTGGCACGTGGGGCGCATTTCCCATCCCGCCTATCAGCCGGGCGGCGGCTTGCCGGTGGCGCCTTCGGCCATCGCCGCCTCGGGCAAGGTGCGCTACATCGACGCCCACGGCGCCGTAACGGAAGCGCCTCTGCCCAGGCCGCGCGCCCTGGAGACGGCCGAGTTGCCCGGCGTCGTGGCGCGCTACGAAGCAGCGGCCCGCAACGCCAGGGAAGCGGGCTTTGACGGCGTGGAGGTGCACGGCGCCAACGGTTATCTGCTGGACCAGTTCCTCAACTCCCACAGCAACCACCGTACCGATGCTTACGGCGGATCGGCGGAGAACCGCGCGCGTCTCCTCTTGGAAGTGGTGGATGCGGTGTGCGGGGTGTGGGGCGCCGAGCGGGTGGGAGTGCGCCTGTCGCCTCTGGGCTCCTTCAACGACGTGGGCGACGCCGGTCCGCAAGAGACTTTCGGCTGCGCGGCGCACCTCCTCAACCAGCGCGGCCTGGCCTATCTGCACCTGGTGGAACCGGGCAACGCCGGCAGCGCGCTTTTTGCGCCGGTGGCGGGCGCCGAGGAAATCATGGCGCTGATGCGGCGGGAGTTCCGGGGAAACATCATCGCCTGTGGCGGCTACGACCGCGACAAGGCGGAGGCGGCCCTGGCGCAAGGCCGCGCCGATCTGATCGCCTTCGGCCGCTTGTTCATCGCCAATCCGGACTTGCCGGAACGCCTGCTCCGCCGGGCGCCGCTCATTACGCCCGATCCGGCCACGTTTTACGGCGGCGGTGCGGAAGGGTATACGGATTATCCCGCACTGCCTTAATCGTGGGTGCCGGACTTATCACTATTCCCTATGCCAAAACTTAAAATCAACCGTGAAGACCTGATCGAAGCCCTGACCAGCCGCTTCGAGATCGTGGAAGGGCAATGGTATCTGGACACGGAAACCGGCCAAGTGCTGCTCGACGGCGACGGCGTGGAAGACCTGCCGGAGGATTTGCATGACAACCCGCGCTACCGGGGCATCGATCCCATTTCTTCCAATGACGCGTTCCGCATCATGGAGGACTTCCTCGCAACCGTGTCTGACGCCAAGGCCGCGACCCGACTGGCCCGCGCCCTGGAAGGTCGCAAGCCGTTCCGGCGCTTCAAGGACGAACTGCTGGACCTCCCCGAACTGCGCGAAGCCTGGTTCCAGTTCCGCGACGCCGCCTACGCCCGCCTGGCCGGAGCCTGGTGCAAGAACAACGGCATCGAAGTGGAGTGGGCCTGAGCGCTCAATCTCCGGGCAGTGCGTACCCCGGCCCCAGGTGCCGCATCTGCCCCAAAATCCACTGCTGGCGCTCCCGCAGATAACCCGTGGGCCGGTCGGGCCGGGAGCGGCGGGGACTGGGCAGGCTGGCGGCGAGCAGGGCGGCTTCGGCGGCGCCCAGCCTAGCCGCCGGCTTGTGGAAATAGCGCTGGCTGGCGGCTTCCGCGCCGAACAGGTGGTCGCCCCACTCGGCGCTGTTGAGGTACACCTCCAGGATGCGCTGCTTGGGCCACAGGGTTTCGATAAGCAGGGTGAACCAGGCCTCCAGCCCCTTGCGCAGGAAACTGCGGCTTGGCCACAGGAACAGGTTCTTGGCCACCTGCTGGCTGATGGTGCTGGCG
>DATDOO010000298.1:0-5171 GCA_035293245.1 Methylococcaceae bacterium
CGCCGCGTCTGTTTCTTCTTAGCCGCATATTCCAGCTCGGAGAAGGTCATCTGCATCGGAATTCCTCTTCGGGTGATGTTTGCCGTATTCTCTCAGCTCACAATTCAACCCGCGAGCTGGAATAAATCAGCGCTTCCTTAAACAAGCCGGAATTGCAGAAACGGATTTGTAAACCCGACGTTCGAAGATCGATTGGGTTGAGCCTATCAAGCCGTCATTGCCATGAACCGCAAAATCCGCCTCCTCATCGTCGAAGACGAACCGGCCATCCGCACCGGGCTGGTGGACGTGTTCGTCTATCACGGCTACGAAGTGGAGGCGACGGCGGACGGGCGCGACGGCTTGCAGAAAGCCTTGAGCGGCCGCTTCGATCTGCTCCTTTTGGACGTGATGCTGCCGGGCATGAACGGCTTCGAGGTGTGCGAGCGCATCCGCGCCGAGGACCGGGAACAGCCCATCATCCTGCTCACCGCCAAAAGCGGCGACGAAGACATCATCCACGGCCTGTCCCTGGGCGCCGACGACTACGTGGCCAAGCCTTTTTCCGTGGCGCAACTGGTGCTTCGGGTGCAGGCGGTGCTGCGCCGCTCGCGCATCGGCGTGGAACTGGACGGGCTGATCGGCCTGGGCAACGAAATCGAAATCGACGCGCGCAACCTGACCGGCCGGCGCGGCGGCGAGAGCTTGTCCTTCACCCGCAGGGAGGTGGAAATCCTGCAATACCTGAAAGCCAACGGCGACCGCGCCGTATCCCGCGAAGAGCTTTTGAGCAAGGTTTGGGGCTACGCCCGCAACCTGGATCTGGAAACCCGCACCGTGGACATCCACATGGCCAAGCTCAGGCGCAAGATCGAGCCGGACCCGGCCAATCCGCGCTTTCTGGTGACCGTGCGCGGCGCGGGTTACCGGCTTTTGGCGGATTGAGATGGCCCGCTCAGCTTTCGCCGGACTGGACCGCCGCCGCCTGCGCCTGTGGCTGGCGTTGTTCTTCCTGGCCTTGGCGGTTCCCACCGCCTTGCTGATCCGCCAGGCCTATAGCCAATTGAAGTGGGAGGCGTTCCACCAGTACCGGGGCCTGGCCGAGGAACTGGCGGCGCGCATCGACGGCCGCCTGATCGAGTTGATCAACGGGGAAGAAGCGCGCTCCTTCACCGATTACAGCTTCCTGGTGGTGGCGGGCGATCCGACCGCCAACTTCCTGCAGCGCTCGCCCCTGTCGGTTTATCCCCTGGCCGCCGGAGTGCCCGGACTGATCGGCTATTTCCAGGTCGATGCTCAAGGCCGCCTGAGCACGCCGCTGCTGCCCGCCTCGGCCACCGAGGCCGCCGGCTATGGCGTGGCGGCGCAGGAACTTCTGGAAAGACAGGCGTTGCAGCAGCGCATCCTGGACATCCTGGCGGAAAACCGGCTGGTGAACGGCGCGGTCCCCCATCGGCTTTCGGCTCTGGTGGGCAAGAAACAGGAGGAGGCCAAGTCGAATGCCGGCGGTTACAGCTCGGCGGAAGCCGGCCGGGACGAAGACCGGCCCGTAGTGGCCTCGGAAGCAGAGCAGGCGCCGGCCCAGGCGGCCTTCGACAAGCTGGGCGAGGTGCAGGCCAAGCGCAAGCTGGAAGAAAAAACGGCATCCAGCGCTTTGGGACGGCTGAAAGACATAAAGCAGGATTCCGGCTATGCAGCCGCGCCCCGCCCGGCCAGCCCGCCGGCGGCGGCGCAAAACATCCAGTTGCTGGAAAAGCGCGGCGCGCGCAAGGAACGCAGCGCCCTGCCCGAGCCGCAACTCAGGGAAGCCGACGCCGCCCGTGAGGACAGCCTCCGGGCGCCGGCGCGGGTGCGCACTTTCGAAAGCGAACTGGATCCCTTCGAACTCAGCCTGTTGGACAGCGGCCAGTTCGTGCTGTACCGGAAGGTGTGGCGCGACGGCCAGCGCTACATCCAGGGCGCCTTGATCGACCGGGAACCGTTCCTGCAAGGCGTGGTGGAAACCTTGTTCCGCGATACTGCCGTCTCGCGCATGAGCGATCTGGTTGTGGCCTTCCAGGGCAAGGTGTTTGCCTCCTTCAACGGCCGCGGCGAGCGTTATTCGCCTGGCGCCAGCGAGGAACTGTGCGGCGAGTTGCTGTACCAGACGCGGCTGTCGGCGCCGTTGAGCGAACTGGAACTCCTCTTCACCGTCACCCAAATGCCCAGCGGCCCCGGCGCCGGCCTGATCGGCTGGCTGGCGCTGATCCTGGCCCTGGTGCTGTCCGGCGGCTGCTGGCTGTTGTACCGGGTCGGCGCGCGGCAGATCGACCTGACCCGCCAGCAGCAGGATTTTGTCTCCGCCGTCAGCCACGAACTGAAAACCCCGCTCACCTCCATCCGCATGTACGGCGAAATGCTGCGCGAGGGCTGGGTGGGGGAGGACAAGAAAACAACCTACTACGACTTCATCCACAGCGAGAGCGAGCGCCTGTCGCGCCTCATCGACAACGTGCTGCAACTGGCGCGCATGACCCGCAACGACCTGCGCGTGGAACTCAAGCCGCTGGCGGCGGCGCAACTGATGGACACCATCCGCTCCAAAGTCGCGTCGCAGATCGAGCGCGCCGGGTTCACCCTGAACGTGGAATGCGGCGAAGACGCCGGCCGCGCCGTGGTGAACGTCGATCCCGACTACTTCGCCCAGATCGTCATCAACCTAGTGGACAACGCCCTCAAGTTCTCCGCCAAGGCGGAAAACAGGAGCATAGGCATCGCCTGCCGCCTGGAATCGGCGCGCACCGTGCAGTTCTGCGTGCGCGACTACGGGCCCGGCATTCCCAGGGAGCAATTGAAGAAAATCTTCCGCCTGTTTTACCGCCTGGAAAACGAAATGACCCGCGAGACCGTCGGCACCGGCATCGGCCTGGCTTTGGTGCGGCAACTGGCCCAGGCCATGCAGGGCAGGGTGGATGTGGTGAACCGCGAGCCGGGGGCGGAGTTTTGCGTTTCGTTCCCCCTGTGTGATTGAAATTGGGGGGTGGGATGTGCCGACCAAAGGGAAGCGCATCGTTCGCGATCGATGCGCCTCCTTGCGTCGGCACATCTACCGGCTCTAATATTTGTGTATGATTCCGATCCAAAATACACACCGGAGCGTTTGCAGTGAGAACCAACATAGTGATCGATGACGGCCTCATGGCCGACGCCCTCAAGGCGACCGGGTTAAAGACCAAGAAAGAAGCCGTCGAACTTGGCCTGAAAACATTGATCAGGCTGAAGCGCCAGGAGGCCATCAAAGCCCTGCGCGGCAAGCTCAAGTGGGAAGGCGACCTCGAGGACATGAGACGCGGCGGATGATTCTTGTCGACTCCAGCGTGTGGATCGACTACTTCAACGGCCGGCCCACGCGGCAAACCAACACGCTGGATACGCTTCTGGGTGCCGAACCGTTGGGCATCGGCGACCTCATCCTGACCGAAGTGTTGCAGGGCTTTAGGTCGGACGCCGACTACCAGGCCGCGAAGCGGGCGCTCACATCGCTCAGCGTTTTTGACATGCTGGGAGTCGAACTGGCCATACGCTCGGCCGACAACTTCCGTGTCTTGCGCAAACGGGGCATCACGGTACGCAAAACCGCCGACGTCATTATCGCGACATTCTGTATCGAAGCCGGCCATTCCTTGCTGTTCGCCGATAAGGACTTCCAGCCGTTTGTCGACCATCTTGGATTACGGGCGGTGTCCGGGGATGCGTGAAGTCTGGCCCGACCCGGGCAGGGCGGAACGCTATGGCGGTCTGACCGGGACGGGGTTTCTGAGCGGGACGGGGTTTCTGAGCGGGACGGGGTTTGAACCCCGTCCCGAGCATTTAACAGGGCCGGCGGGTGACCCCGGCAGGGTTTTTGCCCTGCGCGGCGCGGGCTGAAACGTTTCGGACGGGGTGGATACCCCGTCCGGCATAGAGTATTACAATTAAAAACAGAAAAATACCAATACAAACTGTGAACCTGCATATATTATCCACATTTCTGGTTGTCATTAGTTGCCCGATAATTTCCGGCGCTATCGCATTAAGATATAGCGCATCTTGGTGGACAGCCTTGTTTGTGGCGGGTGGCTTTCTTTATGGGTTAACAATTGGATATTTATTGCTTAAGCTTGAATATCTAAACCTAAGTACTTCTAGAAAAACGAGAAAAAATTGGATTGATAAGGTTGTGTCAAATGATATTTTTTACTTTTTATTTCCGGTGATTGTTGTAATTTCCGCTCCTTTTTATTTAATGTATCTGAGTGAGCTAATTGCAAAGTCGCTCTTGTAATAATTTGTTCCCGAACAATCTGTAGGCCTGCAGGGTGCGCCTCCCCCAGTCCCGCCAATTCAACGATTTGAACGTCCCGTAAGGAACGCGACGGCGTTCCCACCACTCGAAAGGGGTGGGAGCCTGTTTTTACCGAGGTGAACATCATGATCAGATTCTTTACAGCGCTTGTTTTTCTGAGCATCGCCGGCCTGGTGCTGCAAACTCCGGCCTGGGCTTACGGCGGCGGGGGCGGCAGCCGCAGTTCCTGCACCAAGCCTTACTTTAGCAACGAGCAGCCGGCGCAGAATGCGGAGGTCAAAGCCGTGAGCGAAGTGTCCTTTACCGCGACCGACAATACGGCGACGGGTACCCTGGCAGTCAAGGTCAACGGCCAGGCGGTGCAGCTTACGGTGACGCCGCAGAGCAGCGGGCGTTTTGCCGTGGTGGGCAAGCTGCCGCAGCCGGTTGTCCAGGTGGGAAAGGTACACATCGGCGTGTACGGCAAGAGCAAGGACGATTGCGACAACCAGCTCGTCTATTTCGTGACGGTCAAGCCGATAAACTGAGCGAACGCTGCATTTTCACTATTCGAGATCGGGACTAAGACATGTTTATTGCCATGAACCGCTTCAAGGTCGCTTCCGGCAGGGAAGAGGATTTCATCGCCGTTTGGCGCAACCGGGAGAGCCATCTGGAAGGCGTGCCGGGCTTCAAGGAGTTTCATCTGCTCCGGGGGCCGGAACATGAGGACCACACCTTGTTCGCATCGCATTCGGTCTGGGAGTCGCCGGAAGCCTTTGAAGCCTGGACGACCTCAGAAGCGTTCCGCAAGGCCCATGCCCAGGCGGGCGGGGTGAAGGGACTCTACATCGGCGGGCCGCATCTGGAATGTTTCGAGGCGGTGCTG
>DATDOO010000299.1:0-6568 GCA_035293245.1 Methylococcaceae bacterium
CCGATAAAGCCCGCGAAGGGCGCGGCGGCCACGCGCTGCACTTCTCCTTCGATCACCGTCTTGGCCGCCACGCGGTATTCCATCTGCACCAGCAGCAGCATGGCAATCAGCAAGAGCAGTGCGCTGCTGGCCGCTTTCCAAACCAAATGCCGTGGCCCGAACAGCTTCTCCAGCACGGTTTTCGCTTCCCTCACCAGCCGGGCCAGAGAACTCCGCTCCGCAGCCTGACGCTGTTCCACGATCGGCGCCAGCAGCACCGTGAAGGCATCGAGCCAGTTCTGCTCTGCCGCGTCGAACTCGGCTGCTCCGGTTCGTTCCAACGTCACGACGCCGATGCAGCGCGCGCCGAGAATCAGCGGGCACGACAGCACCTCCGTAGCGCCCGAACACGTCAGCAAAGCCTGGTGTGCAAGTGGAGGGGCGCCATCGTCCGCGCCCTTTTCGGCAGATACGCCCGTGCTGCCGGCGCGGACCGTCTTGCCGGCGTCGTAAGCCTCTTCCATGGCCGCGGCATAAGCCTTGACCAAGGGTGTGTCCTTCTCGACGGCGGCCGCCTCCGAGAGCGCCGTCACGCGCACCGCGGCATCCGCCACCAGGCCCACCGCTACCCGCGAACAGTCCAGGCGACGCCGCAGTTCGTTGGCCACCTCGAACAGGGCCTGGTGGAATTTGCCATAACGCAGGGCGACTGCGACCACTTCAAGCACCGCAGAGACCCGCTCCCTGCCCTGAGTCGCGGACTCCAGTTCCCTCCGGACCAGCAGGTTGGACAACCAGGCGCAGCCCCAGTGAATCCGGCGCAAGGCGCTTTGCACCTCGTTTTCGGCGCAGCCCGTATCCACCACCACCACTCCGCCCACCCGCCTATCGACGAATACCGGATACGCCAACTGGGTGGAGCGGGCCGAACCGCCGGGCGCAGGCTGCACGATGCCCCGCGCCTCCCGCAGCACCCGTTCCACCACACCGCTCATGTAGCCGAGCTCCCGCGCCTTTTCGGGCCAGACGGCGATAGGCACAAAGGTTTCCGCACCCTCGGTTTCGATCAGGATCGCCGCGGCCCGTACCGAAGCGATCGGGCCGCACACCAGCCTCAACCAGGACTGGCAAAACGCTTCGGAACTTTTTGCGCCGACAAAGGAATCCCAGGCAAGGATGTCTGTGCCCTGGATATCGAGATCGCCGAGGGAAGCGAAGGCCGGATTGGCGCTCATGGCTGCGCCGATTGCACGTGGATGAGGGCGGCGTCATCCGCGCTCGGCGCCGGATAAGCGGGTTTCGCACCCCCCGGAGCAACCAACAGTGAATCCAGCGAATCCACGTCGGCCACGCTCAGATCGCCCAGCGCCGCCTTCATTTTGACGTGGGCGACGACCTGATCGTACCGGCCCCTGCCCAAGTCGCGGCGGGCCGATGCCTGTTGCTGTTCGGCCTGCAATACGTCCAGTTCGGTTTTGAGTCCGGTCTCGACCCCGCGCTTGGCCGCGAGCAGCGCCGCGTCCGCCGCCCGGACGGATTGCAACGCCGCCTGCGTCCTTGCATGCGCCGCCCGCCAGCCCACCCAGGCTTGCTTGGTGGCCAGGCGCGCCGCCCGCCGGGCCGCCTCCACGTCCAGCCGCGCCTTCTCCTTCAGCGCCACCGCCTCGGCAACCTTGGCCGCTTGCGTGCCGCCGGAAAAAATCGGCACGTTAAGTTGCAGCCCAACCGTCCCCGTCACGATGTCGTAGCCGTTCTGTCCCGGGAAATTGCCGACGGACTGGCTGTTCTGGCCGTAACTGGCGACCAGATCCAGCGTGGGCAGATGCCCGCCGTATTGCTTCCGGACCTCCGACGCCGCCGCTTCCAATGCCTGGTTGGCCGCCAAAATGCCGGGGTTGCGCGCATCCACCGCCCGCAACCACTGATCGAGCGTATCGCCGCTCAAATCGGCCAGAATCGCGTCTTCCCGCATCGCCGGCGGGGTGAAATCCTCCAGGGCGCCGACAATCTGCTCCAGAACCGCCCACTTCAACTCTCCGTCGGTTTGCGCAGCGATGGAATCGGCCACCGCCTGTTCGTATTTCGCCTTCGTTTCCTCCACCTGCGGAAGCCCGCTGGTGCCCAGTTCACTGCCCCGGCGCGCCACCTCCCATTGCCGGTGCGTGGCTTCCACCTGTCGCAGGGTAAACGACACGTCGTCGCGGCTCGCTATCACGTCAAACCAAGCCGCGACCAGCTTGGCAAGCAGCTCCTGCTCCGCACCCGCCAGTTGATGTTCCGCCTGCAATGCGGCCTCCCTCGCCTGCCGCATGCCCTCGAAATTGGCGTAGCGCAATAACGGCTGCGTGAGGGACAGTTGCGCCGCAAGACTGTCGTAACGATCCTTCAACGCGGGCGTGCCGGAGTTCCGGGTCGCGTAGTTCCGCTGGTTCGCATTCACGTTGGCGGTGCCGCTCACCTGCGGCATCAATGCGCCGAAAGCCTGGTCCGTCCGTGCCCGAGCCGCGTCGACGGTCATCTTGGCGCCCATATAGGTGGGCTCGCTCGCCCGCGCCCTCTCCAGCATGGCCGACAACGATTCCGGGCCGGCGCGGCACGGCGAGGCGAATGCCCACAGGCAAACCGCCAGAATGGGCGAAACGGCGCGGAAAACTCGGGGCGGATTAGGCACAGCTATATTCCCTTAAGGCCTTGTTCCTGGGTTCTAAATCAAGACAAACCGTGCTTGAAAGAATGGCTCCAATATTACCTTACTTTTTATAAAACTATGCACCCGGCTGCCGTCGGCGCCGAAGCCGATGAGATCGGTGCGGCTGCCCTTTCCACCAGGCTCAGAGTATGCTTTCGGAGTGTCGCGGCGCGTCGTGCTCCGGGCCGTAAATTCCCGGCCGCCAGCATGTCATCGGGGGATTGTGCTGTTGTCCGGGACTGTCCCGCCACCATGAAACCGGATTGTGTTCTGGGAGAATTCGATGAAGCCATCGGTCGCGCTCGACCTCAAACGAGCCGCGGTGCGCGACGCGGCTGGCCGTTTTCGGGCGGCGAATCCGCGCATCTTTGGCTCGGTACTGCACGGCACCGATGATGACGGCAGCGACCTGGATATCTTGGTCGATGCGCTACCCGGTGCAACCCTGTTCGACCTGGGTGGCTTGCAAGTCGAACTGGAAGACTTGCTCGGCGTACCCGTCGATCTGCTGACACCGGGCGACTTGCCACCGAAGTTTCGCGCGCAGGTCCTTGCGGAGGCACAGCCGGTATGAGCGAGAACCGCCTCCCCGACTACCTCGACCACATGCAGCAGGCGGCATCCGATGCATGCAGCTTCGTCGAGGGTTTGAGCAAAGACGATTTTCTTGCTGACAAGCGCACCCAGCAGGCGGTCATCATGAACCTCGTCATCATCGGCGAGGCCGTTACCAAAGCCATGGATCGGTACGCCGAGTTCACCGCCCGGCATCCGGAAGTGCCATGGCGCAGTGTGCGCGGGATGCGCAACCGCATCGCCCATGGCTATTTCGACATCAACCTCGACGTCGTGTGGGACACCGTGCAGACGGCTTTGCCGGAACTGCTGGAACGTCTAGCCATCGTTCGTAACGATGCGGGTGAGGAAGATATCAATGAACAGGGAGTGGGGTCGTGAAACCGGTTTTTTTCGAGTGCCGCCGCCGCTCATGGGATGAGCCTGAACCCGTGGGCCGCCGAAACCCTGGATAAAGCCGCGCACGCCTGATTCGCCAGCCGCTGCCCGGCTACTGATTCACCCGCACCACCAACCCCGTCTGTTCCGCCAGGCAGAGCTGTTCGGGGCTCAGCCCTAGAAGATCAGCGATCCAGGCTTGCTGTTCGGCAAAAGGAAGGTCGGGGACGGCGTTCCAGTCGATCTGGATGGGCGGCGGCGGGGCGCTGTCGGGGAGACTCAGGGTGGCGCTGCCGCCGGGCAGGCTGGAGGAAATGACCAGGGTGCTTTGGGTTTCGGGATCGAGGGGCACGCCCACGGCCAGGACGACGGTGCGGGTGATGGTGGTTTCGCCGTCGCTGACGGTGTAGGTGAAGCCGTCCCAGCCGCTGTAGCCGGCTTCGGGCACGTAGGTGTAGGTGCCATCGCTGTTGCGGGTCAGCGTGCCGTGCGCGGGTTGGGTGTAGCCGAGGTTGAGGACGGGGCTGTCGACGTCGCTGACGAGATCGGCGAAGTCGAGGGTGGTGCTGCCGTTGCTGGGGAGGGCGTAAGCGGCATTCCGGGCGATGGGCGCGTCGTTGACGGGCAGGACGACGACGGCCAGGGTGGCGTGGGTGGTGGTGGTTGCGCCGGTCGCGGTTTCGGTGGCCGTGGCGGTGACGCGAAGGTGCAGGATGCCATAGTAATTCTCGGGCGGCGTGAAGCTGAGGTGGGCGAGGTCCCAGCCGGTTATCTCCGCCGTCGTGTTGTCTTGGGTGGCGGTGAAGGTGTGGGTGCCGTCGGTCAGGGTGCTGCCGATGGGTAAGGCATCGATCGTGACGTTCAGCCCTTCGGAGCCGTCGGTGTCGGTGAGGGCGGCAGTGATGGAAGCCAGACGGATGGGGCCGTCTTCGTAGCCGGTGTCGATGGGCAGCGATTCGCTGAGCACCAGGTTGTCGAGCATGGCGCCGCGGCCGTTGGCGTCGAAGGTGGTGGCTTCGGAGACGAGGCGGATGGTTTGCGCCTTGCCGGTGCCGGCAAAGTGGAAACTGAGGTTCTTCCAGTCCAAAGCGGTCTCGGGGCTGGTGCCGGCGTAGCCGCCGATGCGGATGCCGTCCACGTACACGCCGATCTGGGTATAGGCCGCGCTGAAACCGATGCGCCCGGCGTAGTCCAGGTTCAGGGTGTAGGTGGCGCCGAGCTTGGTGGTGATGCTGCGCTCGATGCCTAAGGTCTGGTGGCCCTGGCCTCTTGCGTCGTTGAGTTCCAGCCAGTTGCCGGAGCCTTGGGCCGCGTGGACGGTCTGGGGGCGGCCGTGGGGGTCGTGCATCTGATCCCCTTCCGACCAGATTTCGAAGGCTTTTTGTCCGCCTTTGTTGTCGGGGGGCAGGACCAGATTCCAGCCTTGCAGGACTTGGGTGAGCACCAGGGTGGAGACGGGGCTCTGGTTGTAGCTTTCTTCGTTCCCTTCGCCTTCCCACGTGGTGCGGAACAGGTCGCGGCTGGCGCCGATGCCGACCGTGGTGAAGGAGAGAAGCGGGGCGTCGGCGGCCGGGAGGATGTCCAGGGTGACGGTGGCTTCGGCACTCTCCAGTTGGCCGTCGCGGGCTATGTAGCTGAATTGGGCGTAGTGGGCCTTTTGGTTGCCGTAGCCGACTTGCCCATAGCCTGGGCCGCCGGATTCGTCTTCGTCGGGAACGAAGCGCAGGCGCGCGGCGGCGATGTCGGCGGCGGTGAAGGTTTGATTCAAGGCCACGGCCGTCCAGGCAGTACCGTCCCAGGACTGGAGCTGGCCGTCCAGTGGCAGCGAGGCGATGGCCAGGGTCAGGGCATCGCCGTCCACGTCGAAAGCATCGAAGTCGGCGGGGCGGAAGACGTAGGGAGTGTCTTCGATGCCGGTGGCGCTGGAGTCGTAGGCCACGGGGGCGTCGTTCACCGGGGTGACGGTGAGCTGCACGGTGGCGGGGTTGGAGTCCAGTTGCCCATCGCTGACCCGGTAGGTGAAACGGTCCGATCCGTTGAAGTCGGGGTTCGGCGTGTACACCCAGGCGCCGTCGGCGGTTTGCACCAGTTGGCCGTAGAGCGGCGCTTCGAGGATGACCACGGTCAGGGCGTCGCCGTCCACGTCGAAGCCTTGGGCCAGGAGGTCGAGGGACAGCGGGGTGTCTTCGGCCGTGGACAGCGCCAGATCGTGCAGCACGGGGGCGTCGTTGACGGGACGAATGGTCACGGCGACGGTGGCGACGGCCGAATCCAGTCCCTGTCCTGAGCTTGTCGAAGGGTCGCCGTCCTTCACCCGGTAGCTGAAATGGTCCGTGCCGTTGTAGTCGGCATCCGGGGTGTAGACGAAGGAGCCGTCGGCATCGACGGCCAAGCGGCCGTGCGAGGGAGCGGCGACGATGCTTGCCGTCAGGACGGCGCTGTCGATGTCGGCGGCCGTTGCCAGCAGGTTGCCGATGAGGGCCGTGTCTTCGTCGGTGGCGAGGTTCTGGTCGCCGGCGGTGGGGGCATCATTCACCGGCGTGACGGTGAAGCGGACGGTGGCCAGGTTGGAATCCAATTGCCCATCGTTCACCTGGTAAACGATGCTGTCTTCGCCGTTGTAGTTGGCATCCGGCGTGTAGGTATAAGTGCCGTCGGCGTTGCGCTCCAGGCGTCCGTGCAAAGGCGGTTGCATGATGGCGGCGGTGAAGGTCGCGCTGTCGATGTCGCCGGCCAGGGCCAGCAGGTCAATACCCAAGCCGCCGTCTTCCGCCAGGACGTAGCTGGCATCGGTGGCCACCGGGGCGTCGTTGACCGGGGTGACGGTGAAGCGGACGGTAGCCAAGTTGGAATCCAGCTCGCCATCGTTCACTCGGTAGGTAAAGCTGTCGGCGCCGTTGTAGTCGGCATCCGGCGTGTAAGTGAAGCTGCCATCCGCATTCAGCA
>DATDOO010000300.1:0-14978 GCA_035293245.1 Methylococcaceae bacterium
CCGGCCGGCCGCCGCCATCAGCGCCAGCGGCGAAGCGCCCTTCCAGTCCGCGGAAGGGCTTTCCCTGGGGGTGGACATCAGCATCCGCTACGCCTTCGACCCGGCCAGACTGATCGCCATGTCGCGGGGGCTGCCGGAAAACATAGGCGACGAACTGGTCGAGCCCATCGTGCAGGGCGTGCTGTACAAAACCTTCGCCCGCTATACGGTGCGGGAAATATTTTCCACCAAGCGCCAGGAAATCCAGCAGGTCATCGAGGCCGAACTGAAGTCGCGCCTCATGGCGGACGGAGTCGTCCTGCAGTCGGTGATCATGGGCAAGGTGGACCTGCCCCAGGACTACAAGGCAGGCATGGAGAAGCTGCTGGCCGAGGAACTGGCGGCGGAGAAGATGCGCTTTACTCTGGAGCTGAAGGAAAAGCAGGTCCAGCAATCCTCCCTGGAATCCGAGGCGGAAAAGGTCCGCCGCGAAAAAGCCGCCGAGGCCGCCGGCGAGGAGGTGATCATCGCCGCCAAGGCGCAGGCCGAAGCCATGAAGCACGTGCTGCCCTTCAAGCAGAAGCAGATCGAGCAGCGCGGCCTGGAAGCGGAAGCGGAAAAACTCACCCGCATCAAGGGTGCGGAAGCCAACGCCGAGGCGCGGCGCATCGAAGCCGCCGGGGAAGCGGATTCCCGCCAGAAGCTGGCCGATGCCGAGGTTTACCGCCAGCAACGCATCGGCAATGTGGCCAGCGAACAACTGGCCCGCGACGGCGCCCTGCTTTCCCAGCACCCCTTGTTGATCCAGAAGGCCATGGCCGACAAGCTCTCCGACAAAATCTCCGTGATCATCGCCCCGCCGCCGGCGGATGGCGGCTTCATCGGTTCGGCGCTTTTGGGCAAAACGGCGCCGCCCCCGGTGCAGGCGGTGCCAGCCGCCCTGACCGTCCAAGACGCCACGGAAGAGGAGTAAGCGCCATGTCCACGCTCATCGCTGCCTTGGCCGCCGTAGCCATCGTCGCCCAGGACCAGACCGTACTGCGCGCCGCCCCGCGGGACTCCGCCCAGCAGCAGGCCGTGCTGTGGCAGGGCGACAGCCTGGAGATTCGGGGTGAAAAAGGCGACTACCTGCAGGTTTACGACTACCGGCGCGAACGGGGCGGTTATATCCGCACCGCCCAGGTGCGCACGCAGTCGCTCCAGCCCGAAAGCGCCCCGGAACTGTTGTCCATCGTCCGATTCCTGCGCGATGCGCCGGGGGCGGAAGCGCTGGGCATCGCTTACACCGCCGCCTATCTCAAGGCGGCGCCGGCGGAGGCCATCGACGCGGAACCCTTCGCCGCGCTGGGCGCCATGGCGGACCGGCTGGCGCACCGGGCTTCCGCGCGCCAGGCCAAGGCGAGCGACACTGCCATAGGCGCCCACCTGGAAGTGGCAGCCGGCTACGGCGTCCGCATGGTCGGCTTTGAGCGCGACGGGCAGATGCAGACCTGCTACGACGGCGATGCTTTCCAGCGCGTGCTCGCCCTGCCCGCCAGCGACGTGCAGCGCGCCCAGGCGGCGCTGGGCCTGACGGCCCACGAATGCGTGCCGACGGACCTTACGCCCCTGGAGCGCGGCGAGCGGGATACCTGGCGCGGCGAGGTGCTCGACCGCGTCGAGACCGCCAAACTGCCGGACGTGCTGAAAAACCGCGTGCACATGCGCAAGGCCGGCGTGTGGGCGGGCATCGCCCACCGGCTCGCCCGGCGCGAAAATCCCGGCGCGGCGGCGGTCTTGGCGGCCGGCAATCGTGCCCTGGAGGAACTCGCCGCGGTGAACCCCGGCGAACTGGCCGAAGCCGATGCCGCGGCCTACAGCGATGCCGCCGTGCGGGTCGGCGCCTCGCGCTGGGCCGCGGAACCGGCCGTTGGCGCGGGTGCCTTGAAACTATCGGTGGCCGTCGCCCCCGGCCAACCCGGCGAAACCTGCGTGCAACTGGTCGCCGGCCAGCCGAGCGAACCAGCGCCGTTGCTCACCCGCTGCACCTACGGCGTCGTCTGGATTGCCTCGGCCACGCCCAATGCCGACGGCACCGCCCTGGCTCTGGCGGTGCAGCCCATGGACACCTGGCGCGAGCTGTGGGTGTTCCGCAAGGAGTCGGAAGGCTGGCGGGTGGACGTCGTCCCGCCCGCCCTGGGCGGTCCCGACACCCCGAGCCTCGGCTATGTGGAGTTCGCCGGCTGGACGCCCGACAGGACCCGCATGCTCGCCGCCCGCGAAGCCAAAACCGGCGGCCGCTACCGGCAAAGCTTCGAATCCATCCGCCTGGACACGCTGGAAACCGAAAAGCGCGCCGACAAGCCCTCCTCGCTCAGCGTGTTTTACCGCTGGCAGGACCCGGCCTGGAAGCGGCTGACTGTGAGCTTGCGCTGAAGATTGCCAGGGTTCGTCATTACACCGGACGGGGCATCCACCCCGTCCGAAACGTTTCAGCCCGCGCCGTGCAGCGCAAAATCCCTGCCGGGGTCAGCCGCTGGCGGCTTTCAACGTTCGGAAAGGGGTTCAAACCCCGTCCCGCAAAATTGCGCCGAGGGTCATTTGACAAGGAAACCGGCGGTTGCTGTTATGCGGCGGAAATTCATAATGAACACGGCACTAAGCCATATAACCAGGTCTGCATACATGGCGAAACGCCGTCCAAATCACATTAGCGTTAATTGATGACTACCAAGGCCGTCCTGGCTCCAGTTTTTCTTGCCCTCGTCACGCTCCCGGTACTTGCCCATGCCGCCGACAGTATCTGCTACGGCAGTTCAAGCAAAGGACGCCTGGAGGGCGGTGTGCAAATCCCGGAGTCCGGCCCGAATTTTTCGCCGTATAGCTCGCTTGGTGTTGGCCTTGGACGGACTTTCGTACACTCCAAGGTCTCCACCACCACCGCGGCAGCCTATAAAGCGCTAGAGGCTGGCGCACCGGGCAAGCTGTATATGTATGGGGAGTCAGGATGGCGAGAAGGCGGCCGAATCAAGCCACACCGGACACATCAGAATGGCCTCGCGGTTGACTTCATGGTTCCCGTCAAGGATAGCGCCGGAAAGCCGGTTTTTCTGCTAACGGGGATTACAAACAAGTTCGGTTACGCGATTGAGTTCGACGCCCAAGCGAGGCACGGGGACCTGAGCATTGATTTCGAAGCAATTGCTGAACACCTCTACGCACTACATCAAGCGGCGCGGGAAAATGGAATTGGCATTTCCAGGGTAATCTTCGAAAAGGCCTACCTTCCGAAACTTTACGAGACTCGTCGCGGCGAGTTCGTCAAAGCATCGATTCCCTTCATGCAGGGTGAGCCGTGGATTCGTCATGATGAGCACTACCACGTTGATTTCGCAGTGGCGTGCAAACCAGGATAAGCGCTAACAAATTTATGCCGGACGGGGTATCCACCCCGTCCGAAACGTTTCAACTCGCGCCGCGCACGGTAAAAGCCCTGCCATGCTCGGATCCCCGCGGCACTTTTTAAATGGCCGGGTCGGGGTTCAAACCCCACCCAGCATACGGGACCATGTCTATGGGTAAGTATCTCGTTTTGTTGATAATCCTATATTCATCATTGGCCAATGCGAATGATGACAAGGAGGCGAAGCTCATGATGCTGATACACAAACGGCTAGGAATTTTCTCTATAAGTGTGGACAAAGGAGCATTCGGTCCTAAAGGCAACCAACACGTTGCGGCGATCGCCACCACTTCAAAGGAAGACACCTCCGTAAGGCTAATCCTATTCAGGGAAAGTACGACAAGTCCAATTTCCGTGCTTCAAAGCGAGGCTTGGGACACCGGCGGCCGCTGGTCGTGGCTCTTGGCGTTCAAGAAAGGATCACTATATCTATATGGGGATGGTAGTTGCGGCGCGGTTTGCCATTCATCGGCGTCCTATCAATTCCAAATCCGTGATGGTGAGTGCCGTTTGGTTGGCGTCGAAGAATCAAATGTCAGCGCAGATTCGCACGTCAAGGGCGATGTCGTGGATCAGGTTTTCTTGGTTACCACCAACAAGAGAATCAACTTGTTGACTAAACGGGTTAGGTATTCAAGGGAGCGCTGCCTCTCATCGGATGATAATCCATGGTATTGCGTTTCAAAGGCCAACGTATCTGAGAGAGAGTTTTCATTTATGTCCGATTTGAAATGGAGACTACAAGAGTTCAGTCCAGATATCTTCGATGATTTTCAACAGAACATTCAATATTTGCATGGCCGCATAGATGCAGACCTTAAATTCATCGAAAGCAATCCCTGACAGGTTGGTGAAAAACTTATGCCGGACGGGGCTTTCACCCCGTCCGAAACGTTTCCGCCCGCGCCACGCACCGCAAAAACCCTCTCGGGCTCAGCCGCCAGCCCCGTTAAACGTTCGGGAGGGGGTCAAACCCCGTCCCGCTCGGAATTATTCCGGCACAGCGGCCGGCGCATCCAGACCTCGCAGCAACGCCTCGAGAGCTTCGGCCGGCAGCGGTTTGGCGAACAGATAGCCTTGGCCGTAATCGCAGCCGATGCCTTTCAGCAGATCGCACTGTTCGGCTGTTTCCACCCCTTCGGCGATGACCTTCAGTCCCAGCTTGTGCGCCATGGCGACGATGGCCTCGCACAGGGCCAGTTCGCTGGAGTCGGGGGTCAAATTGCGGGTGAAGGACTGGTCGATCTTCAGATAGTCGATGTCGAACTTCTTGAGGTAGGACAGCGCCGAGTAGCCCGTGCCGAAGTCGTCGATCGCCACCTGAATGCCCGCATCGCGGAAGGCCAGCAGTTGCCGGGAAACCTCGGGGCTAGCGTCCAGCAGCAACCCTTCGGTGATTTCCACGACGATGCTTTGATCGGGCAGGCCCAGTGACCGCAGGTATTCCGGCCACGCTACGCTGGTTTCCCTTTCGGTGCGGAACTGCACGGGCGATTTGTTTACGCTGATCTGGAATGTGCTCTGTCGCAATGCGCTCCAGGCGGCGGCCTGTCTGGCCGCTTCGCGGAACACCCAGTCGCCGATGTCGATGATCAGCCCGGTTTCCTCGGCGATGGGGATGAAGTCGGCGGGGCCGATCAAGCCTTTCGCCGGATGCTGCCAGCGCAGCAAGGCTTCCGCCTTGTGGATGACGCCACTCGCCAGTTCCACGATGGGCTGGTAGTGGATGCGGAACTGCTTACCGGCCAGGGCGCCGCGCAAATCGTTGCTCAGGCGCATGCGCACCTGCGCCGCTTCCTGCATGGAGTGGGTGAAATAGCAGTAGCGGCTGCCGCCCTGGTGTTTGGCGGCGTACATGGCCTGGTCGGCGTTTTTCAGCAGTTCGTCGATGGATTCGGCGTCCTGCGGATAAAGGGTTATGCCGATGCTGGAGGTCACATAGCCGGTTTCGTTGCCCAGCGGGAATGGCTCCGCCAGTTTGTCCAGGATGTCGCGGGCGACGCGGTCGATGATGCCCGGAGTTCCCAACTCGCCCAGGATGACGGTGAATTCGTCTCCACCCAGGCGCGCCACCGTGTCGATTTCCCGCACGCAGCCGCTCAGTCGTCGCGCGGCTTCCTTGAGCAGGATGTCGCCCATGTCGTGCCCCAGGGTGTCGTTGATGCCCTTGAACCGGTCCAGGTCCAGGAACATCAGCGCCACCGGCAGTCCGCTGCGCCGGGAGTTCTTCATCTCCATGTCCAGACGGTCGTAGAACATGCTCCGATTGGGCAATTCGGTAAGCGGATCGAAATTGGCCTGGAGCCAGATGATCTGCTCGGCGCGTTTCTGGTCGGTCATGTCCGAGAACGTGGCGACCCGTTGCAGCACCTTCCCCTGGGCATCGTAAATGGTGTTGATGGACAGCCATTCCAGATAAATCTCGCCGTTTTTGCGCCGGTTCCAGATTTCCCCTTGCCAGTGGCCGGTTTTCTCCAGGGTTTGCCACATGTTCTTGTAAAAGGCTGCGTCCTGGCGGCCGGACTTGAGCAGGCTGGTGGATTGGCCGATGGCCTCCATTTCGCTGCAACCGGTCAGCCTGGTGAACGCCGGATTGATGGCGACGATGCGGTTGTCGGCATCGGCCACCACGATGGCTTCGCCGATAGCCTTGTAAACCGTGGCGGCAAGCTGCATCTCGAAGTCCGCCTGCTTGCGCTCGGTGATATCCGTCGCCACCCCGGCATAGCGGAGCACCCGATCCGATTCTTCCTGCACCGGGAAACAGCGGTTCGATATCCAGCGGATGCTGCCATCCGGCCAGACCAGGCGGAATTCCACATCGAAAGCCTCCCCCGTCATCCGCTCCCGGTACGTGCGCATCAGCGCGTCGCGGTCCTCCGGATGGACCCCTTCGAGGAGCGCGTTCGGACTGCCGGGCAGAACCCCGCGGGGCCGGCGCCAAACCTGTTCGTAAGCGGGACTGACGTAGTCGACGGCCTCCAGGGTGGCGTCCGCCATCCAGAACACCTCGGTGATGGTTTCGGCAATGAGGCGCAAGCGCTCCTCTTTGGCCCGCGCCTCGGTGATGTCGCTGACCGTTTCGATGACCCCGATGATCCGCTGGTCGTTGCCGTACAGGGGGGCGATGATGGAACTGGCCCAGCCGCTGCGCCCCGTTTCCGGCACCGACCAGCGGAACGGCGAGTTCCTGGTCGTTTCGCCTGCCAGCGCCCGCCGGATGCCCTCGGGAATTCCGGTGTCCCGCAGAAAAGGAAACACGTCGCAGGGCAGCTTGCCCAGGCAATCCGCCTTGCCGAGGCCCGTGATCTCTTCCATGAACGGGTTCCAGATGCTGAAACGGCCTTCCAGGTCGTAGCCGACGATGCCCTCCCGTGCGGATTCGATGATTTGGCGGCTGAGTTCGTTGGCCGCCTGCATCGCCGCTTCGCTGCGCTTGCGCTCGCTGATGTCGATGACGGTGGCGATGATGATGCGTTGCCCATCCAATTCGATGGGCGTCAAACCGATCTCAACCGGGATGATGGAGCCATCCTTGCCCACCGCGGTGAGTTGCCGGTTCATCCCCATGGCCCGGGGCGACGGCGCGTGCATGTAATCGGCGCGCTGCCGGCCATGGCCGCCGCGGGCGGATTCGGGCACCAGGGTGTCGACGCTCATGCCCGTCAATTCGGCGCGGCGATAGCCGAAAAGCCGTTGAGCCGCCTCGTTGGCGAACAGGATGGCGCCCTCCCCATTCACCAGCAGCTCCCCTTGCGGCGAGGCGTCGAGTATCTCGGCGACCAATTTCCGCTCCAGCGCCTTGCGGTCGGTGATGTCGGAGTGCGTACCGATCATGCGCAAGGGTTTGCCGTCTTCGGTGCGGCTGATCAGCATGGCGCGGTCCAGTATCCAGCGATAGCTGCCGTCCTCGCCCTTCATGCGGTATTCGCAAGCGAAAGCCGGCGCTTTACCGTCCAGATAGGCTCGCAGTTCGGCCATCAGGCGCGCCATGTCCTCCGGGTGGACGCAGCTTTTCCAGTCGTGGTGGATTTTTTCGTCGCAATCCTGGGCCAGGCCGTACATTTCCTTGTAGCCTTTGGAATACACCACTTCGTGGGTTTGCAGGTTGTAATCCCATACCCCCGCGCCGGCACCCTCCAGGGCGAATTGCCAGCGCTCCTCGCTCTCGCGTAGCGCGGCCTCCGAACGCAGCCGCGCATCCACTTCGGCTTGCAGTTTGCCGTTGGCTTCCCGGAGCATAGCCGGGCTGGTCAGCGCCAGCGCTTGCGGAATGAGGGGCCACAGCAGGAGCGCCGTGCCGACCGAGGTAACGGCCGTGGCCAGTTTGACGAAGCCGGCGGCGAGATAATCCGGATGCCAGATCGTCCACACCCCCATGAGATGGGTGGTGCCGCAGGCCAGGATGAATACCGCGAACAGGATGAAAATCCAGCGGAACTCCAGGTCCTTCCGTTTCGAGACGAAATAAGCCAGAGCGGCGGGAATCGTATAATAGGCCGCCGCGATCAACAGATCGGACCCAACGTGCAGCCACAGCAAGCCGGGGCGCCAGAGCAGGCAGGTGCCGTGCGGCATGAAACCGCCGGATAGCGGCGCGGAAAGGAGTTCGTCGAACATGGGCAATATTCCGGTGGATGAGCGTTGCGCACGTTGCTCACTGGTCCGTCGAAACGATGCCCATTGGCACGGTGAGGCTCTGCGCAAATTAAGGACCATCCCGTGTCAGGCAGGAATTGTACTGAAGTAAAGGCCGAACATGGGCGCAGCGACACCACCGCCCTTCCCCAAATTCGGCACCGTCCAGGCCACAGTCCCGCTGCGCAAGCCGCCGGATAGCCCCCGGCCGGCTACTTGGCGGGCCGTTCGATCAAACCCGCAACACCGGTTCGCCGTAACTGGAGACCTGGGCGTCCACCGTCAGCAGCGTCAGTCCTTCCACCCGCGCCTGGGCGACGAGGATGCGGTCGAAGGGGTCTTTGTGCAGCAACGGCAAGTCGTTTGCCGCCACACTGTGCTCGCCGGATACCGGCAATTCGCGATAGCCGTTGGCCAATAGCATCCGCCACAGTCGGCGGGCGTCGACGCGAAAATCGCCGCGGCCCAGCGCCGATTTGATGGCAATTTCCCAAAGGCTGGCGGCGCTGAATATCAGTTCATTCGCCGGGTCCAGAATCAGGGAGCGTGCTTGCTCCGACATATTTTCCGGCTGGCCGGCGGCCCACAGCAGCAAATGGGTATCCAGCAACAGGTTCACGTGCCGCGGCCTTCGAACAACGGGACAATGGCTTCCTCGCCCATGCGGTCGAAGTCGTCCGGCACGTTAATCTCCCCGGCCAAAAAGCCCAACCGTCGGGCCGTGCCGGCTTCTTCCGCGTTCAGAGGAACCACCTTGACCATGGGCTTGCCCGCCTTGGCGATGATGAAGGACTCGCCCTTGGCGGCTTGTTCCACCAAGCGGGAAAGGTGGGTTTTGGCGTCGTGGATGTTGACGGTATGCATGGCGTGACACATGTAAACTAACTTTGGTTAGTCTATTCCCTGCCCCGCCAAACCGGCAAGGTGCGTCGTCGGAAAAGCCGGCCGAAGCCGAGATCGAAACATTGCCGGTAGAAACGCGGAAGGCATTTTCGGCAGCCGCACCGCAGCCTAGGCGGTCGCGGTCTTCCAATCCAACCCAAACCGCACCGGATACTTGCGCAACCGGTCGGCGTCGTTGCTGCTGGCGCGCCGGGCGATGCAGGGGGTCGAACAGGTCCATGTTCTCAAAGGCTTCCGGCGGCAACAGGCCGACCAAGGCGGTGCATTCCCTGCCCTCTTCCTTCCGCCACAGGCTTTGCGCCATGGCCGTTGCCGGCCGCAGGCTCCAGGAACGAAACGCCCGACCCTTTCGCAGGCTTTCCGCCAAAGCCAATGCAATTTCGGCGATAATTCCCCCATGCTCCGCCTGCAACGCCTCACCCTTATCCGCGGCACCAAGCCGCTCCTCGAAGCCGCCGACCTGACGCTCAATCCGGGCGAAAAGGTCGGACTGATCGGTGCCAACGGCTCCGGCAAGTCCAGCCTGTTTTCCCTGCTCCGCGACGAAATTCATCCCGACGGCGGCGACGCGGACATCCCGCCGCACTGGCGCATCGCCCACGTCGCCCAGGAAACGCCCGCCCTGGACACCAGCGCGCTGGACTACGCCATCGACGGCGACACCCGGCTGCGGCAACTGGAGGCCCAACTGGCCGAAGCGGAAGCCGATCACGACGGGCACCGCATCGGCGAACTGCACGCGGCTTTGCACGACGCCGACGCCTACACCGTGCGCGCCCGTGCGGAACAGTTGCTGGCTGGATTGGGCTTTGGTCATCGCCAGTTGCGGCTGCCGGTGGGGAACTTTTCCGGCGGCTGGCGCATGCGCCTGAACCTGGCCCAGGCGTTGATGTGCCCGTCGGATTTACTCCTGCTCGACGAACCCACCAACCACCTGGACCTGGACGCCATCCTCTGGCTGGAAGACTGGCTGAAGCGCTACGAGGGCACGCTGATCGTCATTTCCCACGACCGCGATTTCCTCGACGGCGTGGTCGGGGTCATCGCCCATCTCGACGAGCGCAAGCTGAAGCGTTACAGCGGCAACTACTCCGCTTTCGAGCGGCAGCGCGCCGCCAACCTGGCCCTCACCCAGGCGGCTTTCGAGAAGCAAGCGCGCGAGCGCGCCCACCTGCAATCCTTCGTCGACCGCTTCCGGGCCAAAGCCACCAAGGCCAAGCAGGCGCAAAGCCGGATGAAGATGCTGGAGAAGATGGAGGAACTCGCCCCCATCCACGCCGCCGCGTCCTTTTCGTTCGAGTTCCGCGAACCGGAGCGGGCGCCCAACCCGCTGCTGACGATGGAGGCTGTCCGCGCCGGCTATCGCGTCGACGACGTGGAAACGACCGTCGTCGGCGGGATCAACCTTATGCTCCAGGCCGGCCAGCGCATCGGCCTGCTGGGGGTGAACGGCGCGGGCAAGTCCACCCTCATCAAAACCCTGGTGGGCGAACTGCCGCCCCTCTCCGGCGAGGTGCACATGGGCAAGGGCCTGGCCATAGGCTACTTCGCCCAGCACCAACTGGAAATGCTGCGCCCGGATGAGTCGCCGCTCCAGCACCTCGCCAAGCTGGCCCCCAACGCGCGGGAACAGGAACTGCGCAACTTCCTCGGCGGCTTCAACTTCGCCGGCGCGATGGCGATGTCCGCCATCGCCCCGTTCTCCGGCGGCGAGAAGGCGCGCCTGGCGCTCGCGCTCATCGTTTGGCTAAAACCCAATTTGTTGCTGCTCGACGAACCCACCAACCACCTGGACCTGGAGACCCGCGAGGCGCTCACCGTAGCCCTGGCGCAGTTCGAAGGCACCCTGGTGCTGGTGTCGCACGACCGGCACCTGCTGCGCGCCTGTACCGACGAGTTCCTGATCGTCGCCGACGGTGGCATCCAGGCCTTCGACGGCGATCTCGACGACTACCGCAAGTGGCTATTCGAGACCAAACTCGGCACGGCCAGGGCCGCCAAGGCGGAAGCCGCAGCCGCTGCGCTCCCCGTCGACCGCAAGGAAGAACGCCGTCTGGAAGCCGAAGCGCGCCAGCGCCTCGCCGACGCCCGCAAACCCATCGAGAGCCGCATCGCCCGGCTCGAAAAACGCCTGGACGGCCTCAACACCCGCATGGCCGAGATCGACGCACGCCTCGCCGATGCCGGGATTTACGCCGACGCCCACAAGGACGAACTCAAGAGCCTGCTTTTCGAACAGGCCACCCTGGCCAAGGAACTGGAAGAAACGGAAGCCGACTGGCTGGAGCAGCAGGAAGCGCTGGAGCAACTGGGCGCGGGCTGACCGGCGAACTCGCCTATCCCACCCGTCGCGCGGGATACGCTGAGCGCGGGCTCCCCGGCTCCCGCACGGGAACGCGGCCATGGAGGCTCCAGCATCCTTTTCGACCGTTCCCCCAGGAGACCGAAATACCCCCGAAGCCGCTCCGTGTCCTGAAAAAACAACTCCCGCCCTTCCTAACCGCGACGGCCAACCACTGGCCGACACGCTTTTTCTACTTTGCCTGCTATTTTTAGACTCATGGAGCCTCTGCAACGTCAAGAACGATGCCGTGCGACTACGGCAGCACATAATCTGTTCTTGTCCCACCCGGAATGAGCCGATGAACGCAAAAATTGTTTTTTCCTTTCTCGCGGCCTTATTTTTTGCCTTGTTGCCGGTTCGCCTAGTTCAGGCGGCAGGCGAATCTGCCGCTGGCCAAGAAAAATTTAAGGGCTGCGCTCGCTGCCACGGCGTAACGGCACCTTCCGGCGAGGCGGTTCCCAAGCTGGGCGGACAGCATGCCGAATACCTCGGCTTCGCGCTGGAGCAATATGTCAACGGGGAGAGAAAGCACGAGGGCATGAAAAACATCGCCGCGGCGCTTTCGGCACAGGACAAGCAGGATATCGCCGCCTATCTCTCGCGATTCGAATTGACAAAGCCTTCCATCCCCGGCTCCGGCGAGCGCACGGCCCTGGAAAAGAAGCTGGAAAACTGCCGCCCCTGCCACGGCGAACAGGGAAACAACTTCACGCCCCATATCCCCCGGCTGATCGGCCAGGATGAACGTTATTTGCTCAAGGCTTTGAGAGACTACCAGAATGGGGCGCGGAAAAACTTCAGAATGGCCTATATGGTGAGGAATCTCACCGATGCGGAACTCGCCGAAATGGCGGCGTATTACGCCAACCAAAAAGCAGGATTGACGCCCTTGGAGTAGATATAGGGCGCAACAACGGTCCTCGGCATCATTGCGCCATCCGTCGTCCCCTGCGGCGGATTGCGGCGAGGACGCCTAATCCGCCCTGCGCTGGAATAGGCTTCTTGGGAATCGACCATTCTTTGCGCGCCACCCCACTATCATAAGGAGCGGACGCCATGAACCTCGACCACGCCTTTTTCGACACCTGGACGCCGCGCGCATTGGCGTTGCTGCGTATCGTGACCGCGTTCCTGTTCCTGCAGCGCGGCACCGCCAAGCTGCTGCTCGTGCCGCACCTGGAGATGTTCGACGATTTGTCCGTCTTCTCCCTGACCGGCTTCGCCGGCGTGCTGGAAATCGTCGTCTGCTTCATCTTCCTGTTGCTGGCATTCGCCGGCGCGGGCGCCTGGAGCATCGACGCAGCGCGTGGGCGGACTGCAAATTCATAATCACCATTTTGGTCCAAGGAAAAAATGAAAGAACGCCCGTTCACTTTCGACCAGATCCATATTGAAGTCGCGCGCAATGCCTCTGACGATTTCAACTTGTTTCATGATAAGCATAAGTGGCTGCAAATTACGCACAACCCGTTCAAGGGTCCTATCGTTCTAGGCTACCAGCTCAATACCCTGATTGAATATCAGATGCGCCTATACAGAGAGGCGCATCATGAAAACAAGATTGTCGAGGAAAACAATCTGCGTTTCAGCAATTACCAGATTACCTTTGTGAACGCGGTCCGCCCCCGGACGCCCATTTATCTGGATATTAAAAAGACGCTGATCAAAACCATTCCCACCCTAACCCTGGGCAATCGCATTGTCATGAAGTCCGATGACAAAACCGTGTTGCTGGGATTTAAAAAGGAAACGCAAGCCCCACTATTTTTGGCCGATGCCGAATTTGACGGCCTGCCCGAACTTAACAAAATTCAGGACCGAACGACCATTCCCGGCACCGATTACTTTCTCAAGCGCAAATACATGAATAACGGTTCGGTTAAAAACTTCCTGTCCGGTTCGTTAGCCGAACAATCTGACTATTTCGATGAGTTGACCCATGTCGCGCGTTACCCGGAAATATTTCCTTGCAGTCTTGCTTCGGGAGCCTTGCTGGAAAAGGCGCAGTTGGAAAATCATGATTTCAAACTCAATCCCATGGTTTACACGTCCCATGAAATTTCAATAGACCGGCAGCATGTAAGTCAGCTTAAAAATAACGACAAGCTGCATATTCTTGTCAGGCAACTCCAGGAATCCAGCGAAAACACCTTGAACCAGACCAATATTCTGCTGAGGACTTACCATTGCTACGGCTTGTTACAGAATAATTCGGTGTTGTTCAGAATGACGGTGAACCTCGTCCCCTTGGAAGAAATACTCAAAAACCTCGGGCAGAAATAATGCAACGGTTTGCACTGGGCAGGCGTGGTGAAGTGTCGGAAAGCTGCAACTTCCAGGGCCTGGCCCTCAAGCAGGAGCTTAGGGGCCGGCACAGGCAGACGTAATCCGGGGCCGGCATCGATCCCTTATAATGCGTGGACTACTTTGACTCGAGCGTACTCATGTCCACGATCCCACCCTGCCCCCAATGCACCCTGGAAAACACCTACCCGGACGGCGACAACTACGTTTGCGCCGACTGCGGCCATGAATGGCCGATGCAGGAGACCGCGGATGCCGATGCCGCTGCGGATGCGGTGGTAAAAGACGCCCATGGCAATGTGCTGAGCGACGGCGACTCGGTGGTGCTGATCAAGGACCTGAAAGTGAAGGGCTCGTCCATCACGCTGAAAGTGGGCACCAAGGTCAAAAGCATCCGTTTGGTCGGCGGCGACCACGAGGTGGACTGCAAGATGGACGCCGGCAATTTCATGCTGAAGGCCTGCTACCTGAAGAAGGCTTGAGGGGGCCTTGCTGACGGTAAGCCCCTGTTCGCCGGTTCCCAGGCTGGAGATTGGGAACCGGCGAAATTGGGTCAATCCTGCAAAGCTTCGCTCATGTCCGGGATGCAGGGCGGCGGACTCCCGAGTCGAGCCATCCATCGGGGTGTGTTACCAACCTCGCCGCAACAGCCCTTTCACCCGGCTCTCCCAGGCATCCATCTGCACTTCGAGTCCCGGCAGCCATAGAGCCCGCCCCGGTTCCCTGTAGCCGGGCCGCTCCCTGCGCCACAACCAGGCGGCCCATAGCACGATAGCGATTTCCAATCCGAAAGTCCGGTGCAGGATGAAGTTCAGCCACCAAGGCTGGTGGGTGGCAGCCACTTCGAACAGCGAGAAGGGCTCGTTCACGAACGGGGCCAGCCAGTGGATGTTGCCCGCAATGTAATCCAGGAACATATGGATGAAGCCGTTCAGCGTAAAGATGACCGCCAGCGCCGGGCGCGCGGGGTTGGTGGCTTGGCGGTGCCATAGGCTGGACAGGCTGAGCAGCGTCAGCCAGACCACGGGGAAATGGCTGACGTAGCTGTGATGGGAGTGGGCGCGGTGGTCGATGAGATGGAAGTAGAACATGTCCAGGTCGGGCGCGACCGCGCCCAACATTCCCGCGGCGAGGAACGCCTTGCGGGCAAGTCCCGGAACCTCGAAACGGGGAAACAACAGGGTTGAAGCAATGTAACCGGCAGGCAGATGGCCAATGATCATGATGCACCTCGGGGATTGTGGGGGACGGGCGCCGCGTGCCCGTCCCGTAAGGGAAGGCTGAAAACGGACCCGTCGGCTCAACCGGCCTTGGTTTCGCCGGACAAGGTCAGGGATTGGCCCAGGCGGTACCAGTCCACTCGGCGGG
>DATDOO010000301.1:0-4134 GCA_035293245.1 Methylococcaceae bacterium
TGAGCGTCCGCCACCAATGCCCCCACACCAGTTTATGGCTGGCCTTCAGCGAGGCATAGGCGCCCAGGTTGTCGACCATGATGAAAATCCAGTAAAAGCTCAGCGATAAGCCGAGTATGACGCCTGGAACTACCAGCAGTAGCATGCCAATTGCTAATGCCAGGGTATACAAAATCGTCGCGAACAGCATGTTTGGAAGCTTTTTCAAGCCTGCGCCCAGTGCGGCGAGCAGAGTATCCTGCCGTTGGTGCGTCATATTGTCGAGCCGATAGATGATGGCTCCGTAAAATAGAAAGGTGAATAGGGTAAAACCGAATAGGGCGGCAAAAAACGCCGCAAAATTATGTTTGAACCCTTCCGGAGAAGCTCCCGAGCCGTCGGGAGGTACACCCATGGTGAGGGCCGTCAGGAAAGCGAAAGCGATATAAGAGGCGGCCAACATCAGGCCAATACCAATCACCTTGGCAAATCCTGAAGAAAACAACCGGAAGCTGTTATCCAGTAATCTTGCAATACTGCTGGGTTCTTGCGGTAAGGTGTACATATCAAATATTTCCTTTGCCATGGAGTAAATTTCAGGAAGTCTTCGGTTCCGGTGATAGTCATGCTTGGAGTGGCCGGCTATCGATAACATCGACTCGTGGCCGCAGTCGGTGCCCAAGAAACCCGCGGGAGCAACCCGGAGACATAGAGTGGTCGCGGGGGAGTCGGGTAAGGAACGGGCCGCGGCGAGAATCGCGCATGGGAAAGCACGAAAAACCTGGCGGTTGTTTCCGGAGGGCGGATCGCGGCGACGTGGCCGGAGGGGCGGGTCGTCCTAACGCTTGAAGATTAATTCCCTGCATCCTGTCTATCCTGTCCGTTTCGTTCCTGCCGACACTGGTTACGTGCCGGGCCGGACAAACATTACTAAAACTCTGGATTTTGTCAAAGCCCGTGCCGGGAAGGTGAAAGCTGCTCTGAACTCTGGGAAATTTGGGTCTGGAGTCAAAGTACTTCCACAGGGGACAACCCTTGCCACGGTCGAGCGACCGCGCAGAAGGCGAAGGATGAACTCACGCGACGATGCTAGACGCAACTTTATTCGCACATCCACATCAAAGATCGCACGGTTTTAGCCCTGAGAATCCATCCATCCGAACGTCCTCAGCACCGCTTTCTTCCATCCCCCGTACAGCCTTTGCACGGTTTCTGCGGACAGGTTCGGTTGCCATTCCTTGTCTCGGCGCCATAGGGCACGCAGTTCGTCCGGGTCTTTCCAGAAGCCGACGGCAAGACCGGCGGCGTAAGCGACGCCCAGGGCGGTCGTTTCCGCGACGGCGGGACGGATGAGGGGGACGCCCAGGATGTCCGCCTGGAACTGCATCAGGGTCTCGTTTGCTACCATGCCGCCGTCCACTTTCAGCGCGTTGAGAGCCAGGCCGGTTTCCTCGCGCATGGCGTCGAGGATTTCGCGGGTCTGGTAGGCCGTGGCTTCCAGGGCGGCGCGGGCGAAGTGGCCCTTGTGGACGTAACGGGTCAGGCCGACGATGGCGCCGCGGGCGTCGCTGCGCCAGTAGGGGGCGAACAGGCCGGAGAAGGCCGGCACCAGGTAGATGCCGCCGTTGTCCTCGACCGTGTTGGCCAGGGTTTCCACATCCGCGGCGGTTTCGATCAGCCCCAGGTTGTCGCGCAGCCATTGCACCAGCGCACCCGTGACCGCAACCGAGCCTTCCAGCGCATACACAGGCCGGTCCCTGCCAAGACGATAGGCCACCGTGGTGAGGAGTCCGTGGCGCGACGGCACGATGGCGTGGCCGGTGTTGAGCAGCATGAAGCAGCCGGTGCCGTAAGTGTTTTTGGCGTCGCCCACGTCCAGGCAGGTCTGGCCGAACAGCGCGGCCTGCTGGTCGCCCAGATCGCCCGCCACGGGAACGCCGGCTAAGATCCCCGTGGCCGTGGCGTAGATTTCCGAGGAGGAGCGTATTTCCGGCAGTATTTCCCGCGGTATGGCCAGGCTGTCCAGCAGTTCCGGGTCCCAATCCAGCGTGGCGAGATTCATCAGCAGGGTTCGCGAGGCATTGCTCGCGTCCGTGACGTGGACGCCGCCGTTCGGGCCGCCCGTCAGATTCCAGATCAGCCAGGTGTCGATGGTGCCGAACAGGAGCTCGCCTCGTGCCGCCCGTCGCCGCGCGCCGTCCACATGCTCCAGCAGCCATTGCAGCTTGGGAGCGGAGAAATAGGTGGCGATCGGCAAGCCGGTCTTGGCGCGGATCCAGTCCTGCCCGCCATCCGCGGCAAGCCGGGCGCAGAGTTCGGCGGTGCGGGTGTCCTGCCAGACGATGGCGGGATGAATCGGCCGCCCGGTGCTCTTCTCCCAAAGTACAGCGGTTTCGCGCTGGTTGGTGATGCCGACCGCGACGATGTCTTTCGCCCCAGCGCCGGCTTTGGCCAGGGCCGCGGAGACGAGGGCCCGGGTGGTATCGCGGATTTCCAGGGGGTCGTGCTCGACCCAGCCGGGTTGCGGGTAAATCTGCCGGTGTTCCTGCTGGGCCTGGCTGACCGGCCGGCCATCCCGGTCGAAAAGCATGCAGCGGGTGCTGGTGGTGCCTTGGTCTATGGCGAGGACGTAGCGAGTCATGGTCTGGATTCCGGTCTATTTGCTCGCTCTATTTGTTGTGATGCGTAAACGCACCGTCCCAGTCCTCGCCGGGCGGTTCCCGTTCGTACAGGGCGATGCGTTCCAGATAGAGGGGATAAAGTGCCCTTTGCGGATGTTCCGCCGCCAGCAGGTGGAAAGCTTCCCGGGCCTCCGGCCAGTGCTGTTTGCGGTAGTGGATTAGCGCCAGTTCGTGGCGCCACAGTTCGTCCTGCTCCGCTTCGGTCAGTTCTTCCTTGCGTCCCAGCGGTTCGTAGATGGCCACCGGTTCGTTCTTGCCCTTGACGCGCACCCGGTCGAGTTCGCGGTAGGCGAACTCCGGTGCGGCGGCGCGGGTGGTTTCGCTGACGATCAAATAAACGCCGTACTGTTTGGTCAGGCCTTCCAGCCGCGAGCCCAGGTTGACCGCGTCGCCCAACACCGTGTAGGCCATGCGGAATTCCGAACCCATGTTGCCGACGCTCATGGGGCCGGTGTTCAGGCCGACGCCGAGTTTCATTTCCGGCCAGTTGCGCGCCTTGAACGCCGCCTGGATTTCCTTGACGGCCTTGAGCATGTCCAGCCCCGCTTCCAGGGCGTGGCGCGCGTGGTGCGGGTCGTGCAGCGGCGCGCCCCAGAAGGCCATGATGGCGTCGCCCATGTACTTGTCGATGGTGCCCTTGTGCTGGTGGATCACACGGGTCAAGGGCGTGAGCAGTTCGTTCATCAGCAAGGACAACTGGTGCGGCGGCACGCTCTCGGAAATGGTGGTGAAGCCGCGCACGTCGGAAAACAGCACGGTCATCTCGCGCGTCTCGCCGCTGATGCCGAAATCGCTTTCCTGCTGGCTCATTTCTTTCACGATTTCCAGCGGGACGTATTGTCCAAACCGGCCGGCGAGATGTGTCAAGGCGCGGCTTTCCAGAAAGAAGCCGAAGAACATCTGGAAGCTGTACAACACGAAGGCCAGCATCAGCGGCGCGGCGGATTCGAGGGCGAGATTCCAGCGTTGCCAGGCGAGGACGTTCAGGCCCAGCAGCACGGCAAGGATGAGGTTGACGAGCAGCGTGCCCACGGCAGCGGACAGGCGGGGCATCAGAATGCCGAGGACGAGCCCCACCAGCAGGATCTGCAGCAATTCGACGCCCAGTATCCACGCCGGCCGCTCCTTGAAGCGCTGGTCCAGCATGGCGGCGATGAGGTTGGCGTTGATCTCGACGCCGGGGAAAACGTTCTGCACCGGCGTGGCGCGCATGTCCAGCAGGCCGGCCGCCGTGGCGCCGACCAGGACGATGCGATCTTGCAGTTGCTCCACGGGAGCTGAGCCGTTCAGCACGTCCGTGGCTGAAACATAAGGGAAGCTGCCCTTTTTGCCCAGGAACGGGATGAGCACGGCGCTGCGCTCGTCCGTGGGGATGCGGAACCCTTCCACCACCAGCGCTTCGATCTTGCTTCCCGTGCCATCGCCATAGTCCGAGCCGATTTCGAGCTGAATGGGCGGGAAACCCATCAGGGTG
>DATDOO010000302.1:0-3203 GCA_035293245.1 Methylococcaceae bacterium
GACCAGCAGGACGTGGATTATTTTTACGTGCAGTCGTTGCTCAGGTTCTGAGCCCCGGCCGAAATGTAGGTTGGGTTGCGGTCCTCCGCATAACCCAACATCTCGGCGCCGTTTTGTTGGGTTACGGCGAGGACGCCTAACCCAACCTACATTTTTTGTAATTTTTGCGGATAAATGAGATGAAATGCATTCCACGCATCGCTTTGGTCCTGTTCGGCCTGTTGCTGAGCGTCAACGTCCTGGCCGAAAACGTCCTCAAACTCGCCACCACCACCAGCACCGCCGACAGCGGCCTTTTGCCGGTGCTGAATGCGCCATTCGAAAAACAGCACGGGGCGCGCGTCGACGTCATCGCCGTCGGCAGCGGCAAGGCCTTGAAGCTGGGAGAGAACGGCGACGTGGACGTGGTACTGACCCACGATCCGGACGCGGAAGAGCGCTTCGTCGCGGCGGGGCACGGCGTCGGTCGGCAGGCGGTCATGTACAACGACTTTCTCATCGTCGGCCCGACCGGCGATCCGGCCGGGGTCAAGGGCGCCAAAACTGCAGCCGACGCTGTGCGCAGCATCGCCGCAGCGCGGGCGGACTTTGTGTCGCGGGGCGACGAGTCCGGCACCCACGTCAAGGAGAAATCCCTCTGGCGCGCCCACGGCCTGACACCGCAGGGCGACTGGTACCTTTCCGCGGGGCAGGGCATGGGCGCGGTGCTGCGCATGGCCGCCGACAAGTCGGCCTACACCCTCACCGACCGGGGCACCTGGCTGGCCATGCGCGCCAAGCTGGAGGGACTGGTTCCCCTGTTCGAGGGCGGCGCGGAGCTGATGAATCCCTACCACGTCATGATCGTGAACCCGGTCAAACACCCGCACGTCAACCGCGAACTGGCCGAAGCCTATCTCCGCTACCTGATCGGAGCGGAAGGGCAGAAAGTCATCGCGGATTTCCGGGTGGACGGCGAGGTGCTGTTCCATCCGAGCGAGCGGTGACACGCTTCACTGCGGTTGGCCGGAATGTACCAGCCACCAGTGCATCGCGCCGATAAGCGCGTAGGCGACCATCAGGGCGAAGCTCGGCTCGATCCAGGCGCTGTAGCGGCAGAGTCCGTAGAGCGCCGTGCCCAGAAACGCGCCGGTAAGCACGTACGCCCACCACTTTGTCGTCCAACGGCTCAACAGGTAAAACAGTGGCGCGGCGAATGCTGTATTCCAGGCCAGGCCCGTCAGGAACCAACCGGACGGCTTGATCAACAGGGGATAACTCTCATGCAGCGGTGTGCCGGTATCCCATGTCTCCGCCAGGAATATGCACAGGACGAGCAACACTGGCGCCAAGAGCAGCGATAGCAGCCATTGGGGCCATTGCCGCGTTCGGAGCGCACGATAGCGAGGCGCGCTTCGGCGCGCCCAAGTTTCGAAGTGTTTGATTTCCTCGATCGAGGCAAAGCCGTTGCAGGGGAACCACACGACTTGGTGTTGGGTCAGCAAAACCAGAAATCCTGCCTGCAGGCGGTCAACGCCATAAATTCCTTGCCAGGACATATGCGCTGTGAATGCCTCACCTTCGGCGCAATCCAAGCCACGACTGTTTACGTGCCAAGCGATGGGAGGACGCGATGCACGCAAACGTCCCAAGAGAACGACAAGGGTTTGAAAGGAGGGCGTGAGGCCGAGGGCGGTGAGCAGAAGCATGAGGAAAACGGCCAGATCGATCCCACCCCCCAAGGTCGTCAGCATTTCCAATGGCTGGCGAGTCAGCAGGGCATAAAGCCCCCAAAACAGCGTCAAAATCCATTCCATTGCAGGCAAGATGCGCCTCCAGGACCGTGACAGATTGGCACGAATGCTGTTCAAGACATAATCGTAATCATTGGCGAATTCCAATCGGATGCTTGGCTCCGCGCCGGAAATGTCCGGCAGTTCAGCCAGCGGGGTCTCGGTGTCCCGCTGCGGATTTTCGGCGGCGTTCGCGGTTTGCAGCCGGGTCAGTTTCCAGGCCAGCCGGATTGCGGTGAGAAGCGACAGGACTACGCCCGCCTGCAGGGCGCGGCGTAACCAGACCCAGAAGGCTTGTCGCCTGGCCCCCGCGTCGAGCGCCGCCCGGAAGGCCGCGTCTCCAAAGTCCGCTCCCGGCTTGCCCATGGCATCCAGACTGCGCACCCGCCAGCCACCCACGTCGGTGACCAGGAGCCGGCCTTCGAACCAGGCCAGGTCCGCCAGTTCTTCCTTGGTTGGCGCCTCGAAGCCCTGCGGGGATCCCGCGCCGGGGGTGATTTTCACCACCCGCGTGCCGCCGAAGTCCGGGCGGCTGTTCAAAGTCCACCAACTGCCGTCCGGCCCGCGGTCGAGCCAGCGGGTGGCGCGGTAGGCGCTTCCCCCGGGAGCGGCCAGGGCGGCGGAGTCGGACCAGGCGAGGGGGCCGAAACGGTCCCGATCGAGGGAGACTCCGACGATGCGGGTGCGGGAGGTATCGACCACCGCCAGCTCACGGGGCCCCAGCCACAGGAGTTTTTGCGGGAAGGAAAGCGATAAGGTCTGGCGCGAGCTGATGTCGAGCAGTTTGCCGTCGCCGTCCAGCAGCAACAGGCGGTGCTCGAAATTGTCCGCCACGGCCAGGCGCCGGCTGGTTTCCTCCCAGGCCAGGAACAGCGCCGCGGCGTTGGGGCCGAGGTATTCGTCCGGCTGGAGTATGCGGTTACAGGACCGGGACTGTTCGTTGCAGCGCCAGACCGAGGGAGGTTCCGCCTGGGCGGCGAAAAAATCCCCGCCGGCCAGGGGCACCAGATCGGACAGGACGGACATCAGGCCGAAGTCCGCCAGCGGGTAGCTGGCGCGGAGGCTTCCGTCACCGGCCAGGACATGCAACCGCCCTCCGGCGACCACCCGAACCTGATGGTCCGGGCCGACGCGAAGGCGGGTCGGCCCTTCGGATTCCACATGAATCCGGCGGCTCAAGCCGATCGGCAGCGCCAGGCACAGCGCTGCGAATACCAGGACGATCGCCAAAAAGAGGCGTAAGCGCTTTTCTTCCATTGCTCCCCATCTCCTTCTGCTGCCGCGGCGCGGCGTATTTTAGTCTCTTACAAGCCAAGTCTTTATAAAATCTGATCAAACTGTCGCGGTGGCGAGTGTCGGAATGATGAGGAACTCGGTGAGTTTGCAGCAGGTCGCGATGGTGGCTCGACCGAGTCGTGTCAGGTAATAGCG
>DATDOO010000303.1:0-6118 GCA_035293245.1 Methylococcaceae bacterium
CGCACGCCGCCGCGATGCCGCGCGCGCGGGCCGTGCAGCGCCTCGGCCAGTTCGGCGACGCCGACGGTGGCGGTGCCCAGTTTGCCCACCACCACCCCGGCGGCGACGTTGGCGAGCTGAGTCGCCTCCGGCCACGGACAGCCCGCCGCCAGTGACGCGGCGAGCGTGGAAATCACCGTGTCGCCGGCACCGGTCACGTCGAACACCTCGCGGGCGTGGGTCGGCAGGTGCAGGGGCGCGGCGTCGCGGTGCAACAGGGTCATGCCCCGCTCACCGCGGGTGATGAGCAGGGCTTCCAGGCGCAGCCCTGCCAGCAGGTTCAGGCCGCGTTCGGCCAGTTGCTCGTCGTCCTCGCAGCGGCCGACGACCGCCTCGAATTCGCCTTGGTTGGGGGTGATGGCGGTGGCGTCGCGGTAGCGGCTGAAGTCGCTGCCCTTGGGATCGACCAGCACCGGCTTGCCGGCCCGCCGCGCCAGGCGGATCATCTCCGCTGCCTCGCGCAACGTACCCTTGCCGTAGTCGGAAAGGACGACCACATCGCTCTCTTCCAGTGCCTGGGCAAAGCGGCTCAGGAAATAGTCGGCGGGCGTCCGGTGGAAGCCGTCCTCGAAATCCAGCCGGATCAGTTGCTGATGGCGGCTGACGACGCGCAACTTGGTAATGGTGCGCGCTCCGGGAGGCTGTTCCAGCAGGCAACTCACTCCGGCCTCCCCCAGCAATTCCTCCAGCGCCTCACCGGCCTCGTCGGCGCCACGGTAGCCCAGCAGGGCAGCGGCAGCGCCCAGGGCCGCGACGTTGAGCGCCACGTTGCCCGCACCGCCCACGCGCTCTTCCGCCTCGTCGATGTGCACGACCGGGACCGGCGCTTCGGGGGAAATGCGCGAAGTCGCGCCGTGCCAATAGCGGTCGAGCATGATGTCGCCCGCCACCAGGACGCGGGCGGTGTGGAACGGGGGGATTTGCATGGGCTAACAAAGGCGGTGGAATCGCAAGATAATATCACGCTGAAATTTCGCTCTTGACCCTCCCGGAACTTCTTCATGACCGTCACGATTTACCACAATCCGCGCTGCAGCAAGTCGCGGCAGACCCTGCAACTGCTCCAGGAACGCGGCGTCGAAGCGCGCGTGATCGAATACCTGAAAACCCCGCCGAGCGCGGCGGAACTGGACTCTATCCTGAAGCTGCTCGCTCTGGAGCCGCGCCGGTTGATGCGCCGCCAGGAGGCGCCATACAAGGAACTCGGGCTGGACGATCCAGCCCTGAGCCGCGAGCAACTCATCGCCGCCATGGTGGAAAACCCCGTGCTGATCGAGCGCCCGGTGGTGCTGGCCGACGGCCGGGCGGCGCTGGGGCGGCCGCCGGAAAATGTCCTGGCTATCCTCTGACTTTTCATAATTCTTCATTCGATGACTGAAATTCTTGTTCTGTACTACAGCCGCAACGGCAGCACCGCGGAAATGGCCAACCTGATCGCCCATGGCGTCGAGGAAGCCGGCGCCGTCGCCAAGGTGCGCACCGTTCCGGAAATCTCTCCGGTTTGCCAGGCGGTGGCCGACGACATTCCCGCCGATGGCCCGCCTTACGCCACGCAGGAAGACCTGCGTTCGTGCGACGGACTGGCGCTGGGCAGTCCCACCCATTTCGGCAACATGGCCGCGCCGCTCAAGCATTTCATCGACAGCAGCAGTTCGGTGTGGTTTTCCGGCGGACTCACCGGCAAGCCCGGCGGGGTGTTCACCGCCACCGGATCCATGCACGGCGGGCAGGAATCGACTTTGTTGTCCATGATGATTCCCTTGTTGCATCACGGTATGGTGCTGGTGGGCATTCCCAGCCAGGAAACCGCGCTGCAATCCACCCGCGGCGGCGGCACGCCTTACGGCCCGAGCCGCCTCTCCGTCAGCGGGGAGGCGCTGAGCGCCGATGAAAAATCCTTGTGCCGCGCATTCGGCAGGCGGCTGGCGACGGTCGCTGCGGCCCTGAAGTCTGCAAGGGCCTGAGCGCCTTTTTTCCGGACACGGCATGAGCGGGCAGATTCCCCTGGAATTGCGTCTCGACGCGCGCCTGGATTTTTCCGGCTTTTATCCGGGAGGGAACGGCGAAACCGTCGCCGCGCTGATGCGCTGCGCCGAAGGCGGGGGGGACGCGTTCCTGTTTTTGTGGGGCCCGCAAGGCCACGGCAAGACGCACCTGTTGCATGCCGCGGGCGGGCGGGCGGGCGAGTATGGCCGGACGGCCGTTTGCCTGCCGCTCGGGGACTTTGCGCGCCTCGATCCCGCGATGCTGGACGGGATCGAGGCGTACGACCTAGTCTGCCTGGACGACGTGGATGCCATCGCCGGCGATGTTGCCTGGGAGGAAGCCCTGCTGCACGGCTTCAACCGTTTGCGGCAGATGGAGCGGCAGTTGATCGTGGCGTCCTCGGTGTCCCCGAATCAACTGCCGATCGCGCTTCCCGATTTGCGCAGCCGGCTGGCCTGGGGAATGGCGTTGCGTCTGCAAGCGTTGGACGATGCGGGTAAATTGGCCGTGCTGACCGGTCGCGCCCGGCACCTGGGCCTGGAGCTTCCCGTCGCCGTGGGCCAGTACCTGCTCGCGCGCTGTCCGCGCGACTTGCCCACCCTGTGGGCGCTGCTCGACCGGCTGGACCAGAGCAGCCTGGCGGCGCGACGCCCGCTCACCATTCCTTTCGTCAAGACCCTCCTGGGAGATAAGGCATGAACGTACTGGTCATCGGCACGGGGGCGGTGGGGAGCTTCTACGGGGCGCAACTGGCGCGGCAAGGCGCGGAAGTTTCGGTGGTGGCCCGTTCCGATTACGACGACGTCCATCGGCACGGCATCCGGATACAGAGTCCGCTGGGGGATTACCATTTCGTCCCCAAGCACGTGGTGCGCGACGCCGCCGAACTCCGGGAAAAGCCGGATTACGTGTTGTTGTGCGTCAAGGTGGTCGAGCACGCCGACCGGGTGGGACTGCTGCGCGGCGCGCTCGGTCCGCAAACCGCCATTGTGCTGGTGTGCAACGGCATCGACATCGAGGCAGAGATTGCGCAAGCCTTTCCGGACAATGAGTTGATCAGCGGCCTCGCTTTCATCTGCGTCACCCGCACGGCGCCCGGCCACATCTGGCACCAGGCTTACGGGCGCATGGCGCTGGGCGGATACCCGCGCGGCTTGCCGGAGAAAGCCCGCCGCTTGGCCGCCGCCTTCGAGCAGGCCGGGATCAGTTGCGTGGCGACGGAAGACATCGCCACCGCCCGCTGGCAGAAATGCGTGTGGAATGCGCCGTTCAATCCGCTGTCGGTGCTGTCCGGCGGATTGAGCACCAATGACATCCTGACGACCCAGGAACCGTTCGTGCGCGCCATCATGGGCGAGGTTTGCGAAATCGCCGCGGCGCTCGGACACCCGCTGCCGGAGGACATCGTGGAAAAGAACATCGTCAGCACCCGCAAGATGCCGCCTTACAAGACCAGCATGCTGCTGGATTTCGAGGCCGGCAGGCCGATGGAGACCGAGGCGATACTCGGCAATGCGGTGCGCGCCGGCCAGCGCGTCGGCGTGCCGATTCCCCATCTGGAATCGGTGTATGCGCTGATGAAACTGCGCGAATTGCAGCGGGATCGGCTCGTTGCGGAATAACCCGGAGGAACATCGTGAGCAAGATCGGCCAGCGGCAGAAACAGAATGTCCGCCTCAAGGAAATCCGGGACACCCGTCACCGGCAGGAGCAGGAATGGCTGCTCCACGAGCAAAGGGAAACGCGCCTCGAACGCTGGCGCATGATCCTGATTTTCGTCTGGATCCTGTTGTGTTTCATCGGCGCGTACTTCATCGGCAACGAGAATGCCGTCCTGGTCTGGGCGGGGCTCAGCGGTTTCGGCATGATTGCGGCGTATTATCTGTACGGGCTGTGGCTGGAACGGAAGGCGGGCAAAGGGAGCCGTTGACGCGGGCGGCGCGATCCGCGCTTTGAACCGGGCCGTAAATGCAATAAGCTGAGTGGCATTATTCCATGCATGGGCAAAGGGATTTGAGCCGGCAGGGGTGATTCGTTCCAACTCGAGTTCCGCCCAGGCGGGGAAATAACAATGAAAAAGACGCTCGCGATCCGAACCAGACTTATTCTTTTGTTCGCCGTCGCCTTCCTGTCCCTTGCAGTCTGCACCGGACTCGGCCTGCTGGCGATGGCGGGCGATTCTTCCTGGCTCGCGGGCATTCCCTGGGCGGGGGCGGGTTTTCTCTTCGCGCTGTGCGGCGCGGCTTATTTTCTGGCCGACGGGATCCGGGAGACATTCGGCGGCGATCCCGAATACGTCGCCGAGATCGTCCATCGCCTTGCCGACGGCGAACTCAGCACGCCCGTGAACCTGAGCCAGGGCGCCGACGCCAGTGTCCTGAACTCCCTGGCTCGCATGCAGGAAAAACTGCGCGGGATCATCCTGCAGATCGAACGTAACGCCCAGGACGTTTCCGCGAGCGTGCAGCAGATGTCGGCGCAGTCCAACGAAATCAGCTTCGCCTCGCAGATGCAGGCCGGCTCCACCGCCCAGACCACCGAGACGATTACCGAAATTACCCACGGCATCAACGAAATCGCCAATCTGGTCAACGAGACCGAGCACCACTCCAACGCCGTCGCCGATCTTTCCGTGCAGGGCGAAAGCATGGTTTCCGACACCATGCAAGGCATGAACTCCATCAAGGACACCATCCGCAATACCGCTACCCAGATTCTGCAGCTCAAGGAGCGTTCCGGCGAGGTGAGCGGCATCATCCAACTGATCAAGGGCATCGCCGAGCAGACCAACCTGCTGGCGCTCAATGCCGCCATCGAGGCGGCGCGCGCCGGCGAGCAGGGGCGGGGATTCGCCGTGGTGGCCGAGGAAGTGCGCAGGCTGGCTGAGCGCACCGCCACCGCCACTTCGGAAATTTCCACCATGATCCAGTCCATCCAGCACGAAACCAATCACGCCGTGGACGTGATGGAAACCGTTGCGCCCCTGCTCGACGCGGGGGTGGGAAAGTCCGTGCAGGCGGCGGAGTATCTGCACCAGATCAAGGACCGCGCCGCGCTGACCCTGGAAAAGATTCAGCGTTTGGCCCAGCTCACCGACGAGCAGGTGGGACGGGCGCGGAACATTGTCGAGAATGTCGAGCAAATCACGGAGATGTTGAAAATGACCGACGGGGCGGTGGAATCCGCCACCCAAACGTCGGTCACGTTGGAAAGGTCCGCCGCCAACCTTGATCAGGCGGTGAAAATGTTTAATCTAAACGGCGTTCCTAAATAATAAATAAGGAGTGTTCATCATGTCCCTGATAACTTGGAGCAACATGTTCAGTGTCGGCGTCGCACAGATCGACGACCAGCACAAGAAGCTTGTGGAACTGGCCAACCAGTTGAACGACGCCATGCGCGCCGGGCACGCGAAGGAAGCGCTGGGAAAGATTCTCAATGAACTGGTGAACTACACCGTGTACCATTTCGGCTTCGAAGAAAAGCTGATGGCGCAGCACCAGTATCCGCAATCGCCCGATCACAAGGGCCAGCACGCCGACCTGGTCAAGGAAGTGGCGGCGTTCAAGTCCAAATTCGACAAGGGCGACGCGGCCATTTCCGCAGAAATCATGAATTTCCTGCGCGACTGGCTGACCAACCACATCATGAAAACCGACAAGCTGTTCGGCAAGTTCCTCAACGAACACGGCGTGAAGTAGCTTCGTTCCGTCCGCCGGCTCCGGAGCGGGGCCGGCGGACCCCTCATGTTCGTTGCCTTTCCAGCCATTTCTCCAATCGCGCCATGCCTTCCTCCAGGCGCGCGAGACCCGTGGTGTAAGCGAAGCGCACGTAGCGCGAACTTGAAGTTTCCCCGAAATCCTCCCCCGGGGTGAAAGCCACGCCCGCTTCTTCCAGCGCAGCCAGGGCAAACCGGCGACTATCGTCGGTAAACCGGCTGCAATCGGCATAGATGTAGAAAGCGCCCCGCGGATCGGCGGGAATGACAAAGCCCAGTGCGCGTAGCTTGCGCAGCAGAAAATCCCGCCGCCGCTGGAATTCCGTGCGGCGCGTCTCCAGTTCCTCCGCCACGGCCGGATCGGTCAGCGCGGCC
>DATDOO010000304.1:0-2794 GCA_035293245.1 Methylococcaceae bacterium
CGCCCCGCTCCTGTTCCACGTGGACGTGCACCCGCACGTCGGGCCGTGCGGTGTCCACGTCGGGCCGCTGGCCGGTAATTTCGCGGCAGGCGTCGACGATGGCGTCCTTCACCTTCAACGCGGCATAGTGGCTGTGGCCCAGGGTCGAGCGCGACTCCGTGAAGCCCACCGCGAACGTCCCGCGCGCATCCAGCACGGTGGGCCAGTCGATGCCGCGCGCCCCGACGTAAAGCGCGTCGAAATCGCCCGCCGGAAATTCGCCCAGCCTGAGCAGCACCCGGTTGGCCAGCCGCGACCACAGGCAGGCGCGGTAGGCCGTCTCCAGCGTACCGGCGAAAGTAACCCCCGCCCGCTGCTCGTGCGGTGCATCCGCTCCCAGGCCGGTCAACTCGCGGCTCAACAGCGGCTCGACCCCCAGGGGGCAGGTGACGAAAAAGTTGTGGTTGGCAGCCGGAGCGAGGGTAGTGTTCATGCGCTCATTGTACGGAAGTCGCGTCGTAGCGACTTTGTGCAACCGGTGGAAACAGTTGTTAAAGTGCACTTGTTGCAACTTTACCCGGCCGGCAAACGGAACGCGCTGGCAGGGAAACGATTCTGAGAGGAACTGACAACGTCAGCCACTATCGGATAGGAGAACAACCATGACCATGAATTTCAGGCCTTACATCACTCGCGACCCCGCCGTGTGCGGGGGGGAACTCATCGTTACCGGCACACGGGTAACGGTGCGCACTGTGCTGGCCAGTCTGGCGGAAGGAATGACCATCGAGGAAATCATCGCGGACTTTCCCACCCTCAGTAACGAGGCGGTGCGCGCGATCATCGCTTTCGCCGCCGTTTCCGCCGAAGAGGACCTGCCCCTGCCCCCCACGCCTGCATTGGCATGAGGATCAAGCTCGACGAAAACCTGCCGGCAAGGCTGCTGCCCGTATTACGCCGCCACGGTTACGACGTGGATACCGTGGCGGAAGAGCAATTGACCGGCCGATCCGACGGCGAGGTTTGGGAGGCCGCCTGCAAGGAAAATCGCTTGCTGATTACTCAAGACCTGGATTTTTCCGACACCCGCCGATTCGCTCCCGGAACCCACGCCGGAGTGCTGTTGGTCCGCCTGCGCGAACCCGGTGCGAATGCCTTGTTGGAGGCCATCGGCGCGATTGCTGGACAACTCGCCGAGTGGCGCGGCTGTTTCGTTGTCCTCACCGAACACAAAATTCGTATCAAACGCCCGTGACGCACGGCAGGCGCGATGTGCGGAATCTGTGCTACCGGCGGAAGCTGTTGTTAAAGTGCGCTTTTTATGTCGTTGTCCGGCCCAGGCAATCCGCATACTTCATGATGGAGCGAACCATGAAGATCAGTTACGACCCTGAAGCCGACGCCTTGTACATCCGTCTGCTGGAAGGGCGTCATGAATGCCGTACGGTTTGGCTGAACGACGAAGTTGCGTTGAACATCGGCCCGAACGAAACCTTGGTGGGCATCGAGATACTCGATGCCGTCCAGGTTTTCGGAGAAGGCGGGATTCCACCGCTGTCCCTAGAAAACGTAGGTCTCGCCATGCCAGCAAGGGCCTATAAGACTTCAGGCGCTATCACTTGGTACTGATCATCGAAAGCCATAATCTGCGCAATCACACGGACTTGCTACAAAACTAGAGGAGCGCACCGAATGAACGATCCGCGCGAACTGTTGAAACGATTGCTTGAGTACATTGGCGAGCAGGCAATCGCTATTAATCCGAAGAGTTACAGTCTTGCCCACTGGCCACATTTCAAGTGCTTCCCCAAAGATATTGCCGGACTACCCGGAGTGGACTCCGACGTCAAGGTCCAAGGCGATCATATCTGGTTGCGAATTCAACGGTTGGTGGCTGATAAGCCCCCAACCGTAACGTCAGATTTTGCGCGATTTCTCGCAGTCAGCCTCCACCCAAGTGGCCCACCACCTCATTTGGATGAGTCCGCATTTCAAGCACAAATTTCGGAAGCAGCTTCAGACATGGACCTCATGGAAAGAGCGCAATACGAAGAAGGACTCAGCGCCAACATCAATGCGTATATCGACGAATACACCCCAATGTGGAACGCCTGGGCCGCGGGCGAAATCTTCGATTGAGAGCGAAAAGGTCGATTCCGCCATCAACGATGCAATTTCTAACGCACTCAAAGCCCAGGATGTCGGCATCCATGCTTGACCTCACCCCCACCCAGGCTGCGCCGCGTATCGCTACCCTGCTGAGTGTTCACGAGAGCCGTACACTGGAATTCAAGCGCGTCTCCGGCAAGATGGTGGGCAAGGCACTGGAGACTATCTGCGCTTTTGCCAACGCCGAAGGCGGTGTGCTAGCCCTGGGCGTGGGAACGAGAAGCAAGAAAGTAGTTCTGTCCCTCGCGATACCTGCAAAGTACCGAAGCCGCCGCCGAGAGCGTAACGGTGACACTTTTGAATCTTGAAGGCCCCCCTGTTTGGGACGAAGTAAGCCACTGGACCGACCGCAAAGGATCAATTGCCCATGCCGACCTGTGCCGGATTGCCGTGGTGGACACGCTGAAGGCGTCGAAGATGCTCAAGGGTTGCCGCGCGCTTTCTAGAGGAGTCGCGGCGCTGAATGCCTACCGCGATGTTGAAAGAGGACTGTTCCGATGATTAGCAAGCTGACCTTGCGCAACTTCAAAAGCGTAGGCGAACAAACCTACGACTTCACGCAATTCGACCTGCTGGTCGGGCGCAACAACAGCGGCAAGAGCACGGTGCTTCAGGCATTGGCCATCTGGCAATTCTGCGTGGATGA
>DATDOO010000305.1:0-5451 GCA_035293245.1 Methylococcaceae bacterium
GGCACGCCGCTGTTCCTGGTCTGGAATCGTCTTCCTCGCGGCTGGTTCGGCCGCGAGCGTCTCATGGAAACAACATGCTTTTTTCTGACGGCGTTTTTTGCCGGGCAGGCGATTTTCCTGGGCTGGTTCGACGCCATCTTCGGTCCTCTAGCCTTCGGCTACTGGATGTTCCTGTTCGTGGTCCTGGCGGCTCTGCGTTTTGGGCGGCACGGCGTCGTGCTGGTCATCGCTATGGTGGCCATACAAGCCTTGCTGGGGGCGGAGAGGGGAGTCGGCTATTTCGGAGCGGATGTCGCCCAGACCGGGCTGGAGAATTTCTGGTGCTACCTGCTCGTGCTGACCGTGACGGGTATCGCGCTGGCCTTGTCCTTCCATGTGCGCAAGCAAGCGGAGGATTCGCAGCGGATTATCGAGGAGCGCCTCCGGGTCAGCCAGTGCTACGGGGGTGTCGGCGTTTGGGAAAACGATCTGGTGAGCAACCGGCAGTATTGGTCGGAGGCGGTCACGACTATTTTGGGGTTTCCCCAGGCGGGACAACTCGCCTGGGAAAGTTTCATTGCGGCCGTGCATCCGGATGACCGGCGCCTGGTGACGGAGGCGCACCGGGCGCATATCGAGGACGGCAGGCCCTACGATGTGGATTACCGGATCGTGGACCGCGACGGCAAAACGCGCTGGATGCGCTCCGCCGGCCGAGCCGAGCGCGATGCGGACGGCAAACCGGTCCGGATGCGGGGTATCGTGCAAGACATCACCTCACGCAAACAGGCGGAGGAATCCTTGCGCCTGGCCACCCTGGCCTATGACAACAGCAGCGAGGCCATGGTCGTGACCGATGCGGGCGGGACGATACTGACCGTCAACCCGGCGTTCACCCGGACGACCGGTTACGCGGCGGAGGAAGCGATCGGACAGAACCCGAGAATCCTCAGTTCCGGCCGCCACGATGGGGGCTTCTACCGAGCCATGTGGGAATCCATCAACACCAGCGGCCGCTGGCAAGGCGAAATCTGGAACCGGCGCAAGGACGGCGAGATTTATATCGAGCAGCTTTCCATCAACACCATTTTCAACGAGGACGGCGCGCCTTGGCGCCGGGTGGCGCAGTTTCTGGACATTACCCAGAAAAAAGCCTCCGAGGAACAACTCTGGAAGCAGGCCAATTTCGATAACCTGACCGGCCTTCCCAACCGCCGCATGTTCCACGACCGCCTGGAGCAGGAGATCAAGAAAAGCCATCGCGCCAATCTGCCGCTGGGCCTGCTGTTCCTCGACCTGGACCGCTTCAAGGAAGTCAACGATACGCTGGGGCATGAAGCCGGCGACCTCCTGCTCCAGCACGCAGCGCAACGGCTCGTCGGCTGCGTGCGCGATACCGACACCGTGGCGCGGCTCGGCGGGGACGAATTTACCATCATCCTCGGCGAACTGGATTCACCCGAGAATCTGGAACGCATCGCCCGGAGCATCCTGGACGGCCTCGCCGAACCGTTCCATTTGGGCGGGGAGTTGGCTTTCGTTTCCGCCAGCATCGGCATCACGCTTTATCCGGCCGACGCGTCCGACGTGGAGCAACTCGTCAAGAACGCCGATCAGGCCATGTATGCCGCCAAACATCAGGGCCGCAACCGATACAGCTACTTCACGCCGTCCATGCAGGACGCGGCGCAAAAGCGGCTGCGCCTCGCCAACGACATGCGCTATGCCCTTGCCGGACAACAGTTCCAGGTGCACTACCAGCCCATTGTGGAACTCGCCAGCGGCGCCGTTTACAAAGCCGAAGCGCTGATCCGCTGGAATCATCCTTCGCGCGGACTGGTCAGCCCGGCGGAATTCATTCCCATCGCCGAAGATAGCGGCCTGATCAACGAGATCGGCGACTGGGTGTTCCGCACCGCGGTGCAACAGGTGGGACGGTGGCGCGCTATGCACCATGCGGCGTTCCAGGTCGGCATCAACAAATCCCCCATACAGTTCAAATCTCCCAACGGCACCCATGCGGCGTGGGGCGCACATTTGCAAACCCTCGGCCTGCCCGGGGAAAGTCTCGTGGTGGAAATTACCGAAGGCTTACTCATGGATGCCACCGGCGTAGCCGACGACAAACTGCTCGAGTTGCGCGATGCGGGCATCCAGGTGGCCATCGACGACTTCGGCACCGGCTACTCGTCCCTGGCTTATCTGAAGAAGTTCCATATCGACTACCTCAAGATCGATCAGTCCTTCACCCGCAATCTGGCGCCGGATTCGAACGACCTGGCCCTGTGCGAGGCCATCATCGTCATGGCGCACAAACTGGGGCTGAAGGTGATCGCCGAAGGGGTGGAAACGGCCGCGCAACGCGATTTGCTCGTGGCCACCGGCTGCGATTACGCGCAAGGCTATCTGTTTGCCAGACCCATGCCGCCCGAAATGTTCGATGCCTGGATGAAAGGCCAAAACGCCTGAAAGAGCAGCCGCGGCGGTGTCCGGTACGGCGACCCAACCTACGCGTTTTTGCCTGGCTCGGCCACCGCGCATTGCCTCATTGAAAAAGGTAACCGAGGAGTCAGAGTCGGTGCCTCACATTGGGGGTAACCGAGATGGTTGAGAAGATGAGTTTGAGATGTTGCTGGATTTGGGCTTTGATCTCAAATGGGTTTAGCTGCTGATGGTGCTGTCGCAGAGCTTCCTTGGTTGGTTCAGGCACCTTGGGATGGTCGAGCAGGCGCTGATAAGGTGTTTGCGGTGGGTGATACGTTTTCCGGTATTTGGCGCCGTCGCGAAGCTTGGTTTTGAGTTTCAGGCTCGGGCAGAAGTGGTTCTGCAGGGGACACCAGAGTTGGCTATAGACGTCGTTCATCAAGGCCACGATTTCCGGTTTGTCGAGACGGTCGTAGCCGAACAGTTGGCGCGCGTGCGTCCAGTTTTTCTGCTCGACATGGGCGTTGTCGTTTTTCTTGTAAGGCCGTGATCGGGTGAAGCTTGGTTTGTTGGGGTGGTCGGTAAAGTAGCGCAGCAGGTGGTGATTGAGGAATTCCGAGCCGTTGTCGCAATCGAAGCCGCGCAGGGGGAACGGCAAGCGGCGTTCGATGGCCTGGATTTGTTCCAGAACCCCGTGAGCGCCTTTGTTCCAGGTGGCCCGGCATTCCGTCCAGCCGCTGACGAGATCGGTCAGGGTGAGGCTCCAGACAAAGTCGCCGGCCAGCGAGTTGCCGCAGTGGGCGACCGTATCGGCTTCCATGAAACCGGGCAGGGTTTCGTCCCAGTGATGGGTCCGAATGGGAATCTGCGTTTTCAGCAAGGACCCCGGCTTGGTGCCACCCAGCCCTTGGGGATACTGCACGCGCAGCGGCTTGAGCAAACGGTCCAAGGTTGCGGCGGAGACCTGCAACAGGTTGGCGCGAACCGGCTCCGGCAAGGCCCCGTAGCGCGCTTCGTAGTGCGGCAGCCACAGCGGGAGCGCCGCTTTCAGGCGCTTGCCGCACAGCTGATCGCTGGCGAGCCAAATCCGGCGCAGGGGCGCCAGGAACTCCGGCGACCGATAACCGTGGTTTGGCGCCGGGACGTGATCGCGTCGCCGAGGCGGTTTTTCGCTTTCGATTGAGGAGGCGGATGGCATACTTGCGTGCATAGCCGCACACCGCGCAAAACTCGTCCAGAATGGCTTTCTTGCCGCTCAGGTCACTGCGCCGATAACGCTCGCGAATCGCCTTCAAATACGCCTGCCGTGCCTGTTTGCCCATGACGGTAACCTCTGGAAACTTCGGTTACCCACAATGTGAGGCAACGACACCCGACTACGGCCTCCTTCGGTTACTTTTTATTTTCCATCACAAGGTTAAAACCACCGGCTTTCAGCCGGTCAGCTTTAGCTGCGAGAATGGCTGCCAAGGAGGTGCGCTATGGAGTACGGGTACGGAAGCCATAATGTTTCCTGATTAGCCCCCTACCTCAGCCATCCGAATGGCGGGCTCAGGCCAGGGCGAAGTGGCTGCCGCGGCGCGAACGAGGCGCTTGAGGATGGTGCCAAGATCGAAGCGGCGGTTGAAACGATACTGAACCTCGGACAGGTAACGGTCGGCGTATTTACGGAAGTTGAAGGCATGGTAAGTCCCATTGATCGCGGTTTTGAGGTTGCCGAGTACGGTATTCACGCTACGAAATTCCGGGTGTTGCGCCGCCTGTCGGCCGGTGGCGCCGCCGGTGACGATGGCGGAATGCGCGGCGCCACTGGCGGTGACGCCCCGGAAGCAGCCCAACCCGTCGGAGAGCACCTGGGCGGAAGACGCCAGCGACTGTTTGGCCCAGGCTTCGACGGCTTTCTTGGTGAAGGGAATGCGGTTGAAGCGAACGAAGATCGGCTTGCCGTCCTCGGTGGTCTGCACGGCCACGACGAAGGAGACCTTGTTTTCGGAGCCCCGGCCACGTTTGCCAGAGCGTTCGCCGCCCAGGTAGGCGTCATCCATCTCGACGCGGCCCTCAAGGACGCGGGAGGCTTCGCGCTCGGTCATGACTTGCAGCAGTTTGTGCTTCATCAGCCAGGCAGCCTTGTAGCGAACCCCAAGGTGGCGCATCAGTTCCAGGGCCGAGACGTTGTTCTTCGCCTGGGTCAGCAGGTGCATCGCCAGAAACCAGCGGGTCAGCGGCAGTTTCGTCGCTTCGAAGATCGTACCGGCGGTGACCGTCGTCTGGTGTCGGCAATCCTGGCACTGCCAGTGCTGCCGGCCTTCGCGGACGAAGGCGCTGTGCGGGGCGCCCGCGCAGCGCGGGCAAACAAAGCCGTTCGGCCAACGCGACGCCACCAGCGCCGCGTGGCATTGCTCTTCCGTCCCGTAACGTTCCATGAACACAGCCATCGACAGACCCTGTTGAAACTGAACTCGGTTCATTCCCATGACGCATCTCCTCAACTTGGATGCGTCTATTTTCACCCCCGCAGTAGCTCACCACGTGAGCCTGGCTGAGGTAGAGGGCTAATCAGGTCGCCTATTGCACCTTACGGTCCTGAGGGAGCAGCAGCGGTCGTCGTTGGTGCCGTTCTGGAAACTGGCGTCGAAAGGGGCTGAGTTGGAGAATGGGACGTCAGGGGAACGGTGATATGGTGCTAGACCTGACTGTACGCAGTAACAACGATCTGCGCTTGCGGGTTAAAGTCCCGTTCGGGGAGTTGTCCATTCACCCCGGTAGTACAAGAGACCGGCGTTCGGGTAACCGGGGGTCGTGAGTTCTCGAATGGGCAAGCGCCACAAGGGACGCAGCCGCGGAGAGCGATTTGCCCGTTTTGCCAGCCGAAAGTTCTACACGGAACAGGGGTTGTACAAGGTTCCCCCGAATGCCGCCTGGAAGACGGCGCATGCCTTGGTATGAAGAACATCGGAAAGCCGTGTGCGGGACAAATCCGCCGGGAGCGGATTTGAACAGCCGGAGGCTGGCCCCGAAGGGGTGAGACCCAGGGATGGGTCGAATAGC
>DATDOO010000306.1:0-3741 GCA_035293245.1 Methylococcaceae bacterium
GCCAGGATGATAACGCCCGGCTGGTAGAGCCAGGAGGCGCCGTAGCGGGCGGTGCTGACCCAGAAGTATTTTTCCGCCAATGTCCCGAGCACAAAACCGATGAGCACGGGGGGTCTGGGCCAGCCTGCGCGCTTCATAAACCAGCCCAAAAGGCCGAGGAGCAAAAGAAGGATAAGGTCGCCCCAGCTGCGGCTGGTCTGAAATGCGCCCAGGATGATCACCATTAGGGCCACAGGCACCCAGTAATGCACCTTGATGTTGGTCAGGGCGGCAAGCGGACGTGTCAGGAAGATGCAGAGGCCCGCCGCGATAACATTTGCGAGCGCAAAGCTCCAGACACAGATAAAAGCGAGCGGCAGCTGGGTTGTCAGCATTTCACGTCCCGGGTTTACACCCATGACCATCAAGGCGAACAGGAAAATCGCCATGGTGCCGCTGCCCGGTATGCCGAAAATCAGGGTGGGGATGATTGCGCCGCCGTCGGCAGCGTTATTCGCTGCTTCAGGAGCGATGACGCCCCGGATGTCGCCTTTGGAAAATTGCGACTTGTCCTTGGCGCTCTGGAGGGCGTAACCATAGGCGATCCAGCTCGCCGGAGCCGACCCCAGGCCCGGTATAAAACCGATGAATGTCCCCAGCATGGAGGCCCGCGCAACCAGCCACCAGTTCCGAAGGGTGTCTTTCACGCCATCCAGTATTCCCTTGCCCAGCTTGTGGGGGATGGTGGAAATGGCGGTGCCCCGGATGACGAGATCGGCGATTTCAGGGATGGCGAAAATTCCCAGCGCAACGATAACCAGGGAAATTCCGTCTTCCAGATAGTCAAGACCGAATGTGTACCTGAACTCATAGATGGACGGCGCGCCCCCGATGGCGGCCATTAATAACCCCAATAGTCCTGTCAGGACCCCTTTAATGGGCTGACTGCCGGCAAGCACCCCCACCATGCAGATGCCCCAGATGCACAGCATAAAAAAATGGGCTGATGTCAGTTGTTGCACAATGGGGCGGGCGATGGGAAATGATATGGTCAGAAATAGAGCGCCGATGAGCCCGCCGATCATTGAAGCGAGGAAAGCGGCGCCCAGTGCCCGACCGGCTTCTCCCTTCTGTGCCAGGGGATAGCCATCCAGGACGGTCGCTTGGGAACCAGCCGTGCCCGGCACCGCAAAGAGCACTGCCGGGATGGTGTCCGAGGTCCTCAGTACGCCAACCATTCCGATCAGCAGCGACAGCGCCGCCTCAGGCTTCAACGTCCATACGAAGGGCAGAAGTATCGACATGCCCACGGTGCCGCCCAGTCCCGGCAGAATGCCGATGGTGATGCCAACGGCAATGCCTGCCACGAGCATACTGAAGACTTCAAATTCAAACATATGTCTCAGAGCTATTAATGCAGCCTCAACCATGTCACGTACCTCCCGCGGATGCCGCCGGACCGCTTGTCTGTCCGGCGGTTATATTTTGGCTTTTCATGGAATCGAATGGGTGACTGTTGGGCATTTTAGAGCGCTGGCAGCAGGCATGTGAGAACCTTCAGCCGCTCGCGCTTCACGTGGCCGCAACCCTTGCACGGCACGCGACGCACCTCGAGCTCGATAAAAACGCGCGCGTCGCCACACGAGGGATCGCGAACGCACCGCGTGCGTCGGTCGTACCAACCCGACTGGACTCGACCACAGCCGCCGCAGCTGTTTTTGCTAACTACCTGATTCCATCAGAATTTTACCCCGCCCCTTTCTTCCATGAATTTCCGCAGCCAGGGCCGGGTCTTTTTGGCAAAGCTGCTCGCAAAATTCAGTATGTCGCGGGCATCCTCGCCGGCATATTGCGGGTCGCCTCCGAAAATTTTCGTGGCAGCCTCTTGATATTCCGGGTCGGCTAACATCTTTACTGCCGCAGACCTCAGGATTTGCTGGATATTATCCGGGGTGCCTTTGGGTAAGAGCGCCGGCTTGTTGCTCGTGCGAGCATACCCGAGCAGGGCCAGCGTTGCTTCCCACTCGATCCCGGAGGGGGCCTTGCCGGTCAGATCCTTCCAGACTTCGCCCGGGGTAGGCACATCCGAAAAGTATTCACTCCTGACCATTTCCCCCTTTTTGTTCAGCAAACCGCTTTGCATCAGTTTAACCGCCGTGCCCTTTTCCACCTCGGACTTGGCGGACCGCGAATACTGCGGAGAGGTCAGCCATGTCACATTGGTTTCCTTTTGAAACCAGGCCAGCGCACGGTCGGCACCACCCTGAAACGCCAGAACATCCTTTGATTTAAAGCCGACGGCATCTTTTAAAATCAACCAGGTGGCCGCACTCGGGTTCGGCAGCGGCTCCATCCCAAAAATCAAATTCTTGGCCGTGGGAAAGTCTTTATAGCTCTTGGTAATATCGGTCCACCCGACCATGACCTCGGCCACGCTGGCCAGGGCGAACACCGGCATTTCTTCATAGCTGTAACTCACGCCCTTTGTCTGCAGCAGGGAACCGACGCCGGTGTTGGAGGAGCCGATCAGAACCGTCAAACCGTCCGGCCTGGAATTCGCAACATAGTTGCCGCCGACGCTGGCCCCGCCGCCGGGCATGTTGCGAACGACGATCGTGGGTTTTCCGGGTATGAATTGCGGCAGAAACTTGGCCCAGAGCCGTGCGGTGATGTCGGTTCCGCCGCCGGCTGAATGCGGCGCGACAAACGTAATGGTTTTACCTTCGTAATAGGGAGCACCGTGCGCGGTTCCCTGAAAGCCAACGAACGGAAAGGATACCGCCAGAGCCAGCAGGACGAAAATCGATTGACGCTTATTCATCTCTTTTACCTCCTCTTTGTCAACTCATAAAAGTAAACCCCTCGCTATGCCGGGGGATTTACTAGGGTTTGACCTGTGCGACGGTCGCCGTGAATCTCCGAGTCTCGGCCAAGAGACAGGAGAACACGGTGAAAGAATATCATAGTCTGAGTTCATACGCTGTGGGATTGTAAGTTGTCCATGCAGGGCCTGCTGGGCGGCATCGGCGCGGCGGTTGCCGCGGCCAAGGTCATGGCGCTGGACGAGGACGGCATCACGACGGCCATCGGGCTTGCTGCCAACCAGGCGAGCGGGGGAAGCGCAACCGACCAGGACATCACGGATAAAACCCACGGTCAACTGCGCACTGCCTATCCGGACGCAGCGGCCGAGCGGATATTCGCTCAAAGCTGGGCTATCGAGGAGTGCCCGCGGGTCGACGCGTTCTGCAAGGATCTCGCCGCAGGCGCTTAATCTCAAGAACGGCGGTCAAACGCAAAGACGCGAAGAACGCAAAGGAACGCAAAGGAAAATATCTAGAAACGATTCTCACCGGATTGGTGATCTTCATTTTTGCGTTAAAACTCGTACTTTCTTTGCGAACTTGGCGTCTTTGCGTTGAAAGCGCTTTTTTCGAGGTTAATAGTTCCTCGCCCCGCAGCGCGCCACCTCACCACTCAGCCTTCCGGCACGTACAACTTGAAGCAGGCGGAGCGCCCGCCGTCGGCCGGTATCACCGTCCCGGTAATGACGCGCGATTCGTCCGACGCCAGGAACACGGCGATGGCCGCCATATCCTCCGACTCGGCCACCGAGAACGGAAACAGCTTGCGCGACACCGCATTGCGCGCCAGCACTGCTGCGCTCGGCTTCGCGGCAGAGGAATCCTTGCTTTCCCAGCGCGCGATCGAACGCTCGGTGCGCACGGTCGCCGGCGCGATGGCGTTGGCGCGTATGCCGTC
>DATDOO010000307.1:0-4259 GCA_035293245.1 Methylococcaceae bacterium
CGCCGGCGATAATCATGCGGCGTGCCTTTCCGGGCTCTAACGAATAATGCTGCGACCCAGACTACGCAGGAATTCGACCATGCAGCCCAGTTCCGGCGTGCGGGTGGCCATGTCGGCCAGCAGGGCGATGGCCTCGTCGAGCTTGTGGCCGCTCTTGTAGATGACCTTGTAAGCGCGGCGGACTTCCATGATCGCTTCCGGAGAAAACCCGCGCCGCTCCAGGCCGACGCTGTTGATGCCGTGCGGCTTGGTGGGCTGGCCGCCGACCATGACGTAGGGCGGGATGTCGCGGGAAATGACGCTGCCCATGGCCGAAAAGCTGTACTTGCCGATCTTGCAGAACTGGTGCACCAGGGAAAAGCCGCCGAGGATCGCATGATCCTGCACGTGCACGTGTCCGGCCAGCGAAGCGGCATTGGCCAGGATGACCCCGTTGCCGACCACGCAGTCGTGGGCGACATGGGTGTAAGCCATGAACAGGTTGCCGCTGCCGATGCTCGTCACGCCCCGGTCCTGGGCCGTGCCGCGATGGAGGGTGGCGAATTCGCGGATCACGTTGTTGTCGCCGATTTCCAGGTGGGTGACCTCGCCCTGGTATTTCTTGTCCTGGGGGTCTTCGCCGATGGAGGTGAACTGGAAGATGCGGTTGCCGGCGCCGATGCGCGTCGGCCCCTTGATGACCGCGTGCGGACCGATGTGCGTGCCTTTGCCGATCGTCACCCCCGCCCCGACGATGCTGAAAGGGCCGACCTCGACGCCCTCGGCCAGTTCGGCTTCCGGGTGGACGATGGCGGTGGGGTGGATCAAGTCTCGTCGCTCCGGCGCGCCGCGCACATGATCTCGGCGCTGGCGACGAATTCGCCGTCCACTTCGGCGCGGCAGGCGAAGGCCCAGATGTTGCGCTTGTCGCGCAGGTAATGGGACTCCAGCATGAGCTGGTCGCCCGGCACCACCGGACGCTTGAAACGCGCCTTGTCCAGGCCGACCAGGTAGTAGGTCATGCCTTCGCCCAGGTTCGCGTCCGACTCGGACGCCAGGAGGCCGGTGGTTTGCGCCATGGCTTCCATGATCAGCACGCCCGGCATGATGGGCTGGTGGGGAAAATGGCCGGTGAAGTACGGCTCGTTGTAAGTCACGTTCTTCACGGCGAGAATGCGCTTTTTCGGCTCGCATTCCAGGACGCGGTCCACCAGCAGAAACGGATAGCGGTGGGGCAGAAAGCCCATGATTTTCAGGATGTCCAACGGCGTGCCCCTTGTGTGACGCGGCGAGAGACGCCCCGCACCGTAAGGCACGGGACGCGATCAGGCGTTATTTTCCAGCGCCGCCGGCCTGGAGTTTCCTGGAGATTTTTTCCGTCACGTCGATCTGCTCGCTGGCGAACACCACGCCGTCGGTGAGCAGCAGGTCGAAGTTTTCCTCCTTGGCCAGGGACTGGATGGCTTCGAAGACTTCCCGTTGCAGTTTGCCGAGTTCCTCGTTGCGGCGCAGGTTGAAGTCCTCGCGGAATTCGTCCTGGGCGCGCTTGGCCTCGCGCTTGCGGTTGATGATTTCCTTCTCCATTTTCTGGCGCTCGGCGTCGCTCATCACGCCGGAATCCTTGCCGATCTTTTCCTCCATCTGCTTGATTTCCTTGGATTCGGCGACCAGTTTCTTGTCGCGGGGCGAAAATTCCCTTTCCAGTTCCTTTTTGGCCTTTTCCGCCTGCGGCGCTTTTTCCAGCAGTTTCGGCACGTTGACGAATCCCACTTTCAGGTCGGCCTGTGCTTCGCCGCTTCCCAACGCCAAGGCCAGGGGAATCATTGCAATCGCCCATTTACGCATGTGCATTTCTCTCTAAATAGATAAATAAAACAAAAACATCCCGAAGGAAACGCCGAAACCGGGGGGAGGGAGATCGCGTCATGAGGCGGAAGCAATTCCGGCCCTTGGCGGGGAATCGCGGAAAGGACTTTCCCTTTCGTCCATATCCAGTCCTGCGGCTTGCTGATTTTACCTTCAAGACGATGCGAAAAGAATGCCGGTGCTTTCGGAGGGCTTCTTAGAAACCGGAGCCGAACTGGAACTGGAACACCTGCGTCTCGTCGTCGCCGCTGGCGTTGAGCGCCTGGGCGACGCTGACCTTGATGGCGCCGAACGGCGACAGCCACTTGCCGGACAGTCCCGCCGCATAACGCAAGTCGCCGACGTTAAAGGCGTCGTCGTTGGGGAACACGTTGCCGGCGTCCATGAACGCGCCGAGGCGCATGTTCTTGCTGTCCTCGATGAACGGCACCGGGAAATACAGTTCCGCGGAGCCAACCAGCTTGCTGGAGCCGCCGAAGGGGTTGCCCTGCGAATCCCGCGGTCCCAGGGTGTTGTCCTGGAAACCGCGCACGCCGTTGAGCACGCCGCCGGCGTAATAGTGCTCGAAGAACGGCAAGCCGTCGTCGATGTCGCCGTAGCCGTCGCCGTAGGCGGCTTCGCCGACCAGGCTGAGGGTGAGCTTCTGCGAAATGGCGAAATAGTGCTGGATCTTGTAGCTCAGCTTGTAGTATTCCAGGTCGCTGCCGGGCGTCGTGCCCAGCAGGGTCAGAGCTTGCGCGCCGCCCTTGGTGGGAAAGACCGCCTTGTTGAGGGTGTCGTGCACCCAGCTCAGGGACAGGGGAAACAGCAGGTAGGTGTCGCCGTGCTCGGCGATGAAGTCGTGGATTTCCTGCGGGGTGTTGTCCGACGTGTCGACCGAGATGTCTTCCGCCTCCACGTTGGCGCGGATGCGGTCGAACTCGCTGAGCGGAACGCCGAAGTTGAATGCCCCGGAAGCCGAATTGGTGGAGTAGCGCGACACGTTGGCCTTGGTGGCGTCGGTTTCCCGGTAGCTCGCATCCCAGCCGAAGCTGATGCCGTCCAGCGTGAAATAGGGGTTGAGATAGCCGAGCTGGTAGGTCGTGGCGATGTCGCTGTTGTTGAAGGCGAAATTGACCCGCTTGCCGGAGCCGAAAATATTGTCCTGCGAGACGCTGGCGTTGAAGATGATGCCCTGGGTCTGCGAATAGCCCACGCCTGCCATCAGGTTGCCGGAGGGCTTTTCCGTGACGGTGTAGTTCACGTCGATCTGGTCGCTGGTGCCCGCCACCGCCGGGGTTTCCACGTTCACGTCCTGGAAGTAGCCCAGCCGTTCCAGGCGGGTCTTGGATCGCTCGATTTTCTGCGAGGACGCCAGTCCCGCCTCCATCTGGCGCATTTCGCGGCGCAGCACTTCGTCGCGGGTGCGGTTGTTGCCCTTGAAGTTGATGCCGTGCACGTACACCTGCTTGCCGGGATCGACGAAGAAGGTGATTTTCACGCTTTTGCGCGCATCGTCGATGTCGGGAACCATGTTCACGTTGGCGAAGATGTAGCCTTCCTCGCCCAGGCGGTCGGAAATCGCCTTGGAGGTTTCGGTCGCCGCCTTGCGCGAGAACACCTCGCCCGGGCCCACCGCCACCACCGGCAGCAGTTCTTCCGGATTGACCACCAGGTTGCCTTCCAGCTTCACCTCTTCCAGGTTGTAGACGTCGCCTTCCTTGACGTTGATGGTGATGTAGATGTCCTTCTTGTCCGGGGTGATCGACACCTGGGTGGATTCGATCTCGAACTTGATGTAGCCCCGGTCCATGTAATAGGAGCGCAGCCGCTCCAGATCGGCGGAGAGCTTCTGCTTGGAATACTGGTCGTCCTTGGTGTAGAAGGACAGCAGGTTCGGGGTGCTCAACTCGAAGCTCTTGAGCAGATCCTTGTCGCCGAATGCCTTGTTGCCGACGACGTTGATCTGCTGGATGCGGGCGGCGCGGCCCTCGGAAATCTTGATGACCACCGCCACGCGGTTGCGCGACAGGTCGGACACCTCGGAATCGATTTTCAGCGCGTACTTGCCGCGGCTGTAATACTGGCGGCGCAGTTCCTGCTCCACCTTGTCCAGCATGTGCTGGTTGAAGACCCGGCCTTCGGCCAGGCCGATGTTCTTGAGCGCCTTGGTCAGATCCTCGGTTTTCAGTTCCTTGTTGCCGTCGATCTTGATGCTGGAGATGGCGGGGCGTTCCTCCACGGTCACGACCAGAGCGCTGCCCTCGCGGTCGATGCGCACGTCCTTGAAAAAGCCGGTCTTGAACAGGGCGCGGATGGCGTCGCCGGTCTGCGGATCGTCCACCGTGTCGCCGACCTTGATGGGCAGATAGCTGAACACCGTGCCTGCCGCGATGCGCTGCAAACCTTCGATGCGGATGTCGCGCACCGTGAAC
>DATDOO010000308.1:0-30657 GCA_035293245.1 Methylococcaceae bacterium
ATGCCCGCGAACGGGGCGATAAGTCGGGTTTTCGCCAGCCGGGTGTCGTCCTGGCTGGCCGCCGCCCGCGACACCAGCCAGCGGGCATGGGTCTCGTCGTACTGCTGGGGGCTGGCGAGATTGCGCTTGCTGAGATTTTCCACCCGCTCGAAACTCAGCCGATCCAGCAATTCCTGGGCGCGGCTCTTCTCCAGCGCCGCGCGCAATTCCGACGCATCCAGGTCGAACAGCGGCGCACCGGCTTCCACCCGCTGGCCTTCCTCGAAATGGATGTGCACCACCCTTCCCGAGATTTCCGGGCTGACCAGCACCGACTCCGCGGCGCGCAAGCTGCCGAGCGCGTGGATGGAATCCTCCACCGAGCGTTTTTCGGGAAAAGCGGTCGCCACCCCGATCGGCGGCGCGGCCTTGCCGGGGTTGGGCAAACCCGCCGGCGCGGCAGGCCCGCGCTGGCCGAGGAAATATCCGCCCAACACGGCCGCCAGCAACAACGGAATCCAGATACGCCAGCCTGTCACGCGCTCCCCTTTGTCCATAGGTACAAACCCGCCAAGGCGAGATAAACGGCAAAACACACGCCCAGCAGCCAGGCGCTGCGCCCCGAAGGCCGAGCCCATACCGGCGCCTGGGCCGCCAGAAGACGATGATTCAGAAAATACAAGGCAATGGGAAAAACAACCGTGCCGGCGAAACCGATCACCGCGCTGAGCAGAATCAGCGGACCCGGGGCATCCAGCAGCATGGTGATGGAGGTGACGGCCGTCAACAATATCAGGAACAGATAATACCATGCGCGCGCATGCCACTTGCGGCTGCCCGGAAACAGGATCTGCACGATGTCCGCCTGGATGCGGCTGACCGCATCCACGGTGGCCAGCCAGGTGTCGGTCAAAAAGGCCGCGGCCACGGCCAGGAACAGCAATCGACCGATCTCGCCCCAGCTCACCTCGAAAAAGCGGCTCTGCACCACGGCCAGTTCGTATTCGGTGGGCAGCAAGCCCTTGGGGAACAGCAAGGCCCAGGCCAGCAGGCAGGTCATCAGCGTGGTGAGAAGATTGCCGAACACGCCGATCGCCACATCCGCGTTCAAGTAGCGCCTCCACAGTTGCCAGCGCGCGCGGTTTGCGTCGCTGTCCGCGGGTAGGAAACCTTCGCTGGCGATGCTTTCCTCACGCCCCGCCAGCCCGGTGATGCGTCCGGTGTGCACCGCCATACCCGCGCCCTTGTCGCGCAGCCAGTAGGAATAAAACAGGATCCAGAAGCCGCCCAGACCGGCGAAAGCGATGGCGGTCAACAGCTTGGTCGCATCGTCCGCCTCCCAGGGGCGCGGCAGCGGACCCGCCGGGCCGAGCAGGCCGCGGAAAAACGAGGGCGTCGCCGACCAGACCTCCGGCTGGGCGCAGGCCCACAGCAGGCCGGCCACCGTCACCACGGCGACGCCTTTCATGAACGTCTCGATCGCCGTGTAAATCACCTTGCTGGCGAGAATCGCCAGCAGAAATACCGCGATGGAGGAATAGCCCCAGAACAGGCTCTGGCCGCGCGGACTCCACCCTTCAGGGAAATGGGTCAGCGCCGCCAGCGCCGTGCCGCCCGCCGAGGCGAAGGCGCCGAACCAGAGAAACGACAGGGACATGAGCAGCCACAGGAAAATCCCCAGGCGTTTATCCAGGCGGAAGAAGCCGTGGAAAATGCTTTCGCCGGTCAGCAGGGTGTAACGGCCGATTTCCACGTTCAAGGGAAACTGCAACAGGCAGGCGGGAATCAGCAGGAACAGGAAAGTCAGCCCGTACTTGGCCACCATGTACGGCCACCAGATCAGCTCGCCGCTGCCCTGGGCCAGGGCCATCCACACCACGCCGGGGCCCAGCGCCGCCCGCCAACCGGGAAAGCCGGGCAGGTCGCGGCGTTGCAAGCGGGAAAATCCGCTTTCCCCGCCCTGGGTCATGGGCGTCCGATGGCTTTAAAGCCGATGTCGCGCCGGTAGTAGCAGTGCTCCCAGCGGACGCCGCGGGCCAAATCGTAAGCGCGGCGCTGCGCCTCAAGCACGTCCGTCCCCAGCGCGCAGGCGCACAATACCCGTCCGCCCGCGGTGACGACTTGCCCGCCCTCTTCCCGCGTTCCGGCGTGGAAAACCTTGGCATCCGCCGGCTCGCGCGCCGGGTCCGGCAGGCCGGCGATCTCCTCGCCTTTCGGGTAGTCGAAGGGATAGCCCTCCGCCGCCAGCACCACGCCCAACGCGGCGCGGGAGTCCCATTCCGCCCGCGCCTCATCGAGCCGGCCAGCCAGCGCAGCGAAGCACAGACTCACCAGGTCGCTCTTCAGGCGCATCAAAATCGGCTGGGTTTCCGGGTCGCCGAAGCGGCAGTTGAACTCCAGCACTTTCGGCGTGCCGTCCGGGGCGATCATCAAGCCGGCGTACAAAAAGCCCGTGTAGGGCGCCCCCTCCACCGCCATGCCCCGCAGAGTGGGTTCGATGACCTCGCGCATGGCCCGCGCGTGCACCTGGGGCGTCACCACCGGCGCCGGCGAATAGGCCCCCATGCCCCCGGTGTTGGGACCGAGGTCGCCGTCGTCGCGCGCCTTGTGATCCTGCGAACTGGCCAAAGGCAAGGCATGAACGCCGTCGGCCATGACGATGAAACTGGCTTCCTCGCCGACCAGAAATTCTTCCACCACCACCCGGCTGCCGGCGTCACCGAAGGCGTTGCCGGAGAGCATGTCGTCGATGGCAGCCAGTGCCTCCGCTTCGGATTGGGCGACGATCACGCCTTTTCCGGCGGCCAGCCCGTCGGCCTTGACCACGATGGGCGCACCCTTCTCGCGAACGTAAGCCTTGGCTGCTTCAGCGTCGCTGAACACCCGGTATTCCGCCGTAGGGATCGCATGGCGAGCGAAAAAGTCCTTGCAGAAGGCTTTCGAGCCTTCCAGTTGCGCGGCCTTTCGGGTGGGGCCGAAGATTTGCAGCCCCGCCGCGCGGAAGGCGTCCACCACGCCCCGTACCAGCGGCGCTTCGGGACCGACGATGGTCAGATCGATGGCGTTGTCCCTGGCGAAACCTAACAGCGCCTCCACATCCTCAGCGGCGATGGCCACGTTTTCCACCTTGGGCTCGCGTGCGGTGCCGGCGTTGCCGGGGGCGACGAACACCTGCTCCACGTGCGGCGACTGCGCGGTTTTCCAGGCCAGCGCGTGCTCGCGGCCGCCGCCGCCGATGACCAGAACCTTCATGGTCTCAACTCTCCGCCTGGCCGGACAGGCGCCGGGCGCGCAGGAATTCGATGACCACCGGCACCAGGGAAACGACGATGATGGCCACGATGACCAGCGAAAAGCGCTCGCGTACCGCCGGCAGGTTGCCGAAAAAATAGCCTCCGCCCAGCAGCAACACGCACCACAGAAAGGCGCCGGAGACGTTGTAAGCGGCGAAACGTGCGTAGGACATCCGGCCGATGCCGGCCACGAAGGGCGCGAAGGTGCGGATGATGGGGATGAAGCGCGCCAGCACGATGGTCTTGCCGCCGTGCCGCCGGTAAAAATCCTGCGTCCTCTGCAAATGCTCCTGGTTCAGCCAGCGCAGCTTGCCGGAGAACGCGACGGGACCGACGAATCCGCCGAACCCGTAATTCAGGGAGTCGCCGAGCACCGCAGCGAGAAACAGTGTGGCGAACAGCGCCAGAGGATCAAGCGCACCGAACCCGGCCAGCGTCCCTGCCGCGAACAACAGCGAATCGCCGGGCAGGAACGGCGTGACCACCACGCCGGTTTCCAGGAACACGATCAGGAACAGAATCGCCAGGGTCCAAACGCCGTAGTCCTGCACCAGGCCGGTGAGATGTTTGTCGAGATGCAGTACGAGGTCCACGAGGGTGGAGAACAGGTCCATCATTGAATATCCGGGAAGGAAGAACGGGGGCGCGAATCGAAGCGCGTCGGGTGAGCCATTCTACCAAAGCCCGGAGCGGGCGTGACGATCAGCCGAGGGTCCGCCCACCCCCGGAAATATAGCGCTGGACAAATTCGGCGGGCGGCATCGGCCGGGCGAGATAAAAGCCCTGTGCGGCCTTACAACCCTCGCCCCTCAGGTAATCCAGTTGCTCGACGGTTTCGACGCCCTCGGCGACGGTGGAAAGCGACAACGCGTGAGCCATCTGGACGATGGCGCGCACCAAGGCCGCGCCCTCGGCATTGTGCGGAAGGTCGCGCACAAAGGACTGGTCAATCTTCAACTGGTCCATCTCCAGCCGGCGCAAATAACTGAGGCTCGAGTACCCGGTACCGAAATCGTCCAGAGATAGCTTTACGCCCATGCCCTTGAGGCAGCGCAGGCTTTCCATGACGCCGGCCGCATCCTGCAGAAGGAGAGATTCGGTCAATTCCAGTTCCAGGCAGGCAGGTTCCAGGCCGGTCTCGCGCAACGCGGCGTCGACCATCTCGACCACCTGGCCGCGCTTGAACTGCAAAGCGGACAGATTGACGGCGACGCTGCATGCGGACAAACCCTGCGCGCGCCACGCGACGGCCTGGCGGCAGGCTTCACGCAGAACCCATTCGCCGATCGGCACGATCAGCCCGGAGTCTTCGGCGATGGGAATGAATTCACCGGGAGGAATCCAGCCCATCTCCGGACTCTTCCAGCGCAGCAGCGCTTCCGCGCCGACGAGCCGGCCCCCGGCCAGATCGATCTGCGGCTGGTAGTGCAGCTGGAACTCACCCCGCTCCAGGGCCCGACGCAGCGCGCTTTCCAGCTTCACGCGCGTGGACGCGGCAAAATTCATCTGCTCGGTGTGGAAACGGTAGGTGTTGCGGCCGCTTTCCTTGGCGTAATACATGGCGGTATCGGCCTTTTTCATCAGCGTGGCGATGTCCGCGCCATCGTCGGGATAAATGGCGATGCCGATGCTGAAACTGGTCACCAGGCTGTGGCTGCCGATCTCGAACGGCCGTTGCAGCGCGTCGAGAATCTTGTTGGCGACCCCGGCCACCGCATCCGTCCCACTCGCCTCGTCCAGGACGATGATGAACTCGTCCCCGCCCTGGCGGCACACCGTATCGGTCTCGCGCACGCAAACCAGCAAGCGCTGGGCGATACCCTGCAGCAAGCGGTCGCCGATCTCGTGGCCCAAAGAATCGTTGATGGCCTTGAAGCGATCGAGATCGAGAAACAACAGCCCCAGCTTGCCGCCGGCGCGAACCGCACGCGCGACGGCCTGCGCAAAACGGTCGTCGAGCAGACAGCGGTTCGGCAGGTGGGTGAGCGGGTCGTGCCGGGCGAGGTATTCGATTTTGTCCTGCGCGGCCTTGAACTCGGAGATGTCGGAGAAAATGCCGACATAATGGGTGATTCGGCCGGTTTCATCGCGGACATCGCTGATGCTCAACCATTCCGGATAATACTCGCCGTTCTTGCGGCGGTTCCAGATTTCCCCTTGCCAGTGCCCCGCGGCCACCAGTTCGCGCCACATGTTCCGGTAGAATTCCGCAGCCTGTAGTCCCGACGACAACATGCTCGGGTGCCCGCCGAGCACTTCGTCGGGCGTGTAGCCGGTAATCCCGGTGAACGAGCGGTTGACCGACAGGATGCGCGTATCGGCGTCGGTGATGAGAATCGCCTCGCGGCTGAACTCGAAAACCTGGGCGAACAGGCGCAACTGCCCCTCGGTTTGCTTGTCGCCGGTGACATCCATCCACGCGCCGACCACTTCCGCCGGCTCCCCGTTGTCGCCGGTCACGACCACGTGCGAATCGCGAACCCAGAAGTAGTGGCCATCACGGTGGAGGAAGCGGTATTCGAGGGTCAGGGCGCCTTTTTCCAGGACTTCCGGCAGTCCGGCGCAGACCCGGTCCCGGTCGTCCGGATGCAAGCGCCGCCGCCACAGAGCGGGATCGGCACGCCACTCCTGGACGGAGAATCCCGACAGCCGGCCGATGCTCTCGCTGATGAACCCCTGGCGATTGGGGCTCTCCGGAGCCGATCCCGGCGGCAGCGGCATGCTGTACACCGCCGCGGGACTCACGTCCAGAATCTGCCGCAGCTTGCGCTCGGAGCGCTTGCGATCGCCGATGTCGTCGACGATGGCCTGCATGTAGGTTGCGCCGCCGGATTCGATGAGGCGGACGCAGACTTCCACCGGAAACGCCTCGCCGTTGGCGCGCAGGTGTTCGCTCTCCAGGCGCAGGCTCTCCCCAAGACGCAGCGCTTGCAAAGCACCGTTGAATAACTCCCGTTTTGCTGGGGCGACGAGGTCTCCCAGCGACCTTCCCGGCAATCCGCCACGCCCGTGGCCATAAGCCGCGGCGGCCGCATCGTTGGCTTCCACGATGCGCCCGCTGTCGTCCATCAACAGGATGGTGTCGTTGGCATACTTGCTCAGATAGTCGAAATGCCGGATCAACGCCTGCCGCTCCGATTCCGCCTTGAGCAACGCCGCCCGGCTGCGAGCCTGCACGCCGCGCCACCCAAGCAATAGGGCCAGGACAACGCCGGCAAAGGCCAGCCCGAACGACGCCTTGACGGCGAGCGGAATCAGGGAAGCATCGATGGGAAGCGCGGCGAGTGCGAGGCGATAACTCCATATGCCCCCAGCCAGGACGCCGGCCGACAGCACGGACACCAGCGCCCACGGCAAGCGGCCCGAAGCCCGTGCCGGCGGCAAATCAACTCCCATGCACACACCCGCAGCCCTGCCCCAAAGGCCATTCGCCGAAGGAAACGGCATCGAACCACAATAGGAGAGGCTGCAAGGAACGCGGAGGGCGATTTGTCATTATTCGGGTCGGCCGGGTTAAACTGACGCAGTTTCCGGCCCGCACGCTTCCCTGTCTATTGTACGAAAGTACGATTTTTCCTACATTTCACCCGCGCATTACTGTCATGAAATTCTGCGGTCACTGCGGCGCTCCGGTGCGCCAGGGCATCCCCGAGGGCGACAATCGCGCCCGCCACATTTGCGACGCCTGTGGGGCGATTCATTATCGGAATCCCAAGATCATCGCTGGCTGCATCCCGTTGTGGGAGGGACGCATTCTGCTCTGCCGGCGCGCCATCGAGCCGCGCTTAGGGTTCTGGACTTTGCCCGCCGGCTTCATGGAAGAAGGCGAAACGCTCGCCGAAGCGGCCGCGCGCGAAACGCGGGAGGAAGCCTGCGCCGAGGTGCGCATCCTCGGCCTTCACACCCTGTTCAGCGTCACCCACGTCTCGCAGATCCACGCCCTGTTCCGCGGCGAGATCGTCGGCGGGCGCTTTGCGCCGGGAACGGAGAGCCTGGAGACGCAACTCTTTTCCGAAGAGGAAATTCCCTGGGACGACTTGGCTTTCCGCACCGTGCGCCGCACCCTGCACCTGTTCCTCGAAGACCGGCGCGGCGGCAAGTTCGGCGTGCACATCGAGGATTTGCCGCCGCCGCCCACCTGATCCCCCGCCAATCCACGTGAAAGTCGCGCAGCCCCTCTCCCAGGGAGACGGAGGGGGCGAGGGAAACCTGCTTTCGTGATCGAGGGCGGCGAGTCGCCGTGACCGTTGGTAGAATAGCGGGTCATTCAGTCCCTTAGCGCGGTTCTTCTCCATGCACATCCTGCTCAGCAACGACGACGGCTACGCGGCGCGCGGCCTGGCCTGCCTGGCGGATGCATTGCGGGTTTACGCGGAACTGTCGATCGTCGCGCCGGAACGCAACCGCAGCGGCGCGAGCAATTCTCTGACCCTGGAGCGGCCGTTGCGCGCCAACCGGGCGGACAACGGCTTCATCAAAGTGGATGGCACGCCCACCGACTGCGTGCACCTGGCGATCACCGGCTTGCTGGAACGGGAACCGGATATGGTATTCGCCGGCATCAACCATGGCGCCAACCTCGGCGACGACGTGCTCTATTCCGGCACCGTGGCCGCTGCCATGGAGGGGCGCTACCTCGGCCTCCCCGCCGTGGCGATTTCCCTGGCCGCGCCCTCCTCCGGCGGCGGGGTGCACTTCGAGACCGCGAGCTGGGCTGCGCAGGAACTGTTACGGCAAATCCGCCAGCATCCCCTCCCAGCCGACAGCATCCTCAACGTCAACGTCCCCGACCTGTCCCTGGGGGAATTGCGCGGCTGGCGCGCCACGCGCCTGGGACAGCGCCACAAGGCGGAAGGGGTGATCCGCTCCCACGACCCGCGCGGCCGGGAGATTTTCTGGATAGGCCCCGCCGGTCCGGAAGCGGACGCGGGACCGGGCACCGACTTCCACGCCATCCGCGAAGGCTGCGTCTCGGTTACGCCGTTGCGCATCGATCTGACCCGCTACGACAGCATCGACGCCCTGTCCGCCTGGCTGCCGCAAGAGACGCCGCAAGGATGAATCAGCGGCTGGAAGGCATCGGCATGACCTCCCGCCGTACCCGCGAGCGCATGGTGCAGCGCCTGCGCGAGTTGGGAATCCGCAACGAGGCGGTGCTGGAAGCCATGGCCGACACGCCCCGGCATATTTTCGTCGAAGAGGCGCTGGCCAGCCGCGCCTACGAAGACACCGCCCTGCCCATCGGCCTGGGACAGACCATTTCCCAGCCGTACATCGTGGCGCTCATGACCGAACTCCTGCTGTCCGCCGGCGCCCAGAACCGGGTGCTGGAAGTGGGCACCGGCTCCGGCTACCAGACCGCCATCCTCGCGCGGCTGGTCCGGCAGATCTACACCGTCGAGCGCATCCACCCCTTGCAGCAGCGCGCCCGGCAGAACCTGCGCGACCTCAACCTGCGCAACGTCCGCTTCCGCCTTGGCGACGGCGGCGAAGGCTGGCAGGAATACGCCCCTTTCGACGGCATCGTCGTCACCGCCGCCCCGGCGGAAATTCCGACCGCCCTCCTGGAGCAACTGGGAAAAAGCGGCGTGCTGGTCATTCCCGTGGGCGCCGGCCGCGACCAGGTCTTGCAGCGCATTCGCCGTACGGACAACGGCTTCAAGGCCGAAGATATCGAGGCGGTGACTTTCGTGCCGTTGTTGGGGGGGATTGGGCAGGGACAGGAAAAAGCGTGAGCGGATTCGCAAAAAGTGGGGCGAAATAGCGTCCCCGCGTTTTTCGCCGGATGGGGATGCGATGGATGGCGCAATATGCGGGCTATTCAGCCCTTACGCTGCCTGATTTTTTGCATCACGTGCCAAATCGAGCGCACATCGGACTCGCGGCATGGCAATAACAGGGTAATCGCCACCTCTTCAACCGCTGCCAGGAAACACAAGAGGGCAGCCATTCGAAACGGCCACGCTGGTCCGCCAAAAAACAGAATGTACAAGCCAGACCCCATGGCGAAAACCGACAATTTCACCGCCCAAGTATGGTAGCTGGTGAAACAGCCAAATTTCGCCAACCCAACAAGGGTTGGCAGCAGTATGCCGGCGACAATCGCGGCGACATATACCCATTCACGCAGAACGATATCCGGCCACAACCACCAACAGCAAAGGGCTATCGTCAAATAAGTCACCACATCGGCACAACTATCCAGCGTCGCGCCAAATTGGGACACTTGCCCAAACCTTCGGGCCGCCATACCGTCCAATAAATCGCTTAGAAATACCAAGGCGAGCAACCCCATAAAGGCGAGCGCATAATCCTGCCACGCCAACCACAGCAACAGTGGCGCGGCCACAAAGCGGAACCCCGTCAGCACGTTCGGCAAAGTGAACTTGGGCTGTTCCGATCGTTTATCGTTCATACCGAAAGGACGCAGCCAAAGGCGCATGATCGGACAACATATGCCAAGGCGCATGAGACAAGCGCTCACAAGATACGGGTATAAGCCCTCGATAATAAATACGGTCCATCGGCAAAAACGGCAGCCACGCGGGGAATGTGCGCGCATGTGCGCCATGCGTGGTCCGAAACACCTCATGCAATCCCAAGCGATCATGCAACTGGCGCTCGGCGCGCCCCAGCCAGTCGTTAAAATCGCCGGCGACGATCAAAGGCGCATCGTGCGGCACGTGGCTATCGATACGTTCGCACAGGCTGACCAGTTGCTGGCGACGCTCCATACCTGTCAGGCCGAGGTGAACGCAAACCATATGCACTTCCTGATCGGAGAGAGGCAAGCGGATCACGCCGTGCAACAAACTTCGACTGGCCCAGGTAAAGGGCGAGACATTGATGTTTTCCCAACTCTTTAACGGATATTTGCTGAGAATGGCATTGCCGTGATCACCGGCATCATAAATAGCATTTTTGCCATAGGCATAATACGGCCAGATGCCTTTCGCAATAAACTCAAACTGCGGCAGCCTCGGCCAATCCGCTATTTTTTTTTCTTTCTGACGATGACGGCCTTGTGTTTCCTGAAGGAACAACAGTTCGGCGTCCGCGGCAACCAGCGCCTCCCGTATTTGATGCAGAACAAAGCGTCGATTGCCCGCATTGAACCCTTTATGAAGATTGTAGGTTAATACCTTGAACTCATTTGGATTCATGAAAAAATTCTTAACTCGGCAACCAGAATAATGATTGAGCTACTCAAGGATAAAATCGAGACAGACCTATTTTATGAACGGCCGGGAATCCCTGCCGTCGAACAGCAGGGCGTGTCCGTTCCGATGCAGAAATAGCGACACGCAGGACTAAACGGCGATTATCCGACGGTTCCTCTGGTTTCAGAATCGTCGTCCCACTTGAGCTTGCCCATGAATGCTTTGTAGACATGCAGTTTAGGCATCGGATTCAACCTTTTTCCGTTTCCAAAAAAATGGCGGGTCGCCCCGCCATTCTTCGCGCTGCCCGACCAGGCCGTCGGTCAGATGCCGTTTTCCTTCATGGCGCGCTGCACCGCCAGGCCGATGTGCGCCGGGTTGCGCGCCACATACAGGCCGAGTTCTTCCATGGCGTCCATCTTGGCCTTGGCGGTGTCCGCCTCGCCGGAGATGATGGCGCCGGCATGGCCCATGCGCCGGCCCGGCGGGGCGGCGATGCCGGCCACGAAGCCGATGACGGGCTTTTTCATGTTCGCCTTGGCCCAGCGCGCGGCGGCGACTTCCTGCGGGCCGCCGATCTCGCCGATCATGACCACGATCTCGGTTTCCGGATCGTTCTCGAACGCCTTCAGCACGGTGACGAAGTCCATGCCGTTGACCGGGTCGCCGCCGATGCCCACCGAGGTGCTGACGCCCAGCCCCAGGTCGGTAAGCTGCTCGGTGGCTTCGTAGTTGAGGGTGCCGGAGCGGGACACGATGCCCACGTTGCCCTTCTTGTAGATGTTGGACGGCATGATGCCGACCTTGCACTCGCCCGGGGTGATGATGCCCGGCGTGTTGGGGCCGATGACCAGCGCGTCCCGGCCCGCCCGGTAGCTTTGCAGCTTCACCATGTCGTGAATCGGCACGCCGTCGGCGATGTTGACGATGACCCGGATGCCGGCGTCGATGGCTTCCATCATGGCGTCCGCCGAAAACGGCGGCGGCACGAACACCCCCACCACGTCGGCGCCGGTGGCGGCCACGGCTTCGGCCATGGTGTCGAACACCGGCAGCCCCAGGTGGGTGGTGCCGCCCTTGCCGGGCGTCACGCCGCCGACCACGGTGGTACCGGTGTTCAGGGCGTCCTGGGCATGAAAGGTGGCGTGTCCGCCGGTGAAGCCCTGGAAAATGACCCGGGAGTTTTTATCGACAAATACGCTCATCTCAAGATCCTTTCACGGTTGCGACGGCCTTGGCGGCCGCGTCGTCGAGGTTGTCGGCGGTGATGAAGCGCAGGCGCGATTCCTGAAGAATCTTGCGACCCTCCTCCACGTTGGTGCCCGCCAGCCGCACCACCAGCGGCGCCTGGATGTTGAGAGTGGTGCAGGCCTGGATCAGGCCCTGGGCGATCCAGTCGCAACGGTTGATGCCGGCGAAGATGTTGACCAGGATCGTCTTGACGTTGGGGTCTTCCAGCACGATGCGGCAGGCGTTGGTCACCTTCTCCGGAGAGGCGCCGCCGCCCACGTCCAGGAAGTTGGCCGGTCGTCCGCCGTGCAGGATGATGGCATCCATGGTGGCCATGGCAAGACCTGCGCCGTTGACGATGCAGCCGATGTTGCCGTCCAGGGCGATGTAGCTCAGGCCGTGGCCGGAGGCTTCCACTTCCTTGGGGTCTTCCTCGGCCAGGTCGCGCAGGTCCACCACCGCTTTCTGCCGGTACAGGCCGTTGTCGTCGAAATTCATCTTGGCGTCCAAAGCCATCAGGTGCTCTTCGCCGTGCAGTTCGACCACCGCCATGGGGTTGATTTCCGCCTGCAGCGCGTCGCGCTCCACCATGCACTTGTACACGCCCTGCATGAGCTTGACGGACTGCTGGATCAGCTTGCCCTTGAGGCCGATGGCCACGGCGACCTTGCGGCACTGGAACGGCAACAGGCCGATGGCCGGATCGACGATTTCCCTGACGATCTTGTCCGGATGGGCCTTGGCGACTTCCTCGATCTCCACACCGCCTTCGCAGGAGGCGATGAGGGTCACGCGCTGGCTGCCGCGGTCGATGACGAAACCCAGGTAGTATTCCTTCTTGATGTTGCTGGCCTGTTCCACCCAGACGCGCTGGATGAGCTGGCCATCGGGGCCGGTCTGGTGGGTCGCCAGGTGGCTGCCGAGCATCTGGTCGGCGACCCGGCGCACATCGTCGCGGCTGCTCACCACTTTGACGCCGCCCGCCTTACCGCGGCCGCCGGCGTGAATCTGCGCCTTCACCACCCACTTGGAACCGCCGATCTCTTCGATGGCGCGGGCCGCTTCGGCGTCGGAAAAGGCCACCTTGCCGTTGGGAACGGGAACGCCGTAGGTCTTCAGGAGTTCCTTGGCCTGGTATTCATGAATATTCACGGTTTATCTCCTCGGTATTCGATAAGGCGGCGCTACGCCTGCCGGCGCGACTCAATCTGCTTCATCTGCCGCACCACGTTTTCCGCCATGCGGATGGAGGCGGCGTCGATCAGCCGGCCGTCCAGGGATACGGCGCCTTTGCCTTCCTTCGCCGCTTTCTCCATTTCCACCAGGATGCGCTGGGCGCGGGTCACTTCCTTTTCGGTGGGGGTGAACACTTCGTTGGCCAGGGCCACCTGGGAGGGATGAATGGCCCACTTGCCCTCGCAACCCAGGGCGGCGGCGCGGCGGGCGGCGGCCTTGTAGCCGTCCGGGTCGCCGAAGTCGCCGAACGGTCCGTCGATGGGCCTCAGTCCGTAAGCGCGGCAGGCGGCCACCATGCGCGAAAGGATGAAGTGCCACTGGTCGTTCCAATGGTATTCGCGCTTACCCGTATCGTCCGGGTCGCTCAGCATGGCGTATTCCGGGTTGGCGCCACCGATGTTGGTGGTGCGGGCGCGCACCGAGGCGGCGTAGTCGGCCACGCCGAACACCATGGCCTCCATGCGCTCGGGACAGGCGCGGGCGATTTCTTCCACGTTGGCGCCGCCCATGGCGGTTTCGATCAGCACGTGGATGTTGATGGGCCTGAAGCCCTTGTAGGCCTCGATCTGGGACAGCATGGTCGCGACGAAATACACGTCGGCGGCGCTGCCCACCTTGGGGATGAGAATGGTGTCCAGCTTGTCGCCACAGGCTTCCACCACGTCCACCAAGTCGCGGTAGGCGTAATGCGTGTCCAGGCCGTTCATGCGGATGGACACGGCGCATTGGGACCAGTCGTAATTCTTCAGGGCGAAAATGATGTTTTCGCGCGCCTTTTCCTTGTCGTCCGGGGCGACGGCGTCCTCGAGGTCCAGAAACACGATGTCGGCGCCGGCGTCGGGCGCTTTTTCCAGCATACGGACGTTGCTGCCGGGAACGGCGAGTTCGCTCCGGTGCAGGCGGTCTTTTACGGCCATTCTCTTCCTCTGGTTACGATCGTTGATACGGCGCCGGCGAGCCGGCGACTTGCCTTGTCCAATCAGGGGAGCCGGCGCGAGTCCCCACAACACTGTATGAATTTCACCCTGCCGGGATTATTGGAAATGGCGATGCCCGGAACCTCGCGTCCACAGCACGGACCTCATCGCGACATTCCGGGTGAGCCGGCGTACTGGAATACGCCGCGCGGTCAGGGACGATGATCGGCGCTCCCTTCCCGGGCGGCGACCGACATCAGATCCTGCCGGGACACACCCAGCCACAGGACGATGGGGCTGGCCACCAGCACCGACGAGTAAATGCCGAACACGATGCCGATGGTCAGGGCCAGGGCGAAATTGTGCAGCGGCTCGCCGCCGAAGACGAACATGGACAGCACCATCAACTGGGTCATGGTATGGGTGATGATGGTACGGGACATGGTGGCGGTGATGGCGTTGTCGATGACATGCGCCACACTGGCCTGGCGCATCTTGCGGAAGTTCTCGCGTACCCGGTCGAACACCACCACGGACTCGTTCACCGAATAGCCCAGCACCGCCAGCACGCCGGCGAGCACGGTCAGGGTAAATTCCCACTGGAAGAAAGCGAACATGCCGAGGATGATCACGATGTCGTGCATGTTGGCGACGATGGCCGCCAAGGCGAAGCGCCATTCGAAGCGCATGGCCAGGTAGCCCATGATGCCCGCGGCCACCAGAAGCAGCGCCAGCGCACCGCTCTCGTACAACTCCCGCCCCACCTGCGGGCCGACGAACTCCACGCGCTGCAGTTCGACCGAAGAATCGTGGGTCTTGAGGGCCGTGAACACCCTCTCGCTCAGCTTGGCGCTGCTGACATCGGCCTTCAGGGGCAAACGAATCAACACGTCCTTCGAGGTGCCGAAGTTCTGCACCGAGGCCTCGGCGATGCCTTCCTCTTCAAGCACCTTGCGGATCGCGTCGATATCCGCCGCCTGCGGATAGCTGGTTTCCATCAGCGTCCCGCCCGTGAAGTCCACGCCCAGGTTGAGACCTTTGAAGCCGAGGGCCAGGACAGCCAGGATAAAGGTAACCAGCGAAATCGTGGTCGTGACCCGCCCATAACGCATGAACGGGATATCGCGCTTGATCTTGAAAAATTCCATGCCGAAGCCCTCAGATGGCTACGCCGGCCAGCTTGCGCTGGCGGCCGTAAGTCAGATTGACGAGTGCGCGCGATACCAGTACCGCGCTGAACATCGAAGTCAGAATGCCGAGACACAGCACCAGTGCGAAACCGCGAATCGGACCTGCGCCGAGCATGAACAGCGCCACGCCGGCAATCAGCGTCGTGATGTTGGAATCGAAGATGGTGGCGAAAGCCCGGTCGTAACCCGCGTGGATGGCGGCATGGGGCGTAACTCCGTTGCGCAGTTCCTCGCGGATGCGCTCGTTGATGAGCACGTTGGCGTCGATGGCCATACCCACCGTCAGCGCGATGCCGGCCATGCCCGGCAGCGTCAAGGTCGCCTGCAGCATGGACAGCACCGCCACCAGCAGCAGCACGTTCACCGCCAGCGCCAGAATCGAAAACAGCCCGAAAACCCGGTAGTACATGACCATGAACAGGGCGATGGCGATAAATCCGTAGATATTGGATTTACGGCCGATATCGATATTCTCCTTGCCCATGCTCGGGCCGACGGTACGCTCCTCGACGATGTCCACGGGAGCCACCAGGGCGCCTGCGCGCAGCAGCAGCGCCAGATTGCGCGCTTCGTTGGTGCCTTGCAGACCGGTGATCTGGAAGCGGTTGCTGAAACGGTCGCGGATGGTGGCGACGTTGATCACCTCTTCCACCTTCTTGCGCACCGTCTCCTTCGCGCCGTTTACCGTTCGGGTTTCGGTCTTGTTCTCGATGAACACCACCGCCATCGGCTTGCCGATGCTCTCGCGCGTGGTTTCGCTCATTTTCTTGGCCCCGACCGCATTCAGGTTGACGAACACCGAAGGCGTTCCGGAATTGGAATCCATGCCGGAGGACGCATCGACGATCTGGTCGCCGGTGACGATGATTTTCGACTTGAGCAGTATCGGCCGGCCATCGCGGGTTTTGTAGAGCCGGGTCCCGACCGGGGAGATACCTTCCTGCGCGGCTTTCTGCACATCGTGTTCGGTATCGGCGAGCCGGAATTCCAGAGTGGCGGTGGCGCCGAGAATTTCCTTGGCCCGGGCGGTATCCTGAACGCCGGGTAGCTGCACCACGATGCGGTCGTCGCCTTGCTGCTGGATGACCGGCTCGGCCACGCCCAACTCGTTGACGCGGTTGCGCAAGGTGATGATGTTCTGCGCCAGCGCATTCTTGCGGATTTCGCGGCGTTCGTTTTCCCCGATGCGCCCTTCCACAAGCGCCTCGCTCTCGGACACCTTGACCTGCAAGGCGCGCAATTCCTTGCCGATGAGTTCCTTGGCGGGATCGAGCATCTCCCGTTCCGGGAATTCCACCCGAATCGTTCCGTCGTTGGCCCGGCTCACGGCCTTGTAGCGAATCTTGTTGGCCCGCAGCAGGGTGCGCAAATCCTCCACATAACGCTCTTCCGCCTGCTTGAGGGCGGCATCCATGTCCACTTGCATCAGAAAATGCACCCCTCCGCGCAAATCGAGCCCCAAGTACATGGGCTTGGCACCGATCGCCGTCAGCCAGCGGGGCGTGACCGGCGCGAGGTTCAATGCCACCGTATACCCTTCGCCCAGCGCGTTGCGAAGAACGTCAGCCGCCTTCAGTTGCGCCTCGGTGCCGTCGAAACGAACCAGAATCCGTTGCCCTGCCAGTTCCACCGCTTTGGGCGTCAGTTGGGCTTCCTTCAGCTTCTGCTCCACGGTAATCGCGGTGCTCTGATCCACCTTGGCGGCGCGCAGCGGCGAAATCTGCACGGAAGGGTCTTCGCCGAACAGATTGGGCACCGAATACAGCACCCCGATCAGAAACATGAACAGAATCAGCAGATTTTTCCAGAGTGGATAGCGGTTGAGCATGGCTTGGGGCCTGTCCGAGATTATTTTTCGGTCTTTTTCGAAGCTTTATAGGTGCCCTTCGGCATCAGGCTGGTGACCGCGTGGCGCTGCACCTGAACCTGCACGTTGTCCGCCACTTCCAGGCGCACGAAGTTGTCGTCCAGGTCGACCACGCGACCCAGCAGCCCGCCGTTGGTCACCACGTCGGTGCCACGCGTCAGCGCCTCCACCATCTTCTTGTGCTCCTTTTGCCGACGCTGCTGGGGACGGATGAAAAGGAAAAAGAACACCAGCAAGATGGCCAAGGGGAAAATCAGCCCGGCCATACCGGGCTCCTGCGCCGCCGGACCCGCTGCAGGAGCGGGAGCGGGCGCCTCGGCGTAAGCTTCGGAAATCAGAAAAGCCATGAGTGTCCAACCCTTCGTTGATATGGATAAATTGTTAATTATTGCAGGAAGCCCGAAATAAGTCGAAGAGAGCCTGTGGACGCCAGCCGCTTCAACCCTGGCAAACGGGACAGAAATAGCTGGCCCGCTGCCCGAGACGCAAGGTTTCGATGGCGGTGCCGCAGCGCATGCAGGACTGTCCGCTTCGCCCATAGGCATGGAGGGCTTGCTGAAAATAGCCGGGCTGGCCATGGCCATTGACGAAGTCCCGCAAGGTCGTGCCGCCCATTTCGATGGCCTGGGACAACACCTGCCGGATGGCCGCAACCAGCCGCATGCACTCCTCGCGCTCCAGGCTTGCCGTCTCCCGTGCGGGATGAACGCCGGCCAGAAACAGAGCTTCGCTCGCGTAGATGTTGCCAACGCCCACCACGATGGCGGCGTTCATCAGGAACGGCTTGACGGCGGTTCGCCGGCCACGGGACGCGGTCCACAAATAATCCGGCGAAAACTCCTCGCCGAGAGGTTCCGGCCCCAAAGCGGCGAACAAAGAATGCGACGCGGGCTCCGGCGTCCACAGCATGGCACCGAACCGCCGAGGATCGTGGTAACGAAGCAGCGGGCCTTGATCCAACAGAATGTCGACGTGATCATGCCGACGCACTGCTTCCCCCGCCGCCGCCAACCGCAGGCTGCCGGACATACCCAGATGCACGATCAGCGCGCCGCCAGCAAAACGGAACAGGAGATATTTGCCGCGCCGGCCGATTTCCAGTATTTCCCGGCCACGCAAAACACCGGCAAGGTCATCGGGAACAGGCCAGCGCAGCCGCCGCTCCCGTACGAGCACATCCGCAACGCGCCGGCCCACGACATGAGGGGAAAGACCGCGCCGGGTGGTCTCCACTTCGGGCAGTTCGGGCATGAGGCGCGGGTTCGGAAGGGGGAAACGAAACAGCCAGCCGGAAGGCTGGCTGCAAACAATAACCGCGCGGCGATTAGCGGCTCATGGCCAAGCCGACCAGGCCCTTGATCGCCAGTACGAACAGGATGGTCAGGGTTATTCCCACCGCCACGTAAACCCACGGCGAACTGTGGTGAAAATCGCGCGAGAGATTCCTGGAACTTTGCACGCCGAACGCCGCAGCCAAAGCACTGCCGACGATTTGCAGCAAGGTCGGCGAAGATTCCGGACGGTTTTCCGGTCCGGAGGAAGGCGGAGTCACGGCAATCAATCCTTCTTCTTTTTCAGGAACGCGACGATCTGGTTGTAATACTTCACGCCGAACGCCCCGCCGATGATCAGCGCGACAATGATGAGCGACTTGTAATTCTGGCGGGCGATGCGTTCGTCCGGGTCTTCATTGAAACCGAACACGCTGACGTATTCCGCGAAGAAGGCGAGCGTCTGCACCGTCACGATGGACAAACCGAGCGAGACGATGAACTTGTCCATGACCCGGTTCGCGGTCAATGCGACGTCGTTCAGGAACAGCTTGTGAATCACATAGCCGGGCAGAAACATGACAAAAATGCCCGCTGCGAATTTTTCCACGTAGAGGACGAAATTGCCGGTAAATGCCGACATCACGGAAATGAGCACCAGGCTCATGGCGAATATGGCCGCCCACATTTTCTGATCGTCGTTGAGGCGGCTAATAAATTCTTTCAGGGCATTCATGATGTTTACCTCGCTTTTATCGTTCTATTTTCTGCGAAAAAAATACACGCCTTCCCAGCCGCCGGTCAGGGTCATGGTTTTATCCGTTCTCTCATGGACTTCCAGAGTCTGCGGCTTGTTCGGACGGCCCGGATCGATCAGTACGAGCTTGCCGTCTTCTACTCGGTAGCCGAAGGTCATGCGATCGTCCATTTTCGTAACCCGGTTATAACCGGAAGTCACCAGCGTTCCGTCCGACTTGAACTCCCAGGACCGGTTCTCCTCCGTCTTGATCTTGCCGATTCCGCGAGACACGGCTTCCAGCATCCATGCCCCGACGACATCTTTGCTGTCCTTGAACGGCTCTCCGGCGGAAACGACGGCGGAGCTCAACAGCAAAAAGAGGGCCGCGACAAGGTGATAGGGTTTCATGGGGACGAATCTCCTTTTGGCGGATGGCTATGGAATCAGGAAGCAGATCGTAGTAGGGCCGGCGTCGTCTTTGGATTATTCAGGAATAGCCCGGCCAAGGCAAGCAATGACACCCCCTCCGCGGGGAACCCGTTGGCCACGGACGAATTAGCCGCTTGACTTCGGCGATCGCCATTTCTATAGTAAAAACAACGCATTTCACTAAGGACGGAGGTTGCCATGGGCAAGCTGCAGCGGATGGCGGCGGAGAAGTTCCTGCTTCTCGGATTGTTGGGGTTGCTGGCCTTTTTGGGCGGATGCCAGCGGGACGCGTCCGATGCGCGGCAAGAAATCACCCCTTCAGTTTACCTGCTCAATCACAAGCACTGGACGTCCGTCCTGGTGCTCAACTTCGCGCAGGAAGTCGCGCCGTGGGACGCCATCGGCAAGGAAGCCACACCGCCACCCCGCATCGATCCGCCCAGCCCGGGCAAATGGGTCTGGCAAGACCCTTCCCGCCTGGCTTTCTTTCCCGAATACAGTACGTTCCAGCCGGACTCGCGCCTCACCGTATCGCTGACGGGATTGCCGTTGCGCGACGGCTACGAGGCAACCGCACGCCCCGTCCCTTACCAGACGCCACCGTTGATGACCTTGCGCCATGAGTGCCGCTGGCAGGACATTTTGCAGGCGCCCATGCGGCGATACCTTCAAGCCGATGTGGACTTCAACTATCCACTTATCGCCCTTCCCTTCTCGGCCACGCTGGACGGAAAAAACGCATTGCCACTGCAAAGCGGCTCGGGCACGCATATTACGGTGAATTCGAATCCGCTGCTGAGGCCGAGCGAGAACGGCGCGCTGGCATTCAGCCTGGAACCCGGCGCGGTTTCCCTGTTGGCGCGCGACGACAAGCGTGGCTTTGTCGCCGGCGGGCAGGCCAAGCTGACCAAAGGCGCAGCCTGCCAATTGAACGTGGCGCGCAGCGATTGGGACAAGATCGACGAAGAACCCGCCAAGCCGCCTATGGCCACCAGCATCGATGCGTCCCTGGTAGACGGAACCATTCTCGTCAGCTTGCAGGGGCAGAACATCACGGAATCGGCCAAGAAAGGCATGGCCGGACAGGAAACAAAACAAGGCGTGTCGATCAGCCCGGCGATGGACGGGACGTGGAAATACGGCGATTCGGCGTCCGGACCGGACCTGATTTTCACCCCCGCCAACCCCGTCGACCTGAAGCCCGGCATACAGATCGACGTTAGCGTAACTCGCGAGGCCTTCCCGCAACTCCCGTTTTGGCATGACCGCCTGTCCGGAAGCGTCACCGTACCCAACATGCAGGGAACCGTGGAACGCATGCAACTCTACACGGACCCCGTGGAACCCAGAACCAAACGCATCACGACCAGCATTAACTACAACTACCCCCTCCAGCCTGGATCGCTGGAAGCCAAAACGTCCTTGCGCCTGCGCGAGGAACCCGCCAAGACTTTCTCCGACAGCCGGGTACGCTCCATTCCGTTCGAATTGAGCTACGACGAGAAAAACCCGAAGCGGGCCTACCTGAAAAGCGCGCCGCTTCAACTGCCGCAGGAGCCGGGCGAAGCCCGGCTGGAAGTGGACGGAGGGCTGATATCCGCCATCGGCGGCGAAAAATCGCCCTTCAGCACTGGCGCAGACCTGGTCATTCCCAGCGCCAAGGATTATTTCCGGATCACCGGTGTCGAAACCAGCAACCTGGACAAGGGCGACGGAGACATCGAACGGCTGCTCATGGTGCACACGACCACGCCTCTGAAGGAACCTTCCACTTTGCCGCACTCCGTGGACACCTACGTGCTGCCGGATTGCCGGCATGAGAATCTCGAACGGCCGGCCCTGTGCGAGAAAAAAGAAATCGACGAATGGGCGACGCCGGATCAGGTGGACGATGACACCATCAAGCTGTCCACGCGCGTGCCGGTAAAGTGGCGGGACCAGACTTCGGAGGACAAAACCGTCCACTTCCTGAGCTATTCGGCGCCGGAAAAGCGCCAGATTTTCGTGAAGGTGAAACAGGGACTGGAAAGCGTGGACGGGTTCCAACTGCATAAAGATGCCCGTTTCCTGTTCACCTTGGGCGCAAACCAGCGGGAGCTGAAAATCCAGCACGACGGCGCCTTGCTCAGCCTCAGCGGCTCCAAGAAGCTCGGCGTCGCAGCGCGCGGGGTGCGCAAGGTGCATGTCGAACTGCAACGGATTTTGCCCCACAACATGCACCACCTGGCCCAATTCACGCGCGGCAAGTTCCAGAACCCCACTTTCACGCTGCCCATCGAGCACTTCGCGGAAAAATACGGCTACGACGAAACGCTGCCCTTGGACCAGGACATGCAGCGGCGTTACTTTGCCGTGGATTTCGCCCGCTTCGCCAAGGACAAGGGCTATCCGCCCCGCGGGCTGTTCCTGCTGTCGGTAACCCAGGCCAAACAAACGCCCCCCTGCGCCGTGCGGAAGGCCGGCTGCCCGCAGCCGGCTCCGGTACACGCCGACGAACAGGGCGAAGAAAGCCCGGATGAGGCGGAGAGCGCCGGCGAGGAAAACGAAAGGGAAAACAGCGCTGAAAGCGAAGACGAACAGGTCGATGCCGCCAGCCTGCAAGACCGGCGCCTGGTGCTGCTGACCGACCTGGGCCTGCTGGTCAAAACCCGGGCGGACGGCGGCCAGGATGTGTTCGTCATATCCTTCCTCAGCGGCCAGCCGGTAGCGGGAGCGCAGGTATCCCTTCTCGGCATGAACGGCATCCCGGTTGCCGCCGGGACCAGCGACAACCAAGGGCATGTGTCCATGCCGTCGGTGCAGGGACTGGAGGCGGAAAAAACGCCGTCGGTCTACCTGGCGGAAAAGGACGGCGACCTGTCCTTCCTGCCCTTCTCGCGCAGCGACCGCCAGCTTAATTTGTCGCGTTTCGACGTGGGCGGCCTGCGCGATGCGCCCGACACCCTGCACGCCTATGTCTTCTCCGACCGGGGCATTTACCGGCCGGGCGACGCCGTGCATTTCGGCCTGATCCTGCGCCGGCGCGACTGGGCTCCCCTGCCCGCCGGCCTGCCCCTGAAGGCCGTGCTCACCGATCCGGAAAACCAGGAAGTCTTAAGCCAAACCCTCGCCTTCGGCGCCGAGGGCTTCGAATCCCTGGACTGGACCAGCAGCGCCGGCGGCAAAACCGGCACCTACCGACTGGAATTGTTCATCGCCGACGGCAACAAAACCTCCCTGGGCTCGACCACGGTGCGCGTCGAGGAATTCCAGCCGGATCGCCTGCAGGTGAAAACCGAAATCGTCGGCGCGCCACCCCAGGGCTGGCTGACTCCCGATGCGCCCAAAGCCAAGATCACCGTGCGCAACCTGTTCGGCACCCCGGCCGCAGGCGGCCTGGCCAAACTGGAACTCACCGCCAAGCCCTGGTCAGGCCAAGTGCCCGGCTTCACCGAATACCGCTTCCGCAGCGGCAGCGGCGGCATCCCCCACTTGCCCCAGGACCTGGGCGAAGCCAGTACCGACGAACAAGGCGAGGCCCTGTTCGACCTGCCCTTGGCAAACATCGACGAGCCCGTATTCGAAATTTCCCTGGCCGGCGAAGGCTTCGAGAAAGGTTCGGGCCGCTCCGTGGTGGGCATGGCGTCGACGCTGGTGTCCAAGCATCCCTACCTGTTGGGCCACAGCGCCGACGGCGATCTGGGCTACATCGCCAAGGGCGCCAGGCGCCAGATCAAGCTGCTGGCGGTGGGAACGGACTTCCAGCCCAAGGACATCGGCGAAGTCACCGTGGAGCACCACGAGACCCGCTACGTTTCCACGCTGGTCAAACGCCCGGACGGCCTGTATGCCTACCAGTCGGTGCAGCGCGACGAGCCGCGCCGGGTGGAAAAACTCACCCTGGCCGGCGGCAAGGCGGCTTTGTCCTTGCCCACGGAGGAGCCGGGCAGCTTTTACGCCGCGTTCAAGAACGCCCAGGGCGAAGAACTGAACCGTGTGTATTACTCGGTGGCCGGCACCGGCAACGTGACGCGCAACATCGAGCGCAACGCCGAGTTGCAACTGACCCTGAACAAGTCCGAATACCGGCCCGGCGAAGAAATCGAAGTGCAGATCATAGCCCCCTACCAGGGCGCCGGCCTGATCACCGTCGAACAGGACGGGGTCATCGCCAGCAAGTGGATCAAAACCAACACCACCGCCTCCACCGCGCGCATCGCCCTGCCCCAGGGCATCAAGGGCAACGCCTACGTATCGGTGGCTTTCGTGCGTTCCCTGGATTCCCGCGAAATCTACATGAGCCCGCTCAGCTATGGCGTGGCGCCGTTCAGCATATCCCGCCAAGCCTTCATGAACGACGTCAGCCTGTCGGTGCCGGAAACGGTGCGGCCGGGCGGCACGCTGGAGGTCCGCTATAAAGTCAAGGAAGCCACCAGGCTGGTGCTGTATGTGGTGGACGAAGGCATCCTGCAGTTCGCCCATTACAAGAATCCGCAGCCTCTGGACTATTTCTTCCGCAAGCGCGCCTTGCAAACCCAGACCCACCAGATCCTCGACCTGATCTTGCCCGACTTTGCCCTGGTGCAGAGCCTGTCGGCGGCCGGTGGCGACGAGGACGCCGGCGGCGCCAGCAAGTACAAGAACCCCTTCGCCCGCAAGCACAAGCCACCTTTGGCTTTCTGGTCCGGCATCCTGGATGCCAAGCCCGGCGAGCACACCCTGTCCATCCCGGTGCCGGACTATTTCAACGGCAGCATCCGCGTGCTGGCGGTGGCCGCTAACGCCGGCAAGCTGGCCGTACCTACGGCCAAGGTAGTGGCGCGCAATCCCTTCGTCATCCAGCCCCAGCAGCCTTATGCGGTAGCACCGGGCGACGAGTTCGAAATGGGCGTGCTGGTGGCCAACACCACCGGCGAACCCGGGGATAAGGCGGTGGAAGTGTCCGTGGCGGCCGGCGATGCCCTGGAAATTCAGTCGCCCAACCCGCAGACGCTCACCCTGGCGCCCGGCAAGGACGGCACGGTGCGCTTCAAGGCTAAGGCCAAAGACAAGCTGGGTCCTGTCGAAGTACGTTACCGCGCCGCGGGGGGCGGGAAGGACGCCGGCTACAGCGAGGAAATGAGCATCCGGCCTTCCCAGCCCCTGCTCACCACCCTGCAGAACGGCGTGCTGCGCATCGACGCCCAGCAGAAAGGCAAGAGCGAAACCGTGGCGTTGAAGCGCGAGGTTTACGCCGAGCAACGTCATAGCGAGATGGCCGTGTCCATGACGCCGACGGCCTATTTGCGGGGCATCGTCGACTACCTGAAGCACTATCCCTACGGCTGCACCGAGCAACTGGTGAGCCAGGCCTTCCCGGCGGTGCTGCTGGGCGCCAATGCCGAGCTGGGCCTGTCGGCAAAAGACGTGGAAAGCTACCTCGGCAAGACCCTGCACACCCTGCAGACCCGCCAGAAGCACGACGGCAGCTTCGCCTACTGGACCATCACGGGCAAAGCCAATCCGTTCTACTCCATGTACGCCACCCACCTCCTTCTCGAAGCCCGCGAGTTGGGCCACAAAGTGCCCGACGCCATGATCCAGCGCGCCCTGGGCTATACGGACCAGTACACCCAGGAAACCCACTACCAGTGGGACGCGCACCAGGCCGAAGCCTATGCCCTGTACCTGCTGGCCCGCAACGGCCAGAACGTCGCCGAACGCATCAAGGCCTTCGAGGCTGAGCTGCAACGGCAATGGGGGCAGGGCGGGCCCGCGGCCATCTGGACCAAGTTCTTCCTGGGTGCGGCTTACAAGCTCCACCACCTGGACAAGGACGCCGACCGCTTCTTCGGCGAATTCCAGCGCCAGTGGAAACAGACCGGCCAACTGCCCTGGGGCATCCAGGGGGATATTTCCGCCCTGAGCCAGTACCTGTACCTGACCAACAAGCACTTCCCCGAACTGATCGACACCAAGGACCCGCAGTTCGGCAACTACCTGTACGAACTGGCCCAGGACATGGTCAAGCAGCGCATCAACTCCTTCAGCGGCTCCATGGCCGCGCTGGGCCTGGGCGGCCTGTGGCCGCGCTTCGACCAGGATGAAGGCAAGGCCTTCAGCCTGCTGGCCGGCCAGCCGCCCGCGCCCCTGGACCTGCAGGGCAAGACCGTCAAGCGCGCCGTGCTGGAAAGCGCCATCCGGCAACTGGAACTGCAGGGCAACGGCACCTGGAACCTGTACTACCAGTTGACCGAACGGGGCTACGACAGGTCAGCGCCCAAGGCGGCCATCAACCAGGGCATCACCCTGGCGCGGGAACTGCTCAATGAAAAGGGCGAAAAAACCGCCGACCTGGACCTGCAGGACAAACTGCACATCCGCTTCTCCGTCCACCCGGACCAGCCCATGAAAGACCTGGCCGTGGTCATGCTCATCCCCGGCGGCTTCGAAATCGACCTGGGCGAGGACGGCTTGGCCAACCGCCAATCCCTGCCCATCCCCGGCAAGACCCTGTGGCAGCCGGAATACATCGACGTGCAGGAAGACCGCGTGGTCTTCTTCGGCGATTTGGACGGCGGCGACCGGCACTTCGAATTCCGCCTGAAGCCGCTCAACGTCGGCACCTACGCCGTACCGCCGGTCATGGCCGAGGGCATGTACGACACCAGCATCCTGCATCGGGGGATGGCGGAAACGCTGAAGGTACACGAATGACCGCTATCGCCTTATCGTTCCCACGCTCCCGCGTGGGAATGCAGCCAGCGACGCTCTGCGTCGCGAAGTTGGACGATGGGACGCAGAGCGTCCTCTGAGGCGTTCCCACGCAGGAGCGTGGGAACGATAGAATGGGAAAACTAAGGGGGTGTTATATGACGCTATGGAATGATAAGTGCCCTCTGTGTAATGGTGATATCTCAATTTTTCTAGTTAAAAGAAAATTCCTATGTCCCCATTGTCGAATTAAATTGAATTTGGTTAACGTAGACAATAGAGTTAGCATTTATTTCAAAGATGTAATAATTGTGCCGATTCTTGCTTTCTTGTTAAGCCTTTTATTCCCTATGTCAATATTATGGTGGATAATATCTGGTGTGGTAGTTATTATTGCATATCGACTTGTTTCGTATCACCAAAGTGAGCATTTAGAAGCATCCCACGATGAAATGGAGCCATAGGGGAAATTAGCCTGAAGATATAGAGTCTTCGCGTATTCCGCCGCATGGGGCTGCTTCATTTTTTTGTTATCGTTCCCACGCTCCCGCGTGGGAACGCATCCAGGGACGCTGCAGCGTCCCGTATTAGAGGGAACTACCAAGAAGCATGGCCCGCAGCCGCTACGTCATCACTGAACCGAACCAACCGCACTTCCTGACGTGCACCGTCGTGGAATGGCTGCCGGTTTTCACCCGGCCGGCGACCGTGCAGATCGTCATGGATAGCTGGCGTTATCTGCGGGAGCACGAGGGCCTGAAGCTATACGGCTATGTGGTACTGGAAAACCACCTCCATTTCGTCGCCCAGGCCGAACGCCTGGACCTTTGCGCGCGCCGCTTCAAATCGTATACGGCGAAGCGGATCATCGAGCACCTGGAGCAGCGAGGGGTGGAATTTCTGTTGAACCGCCTGCGGTTCTCCAAACGCGCCCACAAGACCGACCGGGAACATCAGTTCTGGCAGGAAGGCGTTCACGCCGAATTGCTGTGGAACGAAGCCTTGATGCGTGAAAAGCTCGATTACATCCACTTCAACCCGGTAAAGCGCGGCTATGTGGACAAACCTGAACACTGGCGCTATTCCAGCGCCAGAAACTACGCGGGAGAAACGGGCTTGATTCCGGTGGATCGGTGGAATTGACCTATCGTTCCCACGCTCGGGCGTGGGAATGCCGCCCTGGACGCTCTGCGTCCCTTACGCCAACCTTCGCGACGCAGGAGCGTCGCCGGATGCGTTCCCACGCCGGAGCGTGGGAACGATAAGAAGATTTTTACGTAGGTGTTACGGCAATGGGAAACGTGTATGAATTGAATGCCAGGAATCCGTTTCTGGGTACTTGGCGGTCCTGTGACGGCTTTTCGGACGTCGAGTACACCGTCGCGGTCAGCGAGGGAAAGTTGATCGTTTCTGGCATCGACAAAAGCGATGGCGAGGCCGCTGAGATTCGAAACGTCGCGTGGTCGGCAGCAATGTTGGTATTGACGTTTGAAGCGTACTGGCCAAGCTCAGGCCAGCTTACGAAGAATCGGTTTACGCTCGCGCCAAAGTCAGGTCGAGCCAATGTCACGTATAGCTACACAGCACAGGAAACTTGGGAAAGGACGTGACGCCTGCATTCCTGATGGTTAATCGTTCCCACGCTCCAGCGTGGGAATGCCGCCCTGGACGCTCTGCGTCCCCACGCCGACTTTCGCGACGCAGGAGCGTCGCCGGATGCGTTCCCACGCGGGAGCGTGGGAACGATCGTGTCAATACAGGTCCATAGGCTCAGGCATGACGCGGTTCGGCTGCGTCTCCGTCTGCGGCAGCATCCGCTTGATCGCATCCACCACGATGTCCGGCTGGTCCAGGGGGATGGCGTGGGCGCTTTGGGGGGCCAGGATGACGCTGCCGTTGCGGTAGCGGGCGGCCAGTGCGCGTTGCAGGCCCATCCATTCCCGCTCCATGTCGTCACCCAGGGCGCCGTCAGGCATGACGCGCTGGCCGTGCATGACGATGGTTAGCGGTGTCTCCGGATAAATCGACGCCGTGCGCAATTGCTGGCTGCTCTGCTTGAACGCGGCCATTTCCGCCAGAATCGCCAGCAGGTCGTGGGCCTGCAGGCCGAGCTCCGGGGCCAGGGCGGCGAGGTCGGCGGTGGGAAAAAGGTTCAGCAATTCCGGCGTCCAGAATTGCTGGACGATGCCCTCCGGGTCGATCTGGCGCATGATCTGGCTTTGAAACAGGCCGTCCACCTGGCCTTCGTTGGGCGAGTCGACCAACACCAGACCGGCGACCTCTTGCGGGAAGCGGCCGGCATACAGGCGCATGTTGTAGCCGCCGAAAGAATGCCCGCCCAGCACATAGGGCGGGGTGATGCCGGCCCGTTGCAGCAGAACGTGCAATTCGTCGGCGATGCGCGCGCTGGTCCTGGGCGGCGGCCCGGCGTCGCTGGCCCCGTAGCCTGCCCGGTCGTAAATACACACTTTGCTGCTGGCGGCCAGGCGCTGCTGGACGCGGTCCCAGTCGCTGGACGAACCGCCGAGGCCGTGGTCCAGTATCACCGCCGGGCTGCCTTCGCCTTGGCAGGCGATGCGCAAGCGATGGCCGCCGACGTCGATCAATTGCTCCCGGGCGCTGACGGCCGGCGCCGAGAGCAGGCTGCAGCAGAAGCAGGCAACGGCGATCAGCCGGGCTTTGAGGAATGAGGTCATTTTCGTCCTGTGTCGTTAGCGAGGGACAGTAAGTTGCTATGTAGACGGAGGCTGATTGTAAAGGCAAGGCCGGAGGATTCCGCGTGGCACGCCACGCGCACCCTACACCATTGTGGCCGCTGGGTTGCGGGCCTTGCCTTGGTGGTGGCGCTGGGCTGGTGGTCGCTGGGTCTGGCGCCGGCGCCGCTGCTGGCCAACCTCGCCAACGTCTCCCAGGCGGTGGCGGACCGGGACGGGCGGCTGCTGCGGCTGGGGCTCACCGGCGACGGCAAGTACCGGCTGTGGACGCCACTGGAGCACATGCCGACGGCCCTGCTGGAAGCCACCCTGGATTACGAGGACCGCTGGTTTTACCGCCATCCCGGCGCCAATCCTCTCGCCCTGGCCCGTGCGGCCTGGACCACCTTCATCCAGCAAGACCGCTGGATGGGCGGTTCCACCGTCACCATGCAACTGGCCCGCCAGCGCTGGCGGCTGAAGACCCGCCATCCGGCCGGCAAACTGCGCCAGATCGGCTATGCGCTGTGGCTGGAGCGGCATTTCAGCAAGCGGGAAATCCTGGAGGCCTACCTCAACCTGGCCCCCTACGGCGCCAACATCGAAGGCGCCGGGGCGGCCGCCTGGGTGTATTTCCACAAGCCGGTGGCCGAGCTGTCGCGGGACGAAGCGCGCGCCCTGGCGCTGATTCCGCAGAATCCCAAGCAGCGCGCCCCGCTGAATTCCGCCGGCAAGCAGGCGCTGGGGCAGGCGTGGCGCATTGCTTACGGCGACGATCCCGCCTTCGGGCAACTGTGGTTCCGCGGGCGCCGGGAACTGCCCTTGCGCGCGCCGCATTTTGCCGAGCGCGTGGCCGAAATCGGCACAGGCCGGGCCGCGCTCGCCAGCACCCTGGACGCGACGGCGCAAAACCTCACTGAAGATCTGCTGGCCAGCTATGTGCGCCAGCACCGGCCGCTGGGCATCGCCAACGCGGCGGCCATGGTGGTGCATGCGCCCAGCATGGAAGTCCTGGCCTACGTGGGTTCCGCCGATTACCAGGACCGCGCCATCCGGGGCTACGTCAACGGCCTGAAGGCCCGCCGCTCGCCCGGCTCGCTGCTGAAGCCTTTCATATACGCCCTGGCCGTCGAGCAGGGCCTCATCACCCCGGACAGCCTGCTCAAGGACACACCGCTCAGGGTGGGGTACTACCAGCCGGAAAATTTCGAAGGCAACTTCTACGGTCCCCTGTCGGCCACCGACGCCCTGGTGCGCAGCCGCAACATTCCCGCCATCGCCCTGCAACAGCAACTCGGAAGCCCCAGTCTCTACGAATTCCTGCGCGGGGTCGGACTGCGCCTGCCCAGGAACGAGGCGTTCTACGGCCTGGCCTTAGGCATCGGCGGGGCGGAAACCTCCATGGAAGAATTGCTGGCCCTGTACGGCATGCTCGCCAACGGCGGCGACTACCGGCCCTTGCGCTGGCTGCGTGGGCAGAATCCGGCAGATGCTCAACCGCGCCGGCCGCTGTCGCCGGAAGCGGCCTTTCTGGTGCGCACCATGCTGGAAGCCAATCCGCCGCCCCAGCGCGCTTTCGGCGTGCGCAGCTTCAACAACGACCGGCCGGTGGCCTGGAAAACCGGCACCTCCTCCGGTCTCAAGGACGCCTGGGCCATCGGCCTCTCGGGCGACCTGCTGGCCGGCGTGTGGCTGGGCAATTTCGACGGCACGCCCAACCGCCATCTGGTGGGGCGCGATCTGGCCGGGCCGCTGCTGTTCGGCATTCTAGAGGCCTTGCGCCTGGAGAGGCCGGGGGACGCAAACCGCCCTGCCCCGCCGCCGGGCCTGAAAGCGGTGGAAATCGGAGAGTAAGCCGGTTCCTTGCCGATGGTTAGGTTCAAGTTGGTCTTCTCTGTTTGCCGCCTGGTTTCCCGGCGGTGCCACACGATCTTCGCCTTGCATCGGTTCGTCCCCGGCTCCTCGCAGAACCGGACTTGGA
>DATDOO010000309.1:0-3589 GCA_035293245.1 Methylococcaceae bacterium
CGCTGAAGGAGCTGGGAGAGATGCCCGGGGTCCAGCCACCAACCGATGCCACACAGGTCACGCCCGATGAAATACAGCAAACCGCCGCGCCGGACGCCGCATAAACCGTCTCCGTCCCCGGCGCCGGAGATCGCCGAGGAAGGCGAGCGTATCCAGAAGGTGCTGGCACACGCCGGACTCGGTTCGCGCCGGGAAATCGAACAGTGGATCGCCAGCGGTGCGGTGCGTATCAACGGTGTCGCAGCCCAGCCGGGTGATCGGCTGCGCAGCAGCGACAAGGTCACCATCGACGGCAAGCCGGTGCAATTCGCCCGCCGCCTGCAACAGCCGACCCGCGTGCTGATCTATCACAAGCCGACCGGCGAACTGGTCACGCGCCGCGATCCGGAAGGACGCCCGGTCGTGTTCACCCAGTTGCCGCGTCCGAAGGAAGGCCGCTGGGTCGCGGTGGGGCGCCTGGACATCAACACCCAGGGTCTCTTGCTGCTTACCAACAACGGCGAACTGGCCAACCGCCTCATGCACCCCTCCTTCGAGCAGGAACGGGAATACGCCGTGCGCGTGCTGGGCGAGATCCGCGAGGAGGTGCTGGAGCGCCTGAGGCAAGGCGTCACGCTGGAAGACGGGCCGGCGCATTTCGACAACATCGCGCCCGCCGGAGGGGAAGGGGCGAACCGCTGGTATCGGGTCACGCTCCGGGAAGGACGCAACCGCATCGTCCGCCGGCTGTTCGAATCCCAGGGAATCACGGTCAGCCGATTGATCCGCGTCCGTTACGGCGACATTGTCCTGCCGCCGCGTCTCAAAGCCAGGACATTCTACGAATTCACGGAAAAGGAAGTGGGTGCGTTGCTCAAGTCCGCCGGCCTGGAGCAGCCGGCGGGCCGCGCCTCGTCATCCAGGCCGGCGGGAAAAGAACGTCCCGCGCCGCGCCGCCGTTGATGCAGGCCGGCGGCGCGAGCAATCATCCCTTGCTGATGTCCATGCCGTAGGTCGACCAGTTGTCGGGGTCGGTCATGTCCTTGCCGTTCCAGTGAATCTTGCAGGCGTAGCGGTAGTGTCCCGGCTCGCCGTTCTCTCCCGCCAGATCGAGGGATCCCTTGATGACGTAAGTGAAGTCGCCGATGCTCCACGCCTTGTAGTTCGTATCCGTGGAGGTGGGGACCGCGGCCGCTCCCTGATCTTCGCGCAACTGGTTCTCGCAGTGCAGTTGGGCCTGGTCGGTGCGGGCGTTGCGGATCTCGCCCAAGGGGTCGTCGTCGGTGGTTTCCTTCATGTACAGCGAGGATTGGGCCACTTCTTCGATGAAGGGCACCACCGCTTTGTTGAGGGACAGGTACAGCGCGATGATGAACACCACCAGCAATCCCAGCGACACCCACCGATTCAGTTTCAGTTTCTTCAGACTCATTATTTTCCTCTTTCCGAACTTGCCGGATATCATATTGTTTTACTGCAAAAATCAGTTCGCACCTTCACGGAAGGTCCTGCAGGGGCAAAAACAGTGTGACAATCTTATCTATTTTAAGTTCCTCGTTCCGCCACAAAAAAATCGTTGCATTTTTCTTCGTTCTTCTTTATAAATCTCTTGTGCCTTGCGCACTTAAAAATCTCTAACATCATGATTTGAGGAGGATTTTATGAAGAAGATCACCACCGTTCTGGTTGTGCTGATGGTTTCCCTGGGCATCGTGGGCTGCGGCAACTCGCAAGACGGCGACAAGCAGCGGGTTTCCAGCCCGGTCATTTCTCCGTCCCTGTAAGCGGCGGAGAGGATGCGAGGCCCGCGAGAGCGGGCCTCCTGCCCGAAAAACCCGGATATCCCGCGATATCCGGGTTTTTTTATCGCGCTCAATTCCCCGCCACGGTCATGTTGTCCAGCAGAATGGAACCGGTACGAGTGTTGCCGCGCAAGTCCACGTCGTTGCCCACCGCACGGATCGTCCGATACATGTCGCGCAAATTGCCGGCAATGGTGATTTCCTCGACCGGATACCGAATCTCGCCGTTTTCCACCCAGAAACCCGCCGCACCGCGCGAATAGTCGCCGGTGACGGCATTGACGCCCTGTCCCATCAGTTCGGTGATTAGAAGGCCGCAATCCATCTCGCGCAGCAATCCCTCCAGTCCCAAGGGCCCCGGCTCGATGACCAGGTTGTGCACCCCGCCGGCGTTGCCGGTCGTCTTGAGGCCGAGCTTGCGCGCCGAATAGCTGCTCAGCACGTAGGATTCCACCACGCCGCCTTGCACCAGGGGGTGCGATCGGGTGGCGACGCCTTCCGAGTCGTACGGTGCGCTGCCCAGAGCGCGCGGCAGGTGCGGCTCCTCCCGGATGTGCACGAAAGTTGGAAACACGGCCTGGCCCAGCGAGTCGAGCAGGAAGGAAGACTTGCGATACAGATTGCCGCCGCGAATCGCGCCGATGAAATGCCCGAGCAGCCCCGCCGCCACTTCCGGCGCGAACAGGACCGGGCACTTCCGGGTGGACAGCGAACGCGCGCCCAGGCGCCGCACCGTGCGTTCGGCGGCTTTGCGGCCGACGGCTTCGGGGGCTTCCAGGTCGCTTGCATCCCGTGCCACGGTGTACCAGTCGTCGCGCTGCATGCTGTCGCCGCGCTGCCCCACCACGGAGCAGTTGACGCTGTGGTAACTGGCCGGATAGCCGTGGAGGAATCCCAGGCTGTTGCCGAGAATGCGGATGCCTTCATGGGTGTTGAGCGTCGCCCCTTCGGAGTTGACGATGTCGGCATGAAAGCCGCGCGCGGCGTTCTCGCAGGCGATCACGGCATCCACCGCTTTGTCGGCGTCGATCGGCCATGGATGGTACAGATCCAGGTCGGGAAACTCGGTGGCCAGGTATTCGGGGACCGGAAGACCGGCGTACTCGTCCTCGGCCGCGTAGCGGGCGATGCGGCAGGCGGCGCGCACCGTGTCGCGCATGGCTTCCGGGGCGAAATCGGTGCTGCTGGCCGAACCCTTGCGCTGGCCGAAATACACCGTCACGCCCAGCCCCTGGCTCTTGTGATGCTCGACGGTCTCCACCTCGCCCAGGCGCGCGGTCACCGACAGGCCGCGATCCACGCTCAGCCCGGCCTCGGCGGCGCTGGCGCCTTGCCGCTGGGCCTCGTCGAGCAGGTCGGCGACGATGCCCTGCAAGCGGCTCAGTTCCTTGCGCATGTCCATGCTCATGCCTCCACCTGCGTGCCGCCCACGGTCAGGCCGTCGATGCGCAGGGTTGGTTGGCCGACGCCCACCGGGACGCTTTGCCCGTCCTTGCCGCAAGTGCCGACGCCCGGATCGAGTTGCAGGTCGTTGCCCACCATGCTGACGCGGGTCAGTACCTCCGGGCCGTTGCCGATGAGCGTCGCCCCCTTGACCGGCCGGGTGATGCGGCCGTTTTCGATCAGATAGGCCTCGCTGGCGGAAAACACGAACTTGCCGGAGGTGATGTCCACCTGCCCGCCGCCGAAATTCTTCGCGTACAGCCCTTTCGGCACGGAAGCGATGATCTCCTCCGCGTCGTGCGCGCCGGCCAGCATGTACGTGTTGGTCATGCGCGGCATGGGCAGGTGGGCGTAGGACTCGCGCC
>DATDOO010000310.1:0-14314 GCA_035293245.1 Methylococcaceae bacterium
GGTAGATGGAGCGCGGATGTTTCTTTCTACGACCTGCTGGATGTCTTAGCGCCTAATGGCCCGCACACATTGGCATCAACGCCTATCTAGCACGGTAGCCAGCGTAGCCCGGAGGCCCCGCGGAGGGGCGTCCGGGAAGGACATTGAAGGGCACAAGGTAGCTTGCTTGTATTGTCCGGCGTCGTTCCCGGACGCGCTGTCGCGCCTCCGGGCTACGGGTCAATCCGACGCCGCGTACCCCCGTTTGCCGCGCCGAGCACCGCTGCTTTCGGCGGATCAAACCCGCAGGGCGGCCGCAAGGATGCGGCCGGTTGACCGTCAGGCCAGGGATGGCCTGTCGGGCAACTTCCGCCGGAAGCGAGGAGCGCAGGGCACCGCGATAGCGGCGCGGCAGTCGGGTGTCCTTTCTTTTGGTTTCTTTTCTTTGGACAAGCAAAGAAAAGAAACCCGCCCCTGGGTGCGGGAACCCACAGTCAAACAGCCCGCCGCAGGCGCTCAAGACCTCATCCTCCAACTGTGGAAACGACGAAGGTGGTTGGCAGCCAGCGTAGCGTCCGGGAGCACGGTAGGTTGGGGTGAGTCGGCGAACCCCAACGGATAACCCACCTCGCCAATCGTTGGGGTTCCTGCCGTCACCCCAACCTACCCGGACTTGGTCAGCGCCCCATCACGAGCGATTCCAGATCCACCTCGCCGCTGTGGTGAAAGGGAATGGGCCTGCCCAGAAAGCTGTTCTTGACGCGCAGATGACCATCCACTTCATAGTCGATCTGTTGTTGCTGCATCGTACCCACCAGCAGCTGCCTGATGGCCGTCAGCATCCGGGTGGACGCCACGACCTGCATGGTGGTGCTGCCGTACTGGGGCACGCGCAACGCCTGGTTGCTCAGGCCCCGCGCCACGGATTCGCCGTTCAGGGAAATCTCCACGTCGCTGCCCAGGACATCCAGGTCGAAATCGTTGGGGTTGTCCACCTTGAGGTCGAGCACGAAGTCCTGCGACAGGAGCGTCGCGTCGCGCAGCCCAATGTTCCGCAGGGTGACCTGGGGCTCCTTGACCCCGCCGGGCAGCAGAGAACAACCTGCCAACATCGCCGCGATGACCAAACCAACTACAAGCTGCCGCATGATTAAGCCCTTGTTGTGAAGACAAACTCGTCGCGACGGGATTCTCCGCTTCGATTCCGAAAGCCGTCAACTACGGTGCGCGACAGCGTCGGCGCCAAAGAAGGCTTCGATAATTTCCCGGAAGGGCGGCAAGAAATGGGGCCCGGCATTAACGCATTCGGCCTGACTCTGCACCCCGCCAGTTTAATCCAAGGATAAAATCAACAGCGCCGTTTGCCTGACCCAAGGGCACTTGGGTAGCATGGAGCATCCTTTTCAACCCCTGCGCGTTTATCGCCATGCCATCCCCGACCACGCTTCCCGCCTGGCTCGCCCTCCTCAGGCATCACGCGGACATTTCCCCTCTCCACCTGCGCCGACTGTTCCAGGACGATCCCCAGCGCTTCGATCGATTTTCACTGCAGCTGGAGGATTTGCTGTTCGACTTCTCCAAGAACCGCATCACCGCGGAAACCCTGCAGCTTCTGACGCAACTGGCGTGGGAAGCCGGGCTGACGGAAAAGATCGCCGCCATGTTCGGCGGGGAAAAGATCAACCTCACCGAAGGGCGCGCGGTGTTGCACGTGGCCTTGCGCAACCGCTGCAACCGGCCGGTGCGGGTGGACGGGGAGGACGTCATGCCGGGCGTCAACCACGTCCTGGCCAAGATGCGCCATTTCAGTGAGGCGGTACGCGAGGGGCGCTGGCGCGGCTACACGAATTTGACCATCAGCGACGTTGTGAACATCGGCATCGGCGGTTCGGACCTGGGGCCGAAGATGGCGGTTACGGCTCTCCTGCCCTATCAGCAGCCCCATCTGCGCGTGCACTTCGTTTCCAACGTGGACGAGGCCGACCTGCTGGAAAAGCTCAAGTACCTGAATCCGGAAACGACCCTGTTCCTGGTCGCCTCCAAGACCTTCACCACCCAGGAAACCATGGCCAACGCCCTTTCGGCGCGGCAATGGTTTCTGGTTCAGGCACGCAACGAGGCGGCGATCGCCCGCCATTTCGCGGCCATTTCCACCAACGCCGAACTGGTGGCGGCCTTCGGCATCGACACGGCCAACATGTTCGAATTCTGGGACTGGGTCGGCGGGCGCTATTCCCTGTGGTCGGCCATCGGCCTGCCCGTGGCCCTGGCGGTGGGCATGGATCGCTTCGAGGAGATGCTGGACGGGGCGCATGCGGTGGACGAACACTTCGCCTCGGCGCCGTTCGAGAAGAACATCCCGGTGATCATGGCACTGCTGGGCGTCTGGTACATCAACTTTTTCGGCGCCGCCAGCCACGCCGTGCTGCCTTACGACCACTACCTGACCCACCTGCCCGCCTACCTGCAACAGGCGGACATGGAGAGCAACGGCAAGGGCGTGGACCGGGACGGCAACCCGGTCGACCACGCCACCGGCCCCGTCGTCTGGGGACAGCCGGGCACCAACGGCCAGCATGCCTTTTACCAACTCATCCACCAGGGCACCCAGCACGTCCCCTGCGACTTTCTCGCCGCCGCCGAGAGCCACCACGACCTGGGACAGCACCACGCCATGCTGCTCTCCAACTTCCTGGCCCAAACCGAAGCCCTGATGCGCGGCAAGACCGAAGACGAAGCGCGCGAGGAACTCATCGCCAAGGGCGTGAGCGGCCCGGAACTGGCGTTACTAGCCCGCGCCCGCGCCTTCCCCGGCAACCGCCCGACCAACTCCTTCCTTTACCGCAAGCTCACCCCGCACACCTTAGGCATGCTGATTGCCCTGTACGAGCACAAGATTTTCGTCCAAGGGGCGATCTGGAACATCAATTCCTTCGACCAGATGGGCGTGGAACTGGGCAAGCAACTGGCCCGGACCATCCTGGCCGAACTGGAGAGCGACTCGCCCCTCGAGGGGCACGACTCGTCAACCAGTGGGCTGATTCGGCATCTCCAGCGGCTGAGGAGCGAAGAGCTGACTACCTGAGGCTTGCGGCGCCGATCTCAAGGCGCAGGGCCACTGTTCATGAGCGTGAGGACGTAGCGCTTCGTATCTTGGTGCGGCGCGCTATGAGGGATAGAGAATATGCAAAATAAATCCCGCCATGGAAATTAGGAATTTATTGTGTCCGGTTCCCGCTGGCGCAAATTACCAGCACTGTGCGGTTGTATCCGCATTGCTCGAATTCTTGCTTGCTTTCGTGCCTAATTGATTAAGCGTGAACGTAGCACAGGTCGTGTCCGCGTTCTGAGCACCCTTGGTAGTCGGCGTAGCGGTCAAAGTGAAGGTAGTGGCGTCAGATGCGATGGTAATCGTGTAATACCCTTCGGAGCTACTGCCGTTAGAGCCGACGACAGAGGGGGTTCCATTAGCGCCGGCATAACTTTTGTTGTCCAGATAATACTGTTGCATCTTCGCAGCCACTTCATTCAGTGCCGATCGGGCGTCCGAACGGCGCGAGCGGACGATCTGGTCGCGGTAGGAAGGGTAGGCCACCGCGGCAAGGATCGCCACGATCGCCACGGTGACCATCAGTTCGATGAGACTGAACCCCAAAATTTTCTTCATGCTCTTATTGCACATAGCCTTCATGCCAGTAAGTGCCGAAAACCGGCGTGCTGCCCAAGGGAGGCCTACCGACTTCCGGGGACAGATTGGGCGGAACCACGTAATTTTCTCCTTGGTAAGAGATAAAGACCGGCTCTCCGGGGATGCCGGTTCCTGAGTGGGTTGACCTCTCATTTCCTTCCGATGAGATGTCCAGATCACGACTGGCCGTGCCGTTCGCCAATTTCACTATATAAAAAAACGAATCCCCATCATCAGGCCCACAGGAATTGCCGCCGCCCGATTCAGGCTTATAGGTAGTGAAGAACACGTCACCCAAAAAAGTCAGCGGGGTAGCCAGGACTTTTTCCCCGTCCGCCAGATCGAAGCGCCAGCCGTTCGAAATATCCGTCCCGACACAAACCGCTTGAACGCAATTCGTCACGTCGCCCAGATCGCCCACGGTTACTGCGCTTGTGGGGGGAATGCCGACCAGATGATTACGATCGCGGATCATGTAGAACTGATCAAAATCGACGTTCGTCGACAACGGATGCTCGCGATCCCCCGAGCCAATGAGGACGGCGTCAAAGTCGCCGGTGCTATCACGGGTCAACACCACATCAGGGCTGTGGAAAAAGCGGCGGTCGGGCTGACCCGTCGCGTGACGACCCAGGTTGGCGAATTTCGTCAAGGTCCAGAGGCTGGGATCATTTTTGACCAGAACATCCGGTGTCGCAGCATTGCCATCGACATCCTTGAAGCCTCCGAGATCGGCACGCCAGATGACGCCGCCGGTGTCGCCGACATAGATGCGATCCGCCAAGCCATCGCCGTCGGTGTCCTTCACCGTAAGCGAAGCCGGAATGCTGTCGTTCAAGTCGTTGTGCACGAAGGTATTCGAGGAGTTGGTTCCTGTCTGAATCGCCCGCCAGACCAAAGCGCCCGTTTCCGCGTTCACGATGTAAATGGCGTTGCCTTCGTTGTCGTTGGTTCCTGTGCCGGTATCGTCCTTGTCGAGGTCGTATCCGCCGGCGAAGAACACCGCCGGCTTCTTGCCCTCCCCCCAATCCAGATTGGCGATACGCGGGTCGGAAAAAGTCCAGCCCAAGGCGTCGAAATTACCACCGGCGGTGGTCTTCTCGATTTTCCACAGCATCTTGGGAATATCCGGATTGGAGATATCCAGCGCATAAATCGCCTTGCCGCCGCGGCGCAAACCGGTAAAGGCCCAAACCTTGTCATTGACGGAAGGGGTGATGATCGGGTCTTCAGGGCTGTCACCGTCCTTGACAAAAGCGGCGGGCGCCCCATCAAAGCCGATGGGATGCTTGGTCGCTGCCGCGTTGTCGGACAGGGGCCTGAGGTTGGCTGCCAGCAGGCGGGGCATGAAGGCCCAGACTTCTTTCCCCTCCGGCGAACCGGACAGTGTGTTGCGAACCATATGCAAAAAGCCGTCGTTACCGCCGACGAGGAGTCGGATATCCGGCAGCGTCGTGCTGTAACCGGTCCGGGCGCCGTAGTTGATGGGCAAAGGCTTGGAGTGCAGGGGGTCAGCCATGATCCAGGGACGGACGTCCGTCTGGCTGCCGTCTCCATCCTGATCGTTGACGTCGATGCCGCGAGCGAACTTGAGCAGATCGACCGCCTCGGTTTGATCGCTTATGCCGTCGCCATCGGTGTCGGTGGTGGCACTGGCCCAAGCCGTCTGGTCCGACCAAGCGCAGGTGGCGGTGTCCGTGGAAGCAAGCGAGCAGGAGGCAGGCACCCCGTACACCTTGCCCGTGCCCCGCATGCGCAGGTAAGGCCAAAGCTTCTCTGCAGTCGTGGCGTCGGCATTGAAATTCAGCAAGGTCGTGGGAGTACCGTTGGTAAAAGTATCCGGCTCCGTGAACAACTGGCGAGTGCCGACGCCGTTGCTGGTTCCCGGATCGCCACCAGCGACATCGCCGGGCGTGGCGTTGAGGAAGCCGGGGATTTTCTGTCCCGCTCCGCCACGATCAACGGATTTACCGTCCCTGCCGGAAACTTCCGGGTCCGTCGCAGCGACCACATCCCAACCCGTCGCAGTGGTCCAGAAGGTCAGTGCGTTGTCGATAATCCTGCCGTCCGTGGCGCTGATGACCTCGGGGCAAGAATCGATTAGATTGAAGTTGCCGGAGGCGTCTGTGTCCGCGATCGCGCAGGTGGCATCGGTCACTTTCAGGGACAGATCGGAATTTTGCCCCAAGCGCAACCGCTTGGCGTTGCCGGGCCATTGCGGAATGCTCATGGGCTGGAACAGGGCAAAAAAGACGTTGTTCAGCGACTGGGTGCGGTTGGTGATGTTCACCGGCACGGAGGCGGACACGAAGGTGGCGCTCACACTGAGAATCTGGCGGAAGACGTTTTGCAAATCCTCGGCCAGTTGATCCGGATCGTCGCTCAAGGCAAAAGCGGAGCCCGTCCCGCCCGCTAGGGCGTAGCCTTTCTGATTGGCCTGAGTAAGCTGCGAGGAATCGACGAAAAAATAGGAAGTGACGTTCTGCGTTTCTTCCAAATCCGGAACATCGCCGAAAGTGCCATCGCCCAGATCGGCGTCGTACAGGTATTCGATGACAGTGCTAAAGGTATTTTTGTTGCCGGTTAGAACGATCCCCCCCATCCCCTGGTCTGCCTTAGCAGCCTTGATGGCCGCATCCGAGTCGTCTTCCTGGTTGGATACGGCGAACATGAAATTGATGACATAAATCTTGACGCAATCCTCCAGTAAAGGGGAAATGTATTCGTCGCCAACTTCGATGGAGGTATCCCACCTCATGGCGGGAGCCCCAGTGTAACTGTCCGACGCCGAATCGATGTTATGGGTGTTGTTGGTGCCGAAATCCGTGTAGCCATTGTGGCCGTTGTAAATATCCTGACCGGTGAGATAACGAAAGAACTCGAAATACAGTTCCTTGCCTTGGTAGGAGTGCGCCAGATTCCCTTGCGGGATGGGAATGGCGGCCAGCTTGTTGTAAAAATCGATTTTGGCCTGGTTGGGTGTCCCGTCCGCGTTGTTTTCGAACAGACGGAAACCTTGCAGCATATAGCCGCCGTTGCTGCACTTCTGGTTGTTATTCGGATTGTCCGGCCGCGGCCCGGCGCAGTTATTTTCGTTGTTGTGGTTCATCATGAACCCGATCTTGAGGCCCTCGATCGGATCGATGACTTTCTTCAGCACCGCGCGCAGCAACTCGTTGAATACGATGGTCTGCGTTGAAGGATCCTTGGCGAGATAACCTTGTTCGAAAAGCTTCTGACAACCGGCCAAAGTGCCGCCCGTGCATACGGTGGCGCCAAGGTTGGAGCGGTAATCAAGGGAGAGCATGACCAGAGGCGCGCCGGGCGCGTTGTTGGGATTGTTGAAATAAATGTCCGTATCGTCCGCATACAAGCCGGAAGCCATGGTCATGCCGACCAACAAGGCGGCTAAATGTATTGTCTTGCGTGTCATGGCGGGTTCCTCGCTTGCTTTACGTTTCGACGCAAACGTTTGTGTCATTCATAGTGAAGTGTGGTGTCCGTACTGCCCGAAGATTTGGCGAAGCCCGCGTTGACTTCCGCGCGCCCCCCTTGTCCGGTTTCCGAGTAAACGGAATTGATCGTGTAAAAAAAACTGTCGCCGCTGGACGCGATCGTCTCGTGCATGGTGAGCGGGCCTTGACTGCGCCAGAATATGATCACCGTCGCATCAGGCACGTCCGTCGTCAGGGTGATCGTTCCCGTGCAGCCGGTAACATCCGACGTGCACGTTTTCGCCGTGGTCGTCGTCGGGGGAAGAAGCGTCAGGTTGGTGGCGACCTGCCCCTTCGCGTCGTCCAGGGCTGCCTGAGCGGCCTGCAAGGCCTCCATCTGGTATTGCTGGTTTCCCGACATGCGGAGTTGCAGAATGCTGGTGCGGGTACCCAGGATGGTCACCACCGTCAGGATAACCAGGAAAATCAGCGTCACCAGCAGAGCGGAGCCAGCCTGGCCGCGATAATCCGTGTGCAAAAGAGACCGTGGTGAAATCCGGCGGAAAGAGTCAGGATGATGGGACATAACACTGTATCTCCATGTTCCTGAGATAGGCCGTCGCAGAATACACCCGTCGGCGCACCTGATCGCTGTAAGTCTTGGTAGTCGAGCCCAGTTTGTAATCGATACTGGCCCCTGCCATATTGAAAGTGCCATCCGTCGCGTCGCCGCGCATCAACAGAAAAATACGCGCCATCAGGGGCCTACCGGCCGGCAGTGCGCCTCCGCCCGTCGGGACGACGTATTTATCGACTACGCAGTCTCCATCGGTATCCATGCCGAATTCGACCACGATGTCTTCCACGCCTTCCGCCACGGTACCGCCAGTATCGTTTTGCACCAGCGGATTGGTTCCATCATTGGTCAACACCGCGCGTTTCAAGACGGGGACGTTGTTTTCGACCGTGACGTAATACACGCGGAGCAGATATTCCCAGTACTCCAGCGGTGCAGTCGGTGCGGTACCCCCATACGCAAGGAAATTCCCCACGCCAGCGTTGGTCACCGGGACATAAATGCTACCGGTGCCGTAGCTCGTCGCTTTTGCGCCCGACGTATAAGCCACCATCAAAATGTGGGAGCCAGTCGCGGGAGTGGTCAGACAACTTGGTATTCCCGCGTCCGATGCCAGCCAGATTTGCAGGACCTGGTTGTCCAATGTGGCCAACGGCTCGATTCCGCATTTTGCCGACGCCGCGACCAGGGAACTGTCGGATGCGGGCCTGCCGTTGCCGCCGAAAAAGCCGATCATCGAGAGGTCGCGGCTGATTTCGCGCAAGGCGTAACGGGCATTCTCCTGCATGCGCGCCATCTGCTCGTCCTGGTTGTAGGAACGCTTGCTCTGCGTGTAAAGGGTACCCACCACGGCTACGACCAGCAGCCCCAGAACCAGGGCGATCATCATTTCGATGAGGGTGAGTCCCTTCTGTGTCAAAAGGTTTCGGTTCATTACGGCGTCAGATCAATGTATGGGCGAACGGTTATCCAGGTTCCCAAATCCAAAATGCGGCGGTATGCATTTTCCGTTCCGTCTTCGGCCCTGTAATCTGCTTCGTTATCGCCACAGGTGTTCGCGCTGGCATTGGTCAATTTTGCCTGGCCACGCCAAACAATGGTTACGGTATAGGTACCGCTAACGCCATTAGCCGGCCCGGTGACGCAGACAGTGGGTTTGACCAGACTGCTGTTCCAGATCCGCCGATGCCACTCCGCCAGATCGTATGCGGCAACCTGAGCGGCCGTGCACGTAGCCGTCCCACAGTCTGGATTAGACATTGTGGGCTCCGAGCCTCTAAGGCTCACCTCCGCTTCCTTGTATGAAACCAGTTGCGAATAGGTAATCGCCCCTAAAGACTGGGCCAAACACCCGCTGTAATCGGCATCCGTACAAACCGAATTCGAGCGCATGCGCTCCACCAAGTCGTTGGCGAGCGCGGTGGCTATGGATCGCTGGGCGGCTTCGCCGTTCGCCTGCTTGGATTTGACTTGCAATGCCGCAAGGCTGAGGAGTCCGATGGAAAACACCACCACGGTGATAAGCACTTCCACCAGGGAAAAACCGCGCTGTTTCGGAGCCATCCGCGGCTTGGCCATGCGAAAAACTGTGGTTACGGACATGACAGCGCACTCCCATCGGCGGCCTTGTCACTTGATCTCGGCCGCCCATTCGATGCGATGATCACGGCGCGGGCTTTGCTGGCACCTCGTGTGTCGCAGTAAGTGATTGTCCCCACCTGAGCGACATCCCCACCAGGCCGGTAAATCAACTTATTCTTGACGTTGTCATTTCCCTTGAATGCCGCAGCTGTATCACCGGAAATCGCGCCTTCTATACGGATAACCGGCTTTTCGGCGTCATCCAAAGTGCCGTCGGCATCTGTATCCACAAAGACCAGCCAGCCGGAGCGCCAGGTAACCGCATCGTCCGTGCTGCAACTGGCACCATCCGAACTCTTGCAGAGAACAACGCGCGCGCCCCTCTTCACCGACTCCATGCGAGCATCCTGCAAGGAGGCGATCAGCGCGTTGATGGCCGCCGTGCGACGATTATCCAGCATCAGGTCGCGAAAACTGGGCGCCGCCAGCGTAACCAAGACGGACGCAACAACCAGCACCGTCATCAATTCGATGACGCTGAAGCCCCCCGCCCATCCGGGAGTCGGCACTGAATGGGGATGGCGTGACGGTCGCGGAAGCATTTCCATTTTTCCTTATTACCTTGGCTCGAAGTGTAGTTCAAAAATGCACTTTCGGACACTGGCGGCATGCACGGTGGCCCAGCCGTATAGCGCTAATCTGTGATTCGTTCGACAGTTTTTGTGCTGTTTCTTCGCCGTGTCAATGCAATATTTTGTTTGGTGGGTCATCCTCATGGCCCACCGGCCCATGAGCCCTCAACTTAAGAACGGTCGACCTGCCCGAAAGCGTGATCGGCGAAATCTTTGTTTATCGCTCATGAGATGGCCCTGTAAAACCGATAAGCGTTCTTGCCGGCGCGCTTGGCGGCGTACATGGCTTCGTCGGCATTGTCGATCAACCGTTCCACATCGGTGGCGTCGTCCGGGAACAGGGTGACGCCGATGCTGCTGGAAATGAGCGCAGTATTTCCCTCGAGATCGAACGGCTCGCTCAGCGCGAAGCGCAATTTCTCGCACACCGTCAGCACATCACCGGGCGGCCCGGTGTCGTAAAGGATGATGGTGAATTCGTCGCCGCCCAGGCGCGCCACGGAATCCGACTCGCGCACGCAATCGAGCAGGCGCCGCGCGACCTGCTGGAGCAGGAGATCGCCGGCGTGGTGACCCAAGGAGTCGTTGACATCCTTGAAGCCGTCCAGATCGACGAAGAGCACGGCAAAGCGCTTGTTTGCTCGCCGGGCGCGTTCGACCGCCTGTTCCAGGCGGTCGGTGAACAACGCGCGGTTGGCCAGACCGGTGAGGGGATCGTGGGTGGCCTGGCGGATGACTTCCTCTTCAGCCTGCTTGCGGGCGGTGATGTCGATCAACATGACGGTCAAAATGATTTCGCCGTCGACAACCAGCCGGGACAGGGACGCTTCCGCGGGAAATTCGTCCCCGTCCTTGCGCAGGCCGTAGATGACCGGACGGTCGGCCATCGACCGTGTCGCTTCGCGACTCTGGGCGAAGAGTCTCAAATTGTGGCGATGCGCTTCGCGGAAGCGTTCCGGAAGAAGCATATCCAGGGGCTTCCCCAGCACTTCATGGGCCACGTACCCGAAAATCCGCTCCGCCCCCTGGTTGAATTGGATGACGATGCCGTTCGCATCGGTGGAGATGATGGCTTCGGCGGCCACCCGCAGAATGCCGGCCAACCGCCGGGTGCGATCTTCCACGATACGCTCCAGATTGGCGTAACTGGCTTGCAGGCGTTCGGCCATATGGTTGAACGCCTGGGCCAGATCGCCGATCTCGTCGCCCGGTCGCACGGACACGCGCTGCCCCAGATCCCCTTCGGCGATGCGTTGCGCGGCGAAACTCAAGTGGGTCACCGGATCGGTGACGCTGTGCGCCAGCCGCCGGGCCACGCCGGCCAGCAGCACGACGACCGCCGCCGCCAGTGCGCCGCTCAACCACAGCAGCAGGTAGATCGAGCCGAACGCCTCGGCCCGATCGATCTTGACCACCAAACCCCAGCGCGGCAGGGACAAATAACGCCAGGCGGCGATTACCGGCGTTCCCACATAGTCGACGGACGCGCCGCCGCCGCTTTCTCCGGACAGCGCATGGGTCATGGGCAAGGCGCGCGCGCCATCCTTGAACGGTAGGCGAAACGTCAGGGGGGTCGACCGGTCTTTCCGCAACGGGGTCAAGTACAGCATGCTGTCGCCGCGCAGTTGCCCCAGTACCGTTTCCGCCGTAGTAAAACGCGTTCCGCCGAGCTCCAGGACCGGCCAGAGCTTGGGGAAATCGAATCCCAGGGCTAGGACACCCGCCAAACGCCCATCCTCGAACAGCGGCGTGACGATGAAAGCCGACGTCGTCTGCGACGGCTCGCGGTCTTCGAATTCGGAAATCTCGTCCGAGGATGTGGACAACACGCGCCGCACCGAGGCGGCAAGCCGGGAGTCCCGATAGGGTGCGTCGAACACTTGAGGGATGGCATCCCCCTCCCGCGCCACGTTGAAAACCACAACGCCGTCCGGCGCAATCAACATGAGATCGTGAAAATCTTCGGTCCGCGCGTACTTGCGGAAATAGTCGAGGTAGACCCCTTCGGCGCGGACGTAATCGGGTGAGCCCACCCCTTTCCGCCGCATAGCGGCCTCCAGTGCGGCGAACGCTTCAAGGGTGTGGGGCGAAAGCGCCAGTGTCCGCGCACCGGATATTTTTTGCTGCAAATAGACGTCGATGAGACGCGCCTGGCGATCCGCGAGAACATCCAGCCAGCCGGTGATTTCGGCCCGCAGCAGACGCTCGGATAACGCCACGTTCAGCGTTCCCAGCACCAGGGCGGAGGACACGCCGACCAACAGAAACAGCCCCAGCAGGCGCACGTACAGGCTTTTTCTCATCGGCAGCCGACCTCGTTCGGTAGACATTCCATGCGAGCGGGAAAAAGATTCGCGTTATTTCCGGGAAATACCGTACATGCGCACTACCGCGCCATAAAAGCGCGGCATAAAAAAACCGCCTTCCTGGCCGGGATTGTATACCCCGACCAGGAAGGCGGTGCGGAAGAGGGGCGCGGAAAATCAGGCGCCGGCGGGCTGTGCGGCGCGGGGGCGATACAACTGGTAGTGGCGAAAATCCGTTGCGGCTTCGAGCAATTTGGCGAGACGGTAATTGCGCCATTGACCGTCCTGCTCCACCGTAATCCATGCGCCCGCCGGCAGGCCGATGGACGGCAGCAGCAACGTGGCGGGATATTCGGAGTCGGGCTGGCCTGCAATCAGCACACCCTGAATCTTGCGTTGCGTCTCGCCCGCCACGTAATAAACCCCGACCGTGCCGGCGCGGTGGCTGAGCACTTCCATCTCGCCGACATCGCGGGTACCGTCCAGCGTCGACTGGCGGGCGCGTAAAATGCCGACCGCGACCTGACGGTTTTCCTGGAGGAATCCGACCACTTCGCCGCTTCCGGCCTTGCCGTGCTCCGTCCCCATCAGGCAGTAGCCTTCCGGCCCTGCATAGCGCAGATGACAGGTAAATGCCTGTCGCGCCGCAAGCACAACCGGGTTGCTGTCCTTCCAGATATCCTCGGCGGCGGGTGAAAAAGAGCCTCCCACCGAGCCAGGCGCCGCCAGGCTCAACGCATTGCCCCCACCGTCGGCCAAGGTGCGCTGCAAGTGCTCGACTTGCGGCGGCGTGAGGTTGCACAGCGCGGCGATCCCCGGCACGCCGGCGATGGCGGTGGTGCGCCGCCCCGTCCAGTGATCGAGCCGCCACATCAGGCCGAACAACTCGCTCTTGCCCAGAAGCAGGGCGACCCGCTGATCGAACGGTGCGCCCAGCACGCCCATCTGCATCAGTTCGGTCAACATCGGCAAAATGGCGATATAACGAATGTCCGGGTGCGCACCGGCGAGCCGGCTGATATGCCGCGGCGGAACGGTGCCGGCCAGGTCCAGGTAAAAGCGTGTTTCCCGCCCTTGCGCATCGCGCTCGCGATGCAGGCCGATCAGGTGGGTGTTTTCATCCAGAAAGCGGAACAGGTCGCCGATCTGCCGCTGCGGCAGGCGGGTCGGATTGGCCAGATGAAAGGCCAAAGTGCGGCGCAACACATCCGCAGGCGTCGAGGAAGCAGTAGCGAATTCCTCTCCGGGTTCATAGACAGCGGTGTCGGCCAAGTGCAAGCGCTCGGCGAGAGCATACAGGCGGTTGATGTTTTCCCACAGGCGCGCAGGAGGGGCTTCGTAGACCTGGCTGACCAGCAGAAGCAGCAAGCTGTGCGACTGCAAGGCGCGGTGCAGGGCGGTGGCCTGCTGCGCAGGGGCGAAAACCGCCTCGAATTCCGGATCGCGGACCAGGCTCATGTAGCCCTCCACCAGTTCCACCTGAAAGTGGATCGCCAGCCGGGTCATCTTGAACGCCTTTTCTTCCAGCGGGAATCGCTGGTCTAAAAAGAACGGTTCGAAGTAGCGCGACTGCGCCAGCACCGGTGTACGCAGCCTCTCGAGCACCTGCAGCCGGTGCATCGCCGGCAACGACTGGGCGTTGAGGCCCTTGAGCGCAGCGTAAAGCTGGCGGCAGTAATCTGCGGGAATTTCGCGCGGCAAGCGCTCCAGCCAATCCGCGACGCCCTTCGCGCTGGTGGAAAACGGCAGCCGCGGCACGGAACCGGGTGAACCGGCAACATGGGATTTGGAACTGATGGAAGCGTTCATGGCGACCTCCTCAAAGCGGTCGTGGATTCGTCAACGTCTGTCCTTTCGGACTTTGATTGAAAGCTTAGATATCCACGCGAGGAAAAAATGTCGCCTAAGTCACACTCTCGAATAAGTTATTCAGCGGCTTGCGAAAACGGAAGATTCGCGCCCCCCGAGACTCCGCGCCAGCAAGGTCGCGGGATGAATCACCTCCACCCCTCGCAGACCGGAACGCAAATGCAGCGCACAGCCGATATTGGAAGTGACCAGGATGTCGGGCTTTGCCGCCCGTATCCGCTCCAGCAGCGGCTGGCGCAGTTGCCGCG
>DATDOO010000311.1:0-4977 GCA_035293245.1 Methylococcaceae bacterium
ACCAAGTACCTGGAAAATTATCTGGGCTGGCGCAGGTGGCTGGAACGTTGCGGCGAACGGAACTCCCCGTTGGGTGGCCTCCAGGCCGCCCTTGGCCTGGAAAAGCATTTTCAACTGTTAATGCAGACATAGCCTTAAAAAACCCTTCGGCGGCAGCAATTCTTTCGCGCCATTCCAGCACCTCGTCGGCGCGGTAGGGATGGGTTTTCCAATTCACGAGGATCGGGACCCCGGTTTCCAGCCTGAAGCGTTCCAGACTCATCGTTTTGGGCGGCAACAGGTACAACTGGCCGGGATCCGCATTCGCCTGCACGAAGCGGATCATGGGCATGGCCAAAGCCGTTTCGTAATGACGGTATCTGGAATACGTTTCGGTCACGCCGGAATAAGCGGCATAGCCTATTCCAAGAAAAACGGCGGTGGAAAGTATTACTTGCCTTCCCGGATGGTCCGGAAGCGCCAGACTGAGTCTTGAGAGCAGGATCATGGCCGATAAGGGTAGCAAAATGACCGAGATACGCCACGGAGTTGCAAAAGCCGCTGCCGTATTGGGAAATAAATGGAGGGCTATGCTGGAGAATAATGTGAAGCAAGTCATGACCAGGAATACTCCCCGTATTCTGCCGTCCTGATGAATCACGCTCAGGCCGGCGAGAAAGATGACGAGCATTTTTATGGCGGCTTTGCCGTCCAGCCATCTAGCCGTTTGCGTGTGGTGGGGAATCCGTTCATTCGATAATATGGTGATGGCCTGAATGGATTCGTTTGTGTTGCGTAGACGGAACTCGGATAAATAATAGGCAAGCAAAACTAATGCGCAGCACATGAAAATGGAAAAGGCAAACAAGGCAACGTTGCTCGCTCGTTGCCCGGATGGGAGAAATACATAGGAGAAGGCGAGCAGCAGCGTGCTGAGCGCGTAGGCTCCGGGATGGATGAGCAAAGGGGGTATGAGAAGCGATATTGCGGTGGCGCTGCGGTTATCCAGATGGCTTTTTATGGACGCGAGGATAAAAACCCCGGCAACACAAGGTTGCAAATAGTGGCCGAGCACGTATTGAAAGGCGAATCCCTCGATGAGATAGGTTTCCAGGCGCGTATGGTGCGCCAGGAACAGGAGAGTCCACAGCAGGTAAATCGCTCCTCGGTTCGCTTCCCAGCGGTTCTGGAACATTGCCTTGCATAGGCCGATCAAGGAATGCGCATAAAGGGCCGTGAGTACGATGAATATTCCATGAGCGGCAGGAACCGGCGCGAAGGCGTACAGGGATCGGACCAATAGGCTGAACAGCGGCAAAGGGTCTGCCGTCGTCGCCGTCCAGTCGTTCTTGAGAAAACCGAATCCCGAGTCGGCGGCGCCGTGGAGGAATTTGGTGTTCTGATTTTCCGTGAACAGCGGCGCCTGGGGATAGGTGATGGCGAAAAGCCAAGCCAACGCGCGGTCCCTGGCGGAATGGTTCCGGGAAAATTTCCTCGGGGACGCCGGCTTGTCTTCCACGTAAGTTGGGCGGGCCGTGTAAAAAAGCCCGCTACCTCAAAAAAAGCAGCGGGCTTTTTGCGTCGTCTCGCGTCGCTTCAGAAGCGAAGACGCAGATCCATGCCGGCCTGATTGTAGTAAACGTCCTGATCTTCCGCGCGGCCGGTCAATTCGGTCTGGTAGTTCAGACCCAGGGTGATGTCGCTATGTACCGCGTACTGGACTCCCAGCTTAAGGAAAGCGCTGTCCATGTCATCCTGCAAATCTTCCGGATCGAAGTGCTCCCAAGTGACGTTGAGGAAGGGCAGGAAGTCGCCCCATTTATAAAGCGCCTCGCCGGAGATGTAATAGGTGTTGTCCCACGAATCGTCGTCGTGATTGAAGCCGGTAGAGCGGCGGCCTTCCTGGGCAAAGTAGCCGAAACGGTGTCCCGCCCGGCCGACCAGGACCACACTGTCGATGGGAAGGATGTAATTCAAGGAGGCGTCGGTAAACAGGCCGTTGCCGTCCAATTTGCTGTTGTCCACCCTTTTGCGGTTGTAGCCCATGATCGCGGTGGCGTACAGATTCTTGTTGAAGGAATAGGCCGCGTAGGGGGCGACCCGGTAATCGTCGGCGCCGTTGGCGATTTCGGCGTCGATCCGGGTGTACGAACCGGAGGCGCCGAAGATGAATTGATCGATCTTGGTATCGCCGCCGAAAGTGAACTGATAAGAATTGGTGGACTCCCGGCCGCCGAAACCCAAGTTGCTCTCGATGCTGGTGAACGTCGGCGTGCCCCAGGTATTCCATGCCCTGTTCGAACTCGCATCCCCGGAACTTCCGCCTCCACCGCTGGCGAACAAGGATTGCAGAATCTGAAACTGAATGTTTTGGCTGACCGCCGTGGTGAAGTTGCGCACCGACGCCTGTTGCGTGGCATTGGCCGATTCGCAGGGGAACAGGTGATTACTGACGAGGAAATCCTCGAACGACGAGCCGGGGAAAGACGACTGGAAAGAAAGAAACGACTGTTGAAGGCTTTGTGTGGCACCGGCCACGCTGTCCACCGCCGTTCCACCGTATTCGTCGCAATAGGTGGTACCACTCGCCGCTTCCGCTTCCAGACCTAACGTGGAGGCGAACAGCAGGACACCGGCTTTGGCGGCATTTTGATATCTTTTCTTCATCTCTTGTCCCCCGTCTAAGGTGTTGGGTGAATCGCTTCCCCCTGCGGGAAGCTCAGAAGCGAACCTTTACGTTCGCGCCGGCCTGGTTGTAATAGGTGTCGTGGTCTTCGGCCCGGCCGGTGAGTTCCGTCGTATAGGTCAAGCCCACGGTGACCGCATCCTGAACGTCGTAATCGATTCCCGCGGTCAGGAAGGCGCTGTCGATGTCGTCAGCCCCGGATGGGGTGTCTTCCGGGTCCAGATGTTCCCAGCGGCCCTCGACGCGCGGCGTGAAATTGCCCCACTTGTAGGAAATGTCGCCGGAAATGTAGTAGGTGTTTTCCCAGTTGTCGTCGTCTCTCGCCACGCCGCCCGCATTGGCGATATCCGATGCGGTGCCCTGCGAATTTTCCGCCGCGAAATAAGAGAAACGGTGGCCGAGCTTGCCGGTCATTACGTAGTTGCCGATGGGCTGGAGATAACCGATGGAAATGTCCGTGAACAGGCCATTGCCATCGTTCTGGCTCTGTTCGATCTGCGTGCGGTTGTAACCGGCGATGGCGGTTACAAAGAGGTTCCTGTTGACCAGATAGGTGGCGTACGGGGTGATCGAGTACGTGTTGATGCCGAAATCCAGCAATCCACCGGCAAACGACGGTCCATTCACATCGGCCCGGGAATAAGACCCGGAGGCACCGAAGATGAAATTGCCGCGACGGGTGTCGCCGCCGGCGACCATCTGGTAAATCTCCGTATCCACGCCGGCATCCACGACTTCGAGGCCGGTAAAGGTCGGTGAAGCATAGGTGTTGATTCCACGCCGCGACATGGGATCGCCGGAACCGCCGCCTGAACGGTCCTCGCCTTCGGACAACGCGTCCTTGACACCCTTGTTGACGGTTGCACTGATTTGTCGCGCCACCTGCCGCGCGACTTCCTTGCGGGCTTCATCGGCCTCGTTCGACGCCCAACTGTTCTGATTCGCACACAGCGAAACCAGCAACGCAGTTCCCGCACCTCCCCAGCGCAGGCTTGATCCGCTAATTTTTCCCGGCTTGGCGATCCCGTTTCCGGTCATGACGCACCTCAATCGTTCTTCTTTTTTATATGCCGGCAGTCCGATGGCCGAAATAGTCCCTGATGATCTCCCGTAATCAGTTGCATAATTATCACACGTGTAACAATCTGTCCACCGGTCTCGGGGCGGAGACCACGCCGGCGGGCGCCGTTACGTCACAGGTGTAGCAACAGCCTCGCCGGGTCTTCCAGCAATTCCTTGATGGCAAAAAGGAATTTTACCGCGTCACGGCCGTCGATCAGGCGGTGATCGTAGGACAGGGCCAGGTACATCATCGGGCGGATGACCACCTGGCCGTTTTCCGCCACCGGACGCTCCTTGATGGCGTGCATGCCGAGGATGGCGCTTTGCGGTGGGTTGAGGATGGGCGTGGAGAGCATGGAGCCGAAGATCCCGCCGTTGGTGATGCTGAAGGTGCCGCCGGTCAGGTCGTCCAGGCTGAGCTTGCTCTCGCGGGCCTTTTGCGAATATTCGACGATGGTCCTTTCGATGGTGGCGAAGGTCATGCGGTCGGCGTCGCGCAGGATGGGCACCACCAACCCCCGCGCGGTGGAGACGGCGATGCCGATGTCGTAGTAGTTGTGGTAGAGGATGTCTTCCCCGTCGATGGACGCGTTGGCCGCCGGGTAGCGCTTGAGCGCTTCCACGGTGGCCTTGATGAAGAAGGACATGATGCCCAGCTTGATGCCGTGCTCTTTTTCGAAGGTGGCCTTGTACTGGTTGCGCAGGTCGACGATGCGTTGCAGGTCCACCTCATTGAAGGTGGTGAGCGTCGCGGTGTCGTGTTGGGCTTGCATCAGGCGCTCCGCGACCCGCGCGCGCAGACGGGTCATGGGCACGCGCTGCACGGTGCGGTGCTGATTCGCGACGGGGACGGCGTGGGGAGCTGCTTCCGCTGCGGGAGGGGTAGGCGGCGACAGGTCGGGTGCGGCTTTCGCCGGGCTGACGCCGCTCGGCGCCGGAGCGGCGGTTTCGGAACCTTCCAGCGCCTTGCGCCGCGCCGACGGGCTGAGCGGTTCCTCGGCGGACGGTGCGACGCTTGCGGCCTGGGCCGCTATGCTCCCCGGCGCGATGAGGGCCAGCACGTCGCCGCCGCGTACTTTGTCGCCGGTCTCGTGGCGGATTTCCTGCAGTACGCCGTCCACCGGCGCGGGGACTTCCAGCACCACCTTGTCGGTTTCCAGGTCGAGCAGGTTCTCGTTTTTCTTGACGTTTTCTCCGGGGCGCTTGCGCCACTCCGCCACGGTGGCGTCGCGGACGGATTCGGGAAGGGC
>DATDOO010000312.1:0-2154 GCA_035293245.1 Methylococcaceae bacterium
AGCCGGCGTCGAAATCGTCGTGGATTGCGCCGAAGTGGGCGTGACCGGCATTTTCGAGGTCGCGCGCAAAATTCCCGCGCTGCGCCGCGCCATGCGCCGCCTGCGCGCCGAAGCCGTCCGCCGCCGTCCGCCGCTGGCCATTCTCACCGACTTCCCCAGCTTTCATCTCCGCCTGGCGCGCACCCTGCATCGCCGCGGCGTGCAAAACGTCTATTTCGTCTGCCCGCAGTTCTGGGCCTGGCGGCCCTGGCGTGTGAATTTGGTGCGCCGCCGCTTCGTGCGCGGCCTCTGCCTTTTCCCCTTCGAGACGGATTTCTACCGCCGGGCGGGAGTCGCTGCCGACTGGATCGGCCACCCATTGGTAGGACAAGCGCGCGCCACGCTCACACGCAATGAATTCGCCGCCCGCCACGGCCTCGACCCCGGCCGGCCTATCATTACTTTATTGCCGGGCAGCCGCCCCAGCGAACTGGCGCATCACATGCCGCGCCTGATGGAATCGGTCGCCCGGCTGGGCCGCGTAGCAGACCGCCAATTTCTGCTGGCCGTCGCGCCCGGGTTCTCGCGCGCGCATTTCCAGCCCTTCCTACCCGCTCAATCCCCGCTGCGCCTGATCGAGGACGCCACCTACGACGCCCTGGCCGCCGCCGACGTGGCCATCGTCTCCAGCGGCACGGCCACCATCGAAACCGCCCTGCTCGGCACGCCCATGGTCGTCGTGTACCGAGTCGCGCCTGCTACCGCCTGGATCGCCCGCCGCCTGATGCGCGCCCCGTACATCGCCATGGTCAATCTGCTCGCCCAAAAATTAGTCGTCCCCGAATTGATCCAGGAAGCCTTCGCACCCGAACAAGTAACCCGTGAAGTCGAGCGGCTCCTCGCATCTCCCCAGGCCCGCGCCGCCATGCAACGCGACCTAGCCGAAGTCTCCCGCCGCCTCGGCCCCCCCGGCGCCATCGACCGCGCCGCCACCATCATCGCCGCCATGCTCCGCCCCTAACAACTCGCCAGCGCAAATCTATGCCGCTGTCATTTCTGAAGGCGCGACTGTCCTCAGCATTTTTCAATAGACTGCTAAATCCAAAGATACGCTCCCGCCTCGCCGTAAGGCACGTTGACATAGAGCAGGTTGGCCTCGCTCACAGCCACAAAAGTCTCGCAGAGCTGCTGCGCGCCGTGGGCCGGGCAAAGCGCCTGGCCCTTGGCCGTGGCGATATCCCCGACCGCGTCCAGACTCTCCACTTGCACGCGGGGAATCCACAACCACTGGGCGGGGTGGTCACACCCCTGGCACGTTCCCAGCGATTGCTCCAGTCGACGCTCGATGGCTTCGGCGACTTCCGGCTTCAACCCAGCGGCGGAAAAGTCCGGCGCGCCCACGAAAAAATACTGCGAAAACGCGCCGCCATCCGGCTCAAACGCCAAAACGCGGCCGCGATAGCGGGCCAGTTCACTTTCCAGTTCGCTCAGCAGGCAGGTGCGGCACAGGGAAACCTCCGGCCGCGCCGGCTGCCGCCGCACCGACGCTTTGCCTTGCAAATACAGGGTGTCCGGAACGTAGGTGGCCATCCACCTAAGCTCTCGTTCCAGGTGCACGCACTCGGGCGGCACGCGCGTGAGGCGCGCCCACCAGTTGCGCGAGCGCCAGCGAAAGGCGATGCGCGGATAGGCCTGCTCCAGTGTGGCCCCGGCCATGGTCCCGAGATGGTATCAGATTGGGGCTGCCGGGGCATGCGAGCTGCCATCCAACAACGCTATCTTGACCGGGATTTCTTCCAGTTCAACGCAGGTAATTCCAGATTGGCGGCGCGTTTCAGGTAGGCTCGGGCGTGCTCCACGGCTCGATCTTTGCCGTCTTCGATGTCATCCACAGGCTCCGAGGGAGCGATCCAGGCATTGGCCGTGACGTTATATACGGATGCCTGCACCCCCTGAGCGTTGTGTTCGGAAAACAGCCGCAGGTGTTCGCCACCTACTTTGACTTCAGCCCAGACGCCTTCCGTTAGCATAGAGACATCCACACGCCTCGCCCGATGTTTGCGGCGGGCTGTCCGCCAAGACTGAGGGCGGACCCGCACCCGTGCATTGTAGTCCCAGCGGCACGCTCCCCGGAAACTCGTCCAGGACCGTGTGACTAGACGGCACTCCCGGCCT
>DATDOO010000313.1:0-3499 GCA_035293245.1 Methylococcaceae bacterium
AACGGAATCGGCTTCACGCAAGCGTCCGGCAACTTCGGTCAGTCCGCCTACACGTCACGGGTGGTCGACTCGCTGTTCGTGGGCGAAACCGAGAACATCGGCAACCCCGCGACGCCGGCGGAAATGGCTTACCGCCGCAGCTTGCCGTTCCCCGAACTCGCGGATTTCCCGATCCGCGCCTACGAGTTCTATGACTACCGTCATGAACTGGACAACAACACCTTCGTGAATTACCAGGACAACGCCACCCGAAAGACGGGAGCGATCTCCTACCTGCTGTTCACCAGCTTCGGAATGAGCTCCAACAACACCGTACAGCGCTCGAAATTCATCAACGCCAAGCCGGTGTATTTCCCGCCGATCGACAACAGGTGGAGCAACGACGACTACGGCAATACGGTCTACAAGACCTCGGTGTTCAACGACAAGGACGGCACCATCACCGGTGTCCCCAATTCCTACATCGTCAACGTCACCGGAATCGACGCCGACAAATCCTGCGAGGCCAAGCCCACCTGGAACGCCGTGGTGTGTAAGGGCGACATCGGCCGCATGAATGTCGGCGGCGGTGGTGGTGCTGTTGGGTTCGGCGGCTTCGGCGGCGGCGCTCCTGGTGCCGGTGGTCGCGGTGCAGGTGCCCCCAGAGCCGCTGCTGCTCAACCTGTTGCCTTTGCCATTGCCCCAGGTGGTGGTCGAATCAGAGGTACCCGTGCGCCTTCAGGGCCGCCAGTCGTTCTCAGCCGCGATGGCAAGAGTTTCACCGCCAACGGGGAAACGAACGTACGAGCGGGCACCGAGTACAAGGTGACCACCGAAAGGCCGTCCGTGAACATCAACGTGAAGGAACTGGATGCCGGTTCGTGGGTGATCTTCGAACTGCCGGGATTCACCACCGCAGCCTCGGGTACGGAGCAGCGCAGCCTGGATGCGTTTCGCAAGGCCAGTGCCACCTCGTACTACAAGGGCAACGGTTCGCTTTGGGTCAAGCTTGTCTCCACCGGTGACGTCCTTGGCAGCGGCCCGGGTAACGGCCCTGGAGCTGGAATCAGCCTCGAGGTCAGCCGGTAAGCTGAACTGCCGCGTGAACAAGAGTCCCCGGCTTGGGGCCGGGGGCGTCCGCCAAAGTACCGGGTCATCTTCGAGGACGGGGGGTGATGTCGTGAGCAAAAAGCATCGCTGGGGCCTTCTTGCTGCGCTCCTTCCAGCATTCCTGCTCGTCAGTGTATTCGGTGTCGTTCAGGCCCAGGAAGGAAAGCCGCCGGCGGCCAAGCGGGCCCGGTGGTCTGATCCTGCCACCTGGCCAGACCGGCGCGTGCCCCGCGCAGGTGACAGGGTCACTATTGCAGCGGGCCAGGAGGTCATCCTCGACGTCAGTCCGCCGGCGCTCGCCAGTCTCTCCATCGACGGCAAACTGACCTTCGCCAACAACGCCGACCTCGAGCTGACCACCGAGTGGGTCATGCTGCACGGGGAACTGGAAATCGGCACCGAGGCCAGGCCCCACACGCGCAGGGCGACGATCACCCTCACCAATAACGTCCCTGATGAAGAACCCATGAAGGATATGGGTGACCGCGGCATCATGCTCGTGGGCGGAACCCTGAACCTGCACGGCGATCGGAAGCACACCTGGACGAAGCTGGCACAGACAGCCGCGGCAGGCAGCAACTCCATACAGGTCCTGGACGCTTCTGGCTGGCGGGTCGGTGACGAGCTCGTCCTCGCGTCCACGGATTTCGATCCCCGGCAGGCCGAGCGGCGCACCATTTCCGCTATCAAGGGCAATGCGATCACGCTCGACAGGACGCTGGAGTACATGCACTTCGGTGAAGTCACCTTCGGCGTGGACGAGCGTGGCGAAGTCGGCTTGCTCACGCGCAATATCCGCATTCAGGCGTCGGCCGACGCAGACAAGTCCTACTTCGGCGGGCATGTGATGGCGATGGGCGCAAGCAAGATGTATGTCTCCGGCGTGGAGTTCTCCCGCATGGGGCAGCATCTGACTCTTGCCCGGTACCCGATGCATTGGCATCTGGTTGCCGACGCGACGGGGCAGTACGTCAGGAACTCCGCGATTCACGACACCTTCAGCCGCTGTGTGACCGTCCACGGCACGAACAACCTGCGCGTTGAGAACAACGTGACGTACAACACCGTGGGTCACTGCTTCTTCCTCGAAGACGGCGTGGAGCACGGCAACGAGTTCGTGCACAACCTGGGGATCATGACCACGTGTCATCCGACCAAGCCGTGTGTCCCGACGAACCTCGCGGCAGCCGGAGAGAGCCGAGCGGGAACGAATGGCCAGGCTTCCAAGGACGTCCTGCTGCCCTCGGACAACACGGCGGCGACCTTCTGGATCACCAATCCGGACAACACGTACCGCGACAACGTGGCCGCCGGTTCCGACGCGAACGGCTTCTGGATGTCATTGCCGGAGCACCCGAACGGCAAGTTCGAAGGCACGGAGATCAGTGCGAAGACCTGGCCGCGCCGAACGCCGTTTCGCGAGTTCAAGGGCAATGTCGCCCACTCCAACTACGACTCGTTCATGTTCGACCGGAACATTGCGGCCAACAACACGTTCGGTGTGACTGGCAGTTCGCACACCGGCCTTGAGAATCCGGCTGACGGGAATAGCAAGGCGTTGGAGTCGGTCTTCGAGGATCTCACCGCCTACAAGAACCGCAATGGCGGCATCTGGGGCCGCGGTGAGATGCACGTGTTCAGGAACGTGAAGCTGGCCGACAACGCCATGGGCTTCACGCACGCGTCTGGCGCATTCGGTCGTTATGCCTTTACGTCAAAGGTCGTCGATTCGCTGTTCGTGGGCGAGACCGGGAACATCGGCAACCCCAGGACTGACGCGGAAAAGGCTTACGGCCGAAGCTTGCCGAAACCGGAATTGCCGGATTTCCCGATCCGCGGCTACGAGTACTACGATTACCGGCACGACGTGGAGAATGTCACCTTCATGAACTACGAGGACAACGCCACTCGCAAGACGGGAGCGATCTCTAACCTGCTGTTTAGCAGCTTCGGAGTCAGCACCAATAACGCCTTCGAGCGCTTGAGATTCGTCAACGCCAAGCCGGTCTATTTCCCCCCGATGGAGCGTAAGTGGGGCAGCGACAATGGAGGCAGTACGTCCTATAAGACCGCGGCGTTCCGCGACAGGGATGGCTCGCTCGGCGGTGGTCCCAATTCCTACGTGCTCATCCACGACGGCGTCAACGACAGCATCGCAGTCGACGCAGACGCCTGTGAGATCAAGCCCACCTGGAACGCTGCCATGTGCAAGGGCGATGTCGGGCGCCTCACTTTGGGCGGCGGCAGCGGTTTCGGCGGCGCTCGTGGTGCAGGTCCTGCCAGAGGCGCAGCTGCCGGTCCCGGCGCCGCTCCCGCAAATCCCGGAGCTCCCGGCCCTGGCGCCCAAGGTCCTGGCGCGGCTGCGGGTCGCGGCGCACCTGGTGGTCGATTCGGCGCTCCTGCTGGACCT
>DATDOO010000314.1:0-11862 GCA_035293245.1 Methylococcaceae bacterium
AGCCGCTCGACGAGGATTTCCACCCGCCCGCCGCTGTCCTTCCGTCCGAACATCCGGGCAGGAATGACGCGCGTGTCGTTGAAGACCAGCAAATCCCCGGCGCGGAGCAATCCGCCCAGGTCGGGAAAACGCAGATCGTGCAACATGCCTTCGCTGTCCATATGCAACAGCCGGCTGGAACCGCGCTGCTCCGGCGGATGCTGGGCGATCAGGTGCTCCGGGAGGTCGAAATGGAGGTCGCTTTTCAGCATGCAATGTTGGATGCGCTCGGCGCACCGTCGTCAATTCAGGGGGACCACAAGGTCGAAACCGGCACGGCCCACAGCCTGTCGCCTATGGGCAGGGTATCTGCTCCATCGTACAGCACCAGGCCGGCAAGAAAGCGTCCTTCAGACTGGCTGGCCAGTTTTTTCAGTCCCTTGAGATCGCTCGCGGAAATGCTCGCTGCGCACTTAACTTCCATGGCAATTATTTCACCGTCGCGGTTTTCCACGACGAAATCCACCTCCACCTGGTCCTTATCGCGGTAATAGTGGATGGCATAGTCACGCTCCGCCCAAGTGGTCTGCTTGAGCAGCTCCCCATACACGAAGGTTTCCAGAGCCCGTCCGAACAGGGAACGGTCGCGGTTAGCCGTGGCTTCGGTCAGATTCAGCAGGGCGCAGAGGAGTCCCGAATCGAGGAAGTGGAACTTGGGCGTCTTGACGATACGGCTCAAGCGGTTGCCGGACCAGCTTTCGATGCGGCGCAGCAAATACATCTGCTCGAAAACCGCCAGATACTTGCCGGCCGTCTTGTGGTCCAGGCCGACTTGGCCGCCCAGTTGGGTGAAATTGCACAACTGCCCGGCCGTATGCGCCAGGCAGCGAAGCAATCGCGGCAAATGATCCAGTTTGTCGATGGCGGCGATGTCGCGCACGTCGCGCTGGATCAGCGCGTCCAGGTAGTGATTCAGCCAGGCGGTGCGCCGGCGCGGTGTGGAACGGAACAAGGCTTCCGGGTATCCGCCCGCCAAGACACGGTCAATCAGGGCATCACCCACTTCCGGATTGCGGGTGACCGGCATATTGCCGCTGAACACCGCATCCAGCCATCCGCCGGAAGTAGAGCGGATTTCGCACGCCGCCAGGGGCAGCAAGGTCAAGGTTTCCATGCGCCCCGCCAAAGAGTCGGCCACGGAAGGCAAAGCCATCAGATTGGCGGAACCGGTCAGCAGAAAGCGGCCGGGGGCGCGGTTTTCGTCGACGGACTTCTTGATGGCCAGCAACAGCGCCGGCGCCCGCTGGACTTCGTCGATGACGGCGCGGTCCAGCGTCCGGATCAAACCGGCGGGGTTCTGTCGGGCGGACAGCAGGGTGAGGTCGTCGTCCAGGGTGAGAAACCGTCGCTCCGCCCCGGCCAGTTGCCGGGCCAGGTGGTCTTGCCCGCTTGTCTGGGTCCGTTCAGGAGCACGACGGGCGTGTCTGCCAGCGCCTCCAGCAAGCGCGGACGGATGTGGCGAGGGTAAACGGGGCGGGATTCGTTCACGGCATGGGATCGGCATCGTCCAAATCGGAATCATGATGCGTCCAAACGGGAATGCAAACAAGTAAAACAGGGACTAAATGTCCGTCTATCGGGGATTTTTCGCCAGAGGATGCTGCCGGCGAAAGGAGGCGCAAAGAAAAACAGGCCGGCCGGCACCATAAGAAACAAAGGCGGTAAAAACCGCCCTTGCGCTTTCGGAGCTTGCCGGGCCGCTGTTTACAGCAGCTTGTTCAACCGCCTGACGAACGCCCCCGGATCATCCAGCTGTCCGCCTTCGGCGAGCACCGACTGGTCGAACAGGACAAAAGTCAGGTCGTCGAAGCGGGCCGGGTCGCTTTCCGCCTTGAGCTTCCGCACCAGGGCGTGGTCCGGGTTGATTTCCAGGATCGGCTTGGAGCTTGGCGCGTGCTGGCCGGCGGATTTGAGGATGCGCTCCATGGTGCGGCTCATGCCGTAAACCTCGCTGACCAGGCAGGCGGGGGATTCGGTGAGGCGGTGGCTGACGCGCACGTCCTGAACCTTGCCGTCCAGGGTTTTCTTGATGCGCTCCACCACGTCCTCGTATTCCTTGGCGGTTTTCTCCTCCTCGGCCTTCTCCTGCTCGTCGCCCAGCTTGCCCAGGTCCAGGTCGCCGCGGGCAACGGATTCCAGGTGCTTGCCCTCGTAATCGGTGAGGTGGCTGGTCAGCCATTCGTCGATGCGGTCGGAGAGCAGCAGGACTTCGATGCCCTTCTTGCGGAACACTTCCAGGTGCGGGCTGTTCCTGGCTGCGGCGAAGGTCTCGGCGGTGACGTAGTAGATCTTCTCCTGGCCTTCCTTCATGCGGCTGATGTAATCGTCCAGGGTGACGTCCTGGGTTTCGCTGTCCGTATGCGTGGAGGAGAAGCGCAAGAGCTTGGCGATGCGCTCGCGGTTCTTGAAGTCCTCGATGGCGCCTTCCTTGAACGCTTGACCGAACTCCTTCCAGAAGGCGGCGTACTTTTCCGGCTCGTTTTTGTTCAGGTCTTCCAGCAGCCCCAGCACCTTCTTGACCGCGCCGGCGCGGATTTTGTCGAGCTGGGCGTTTTCCTGGAGGATTTCCCGCGACACGTTGAGCGGCAGGGTGTCGGAGTCGATCACGCCGCGCACGAAGCGCAGGTAACGGGGCATGAGCTTTTCCGAGCCCTCCATGATGAACACCTTGCGCACGTACAGCTTGACGCCGTGGCGGGGCTCGCGGTCCCACAGGTCGAACGGCGCGTGGGCGGGGAGGTACAGCAGCAGGGTGAATTCGTTGCTGCCTTCCACCCGGCTGTGCAGGCGCGCCAGGGGCTCCTGGAAGTCGTGGGAGACGTGCTTGTAAAACTCGCTGTACTGCTCGTCGCTGATCTCGTCGCGGTTGCGCGTCCACAGGGCGGAACCCTGGTTGACGGTCTCCTCGCCCACTTCCTTTTCCTGCTCCTCGCCGTAGCTTTCCTTGTCCATGACGATGGGGATGGAAATGTGGTCGGAGAACTTGCGAATGGTGGAACGCAGCTTCCAGCCGTCAAGGAACTCGTCCTCGCCTTCCTTCAGGTGCAGCACCACCTCGGTGCCGTGTTGGGGCCGCTCCACGTTTTCCAGGGTGTATTCGCCGTCGCCGGCCGATTCCCAGTGCACGCCCTGCTCAGGCGATGTGCCGGCCTTGCGGGTGAAGAGCGTCACCCTGTCGGCGACGATGAAGGCGGAATAAAAGCCCACGCCGAACTGGCCGATGAGCTGGCTGTCCTTGGCTTGGTCGCCGGTGAGGGACTGGAAGAACTCCCGCGTGCCGGAGCGGGCGATGGTGCCGATGTTGTCCTGCACTTCTTCCCGGCTCATGCCGATGCCGTTGTCGCGAAGGGTGATGGTGCGGGCGGCCTTGTCGTAGGCGACGCTGATTTTGAGCTGGCTGTCGCCCTCGTACAGGGCGTCGTCGGACAGCGCGGCGAAGCGCAGCTTGTCGGCGGCGTCGGAAGCGTTGGAGATCAGCTCGCGCAGGAAAATTTCCTTGTTGCTGTACAGGGAGTGGATCATCAACTGCAGAAGCTGCTTCACTTCCGCCTGGAAGCCGTGGGTGACTTTGTTGGCTACGGTGGTCATGGCTGGTTGCTTGCCCTCGTCTTGGAATTCGGTTGGGTATGCCGGTCCATTCTTGGCCGGGGTGGAAGTGGGGTATATGGGGGAGCGGGTTGGCGTTTTCAAATAGGCGATGGCATGACTTGCCGCGACCGCAGCCACGGAAAACCACTCCGTTTGGTAGCAAAAATGCTACCATAAACAGCATGAGGGCCAAGGTAGTTCTCGATACCAACATTTTCGTCGGAGCCTGTCTCGGCCAGGGCGCGGCCCATCGGGTGGTCAAGACTTGCCTGCTGGGGCAATGCCAACCGCTGATGGGCGCGGCGCTGTTTGCCGAATACGAAGCCGTACTGGGCCGCGCCGAGCTGTTTGCAACGTCTCGCTTGACCGCTGCCGAGCGAGAAGAGTTGTTGGATATTTTTCTTGCCGCCTGCGAATGGACGCGCATTTACTTCGCCTGGCGGCCCAATGTGCCTGACGAGGCTGACAATCACCTGGTGGAATTGGCGGTAGCCGGCGGCGCGGCCTTCATCGTTACCCGCAACCTGCGGGATTTGGACCGTATGGAACTGAAATTTCCCGGCCTGCGAGTGGTAAGCCCGGAAGCCTTTCTTGAGGAGATTACGCCATGAGCGCATTGACCCTTCGCCTCCCCGACGACAAACACCGGCGCCTGCGCGCCTTGGCGCGAAGCCGGGGCACCAGCGTCAATCGCCTGCTGGACGAGGTGACCACCTTGCTGCTGGCCGAGTTCGACGCGGAAACCCGATTCCGGTTACGAGCGGAACGCGGCGCGAACCGGACGGAACGGGGGCTGGCCCTGCTCGACAAGGCCGCCGGATAAGCCAGAAGGTTTGGAAGACGAACGCGAAGGCCGGCTATTCCGCCCGGAAAGCCAGGCTCAGGGATTCGGCTGCTGCCTTGAGCCGTATGTCCCGACTCCACAGCCGTACCGATCCCGCCAGGGAAGCCGCCGCCAATAGGTGGGCATCGACATAACCGATGCCACGGCCCATCAGTCCATGGCGCTCGATGAAAAACAGCATCTCGTCATCGCTCGCCACGGGCGCGGCGGGCATCTGCCGGAGCAGGGACAGGATCGACGCCCGGTTCTTGAGATTGCCGCACGCCAATTCGCCAACGACAAAAGGATGGACCAGCACCCGACTGTCGCTCAGCAGTTCCGCCAACAACGGATCGCCGGCGCGAAAGTGGTCTATCCAGATCGAAGTATCGACCAGGATCACGCCGGTTCCGTCTGCCGGCGGGGGATCGCTTGCAACTGGGGTTCACTGCCGCCCAACAGAGCCAGGCGCCGCGCGCTTTCCCGTTCCACCAGGGCTTTGAGACCTTCCCGAACCAAGGCGGATTTTTCCGCCAGGCCGGTCATGCGCTGGGCCTCGGCCAGCAGGCGATCATCAATATTCAGAGTGGTTCGCATGAGATCGTCTCCGGGGATGTGTGCGCATCAGAGCATACCTCATTCGATGCTGTTTTTGATGATGATCAGTTCGTAGGGTGTGCCGACGTCGGTAGGCGCATCAGTCGCGAACGATGCGCTTCGCCGACTCAGCGCATCCTACGCGTGCTGACCGTTTTCGAAGGGCATCGGACCCTGTCAGCCGAGGGTTGGCGAGATTCGGAGAGATAGTGCAAGGAACGAAAATGTCGGAATGTGAGAACAGACCGCGTCGCAGTGCGCGCGTCATGCAAGATTCGTAAGATATGCCGACGACACGAGGCGCATCAGTCGCAGGATGGTGCAATAGGCGAAAAGCGAGGAGATACCACCATGAACCTGAACACCGACCGCATTGATCAGGCCGTTCTGGCGCTCCTGCATCTGGGGCTCCACGATGAGAACCGAGCCTGGAAATCGTTCGACTGGGACGCCATGGAACGGCTGCACGAAAGGGGCTACATCGGCAATCCGGTGGGCAAGGCAAAGTCCGTCGTGTTCACCGAAGAGGGTCTCCGGGAGTCGGAGCGTTTGCTGGAGGCGCTTTTCGGCGAGCCGAACCAAGATGACGACCGTAGAGTGTAGGTTGGGGTGAGTCGGCGAACCCCAACAATCAGCCCATAGAGAACATAGGGTCAGAGAGAACATAGGGTCAGTTCTCACATTACAACAACGCCGGCAATGGACTGAAAACAACGTGTTCATACACGATTTCCGATCCACGCGCCTCCATTCGCGCAGATGCCGCCATTTGCGCCAACACAGCGACGGATCATCAAGCCGAGTTTCGTGGATGTTCAAGCCTGTCCGCCAACCACAGCTTGATCAGTGATTGGCGGGTTACTCCCAGCTTGCGGGCCTCCTTGTCCAGCGAGTGCACCATCCACGCGGGGAAATCCACATTGACCCGTTTGGGGGCGAGTCCGGGACGCCGTGCTTGCGACAGATCAAGCGATTCGGTGACGTCTTCGCCGGCATCGAAGCGCCGGTCAAATTCCGAGGCTTTCATAAATTTGCACTTCCTCTTTTCGGGACCGCCTGACCGAAATAAGGCGGATGTTGTCGTTGCGGTAAGTGACTACGGCCGACCACGCCTTATCGCCAATCTTGCCGACGACAAGCCAGCGTGGCTCGTCGGTGTCTCTGGCCGGGACTTCCACCCGGTCGGGGTCGTCCCACAGGGCCTGGGCTTCATTGAAATCGATGCCGTGTTTGACTTTGTTGGCGACACTTTTGTCTTGATCGTACTCGAATCCCATGGTTCCCTTGTGCCCGATTCGGTATAAAAACGCAATGGTTTTTACACCTCCGAGTGGCCTTGCCGCTCGACCTGCATGCGTTCGTGCGGGATTCAAAAAACGTGATCTGAGCAGCAGGAGATCGGGGTCAGCCCGCGTAGGGCGCAACAGCAATCCTCCGCATATTGCACCGCATGGGAAGGCATCCGGCGCAATACGGCTATCGCCTATTGCGCCCTACAGCTTTCAGATTGTAGCCCGCATGAAGCAAAGCGGAATGCGGCGTTTCATGGCTCCGAATTTCCCGGATTCCGCTGCGCTTCATCCGGGCTACGCTGCCTCGTCGCCTTCGCTCGGCGCGCTGAAAAGCACCTCCAGAAGGCGCTCCGACTCCTTGAGACCTTCCTCGGTGAACACGACAGACTTGGCCTTGCCCACCGGATTGCTGATGTAGCCTTTCTCGTGCAGTCGTTCCATGGCGTCCCAGTCGAAAGACTTCCAGGCTCTTTCACCGTCGTGGAGCCCCAGGCGCAGGAGCGCCAGAACGGCCTGGTCAATGCGGTCGGTGTCCAGATTCATGGTGGTTCTCCTCGGTTACCGTTTGCTGCCGCTCAACAGGCAACCCGCAACGCCAAGTAGGGCGTCAATAGCGGTCCTCCGCGTATTGCGCCGAAGTTGAGGATTCCCATGCGACGGAAGTCATGCCGTTTTTCGGCTATCGCCTATTGCGCCCGACGATCTTATTGCTCCAAAAGGCTCGCGAGCAAACGATTGCCAGGGTCTACGAAAGGATCGACCACGGTGACGCCGCGCCAGGTAAACCCGCTCTGCAAATCTGCGCTGAGCAGCAATCGGCAGCGGTTCTCCGCCGCCACGGACAGAATCAGCGCATCCCAAATTTGCAGTCCATGATCGACAGACAAATCGACGGCCGCCTGAAACGCGGTCCAGGTCGAATCCGCCACCTCGAATCCGTCCGCCCAACCCAATAGCGCATCCCGCACCGCCGCCGGTGCGCGTCTGGCTTCGCCGGCCAGCACCCGGTACAGCTCGCCCAGAACTTGCGCCGGCAACACGACCCGCTGCTCCGGAAGCCGCTCGATCAGCACCAGCGCCATGCGCTGCCTGGCTTCATCGCCCACGCCTTCCGCGTAGGCCAGAATGTTGGTATCCAGCGCGGCCCGCATGGCTCAGGAATCGTATAGCTCGTCGCGAGTCCAGTTGCGGGTGCCGGTCGCCGGCTGGTCCCGCAATCTTGCCAGCAACAGCGTTTTCGCCGCGTGGCGCTGGCCGTCTGCGGCATCGGCGGGGGCGATGGTGGCCACCGGCCTGCCTCTGGAAACCACGGTGATGGTCTCCCCCTGCGCCACTTCTCGCAGCACAGTGGAGAATTGGCGGTTCGCCTCAGCGGCGGTGACGGTACGCATGGATGGACATCCTTACAAGGTAGTGCTGGAAACTACTTTATTCATTGGCGCAGACATCCGTCAAGGCACGATGGTGTGGCGGGATGCCTTCGGCAAACTTCCAGAACCGCTCAGAAGCTTTCCGGCCACTTTCGCGCTCCGTGGTACACGGCCAGGATTTCGATGCTTTCCTGGCGCATACGGTACGGCAGCACATAGGGGTTATTGCCCATCACCAGGTCGCGCGTGCCGTCAATGCGGCCGGGACGGCCCAAGCTGGGGTTGTCTTGCAGGAGGGCGACACGCGCGCGGATTTCGGCTTGCAGGTTGCGCGCCGCGTAGGGGTTATCCTGGGCGATGTACAGGACGATTTCCCGCAAATCCTGGCGGGCGGGTTCGGTCCAGACGATTTTCACTGCTGTCCTTCATGCCGGTCGATGCGTTCCTGAATCAGTGCGTCCATTTCCGCCATGACCGTCTCGTGGGGGATCACTTGCCCCCCTTCCGCCGCCTCGATGCCTTCCTGGATTTTCTCGATCTGCCAGGCATGGAGATCAAGGTATTCCTTGAGGGCTTGGTTGACCAGGTAGTTGCGCGAACGGTCCAGGCGGGAGGCGAGCTTGTCGAGGCGCTGCATGGTGTCCGGATCGGCGCGGACGGTAAAGGCTTCAGTGGTCATGGGCTGGTCCTCTCGAAGATTCAGGGTGATTCATGGCGAATCATCATGAACCGCCGCGTGGTGTCGCGCAATCGCCCGCTGCTAGAATAGGCGCCCCTCTCCCCCACCCCCTATGTCCTCTACCCTCAATCCCCAACAACGCAAAGCGGTGCGCGTCACCGACCGTCCGCTCCTGGTCATCGCCGGGGCCGGCAGCGGCAAGACGCGGGTCATCACCGAGAAGGTCGCCCATCTGATCCGCCAGGGGCTGCCGGCGCGCCACATCGCCGCGGTCACCTTCACCAACAAGGCGGCGCGGGAGATGAAATCCCGCGTGGGCCAGCTCGTGCAGGGCCAGGAGGCGCGCGGCCTGACCGTGTCCACGTTCCACGCCCTGGGGCTGGACATTCTGCGCCGCGAGCACAAGGCGCTGGGGTTCAAGGCGGCCATTTCCATCTTCGACGAGCATGATCGTTCCAGCCTGCTCAAGGAGCTGATCCGCCACAACTACGCCGACATCGACCCGGAACGGGCCGACGATTTTGGCGCCCAGATCAGCCGCTGGAAGAACCTGTTCCTCACCCCGGAAACCGCCCTGGCCCAGGTGACGGCGGAAGACGAAACCACCGTGCGCCTGTACGCCGACTACACGCGGCAGATCAAGGCGTACAACGCGGTGGATTTCGACGATCTGATCCTGCTGCCGGTGCTGCTGTTCCAGGACAACGCGGAAGTGCTGGAAAAATGGCGGCAGAAAATCCGCTACCTGCTGGTGGACGAATACCAGGACACCAACCAGACGCAGTACGAACTGGTGCGGCAACTGGTCGGCAAGCTGGGCCGGTTCACCGTGGTGGGCGACGACGACCAGTCCATCTACGCCTGGCGCGGCGCACAGCCGGAAAACCTGGCCCGCCTGCGCGAGGACTACCCGCGCCTGCACATCATCAAGCTGGAACAGAATTACCGCTCCACCGGGCGCATCCTCAAGGCCGCCAACCACCTGATCGCCAACAACCCACACGTGTTCGACAAAAAGCTGTGGAGCGCCCACGGCCCCGGCGACCCGCTGCGGGTACTGCGCCACCCCGACGACCTGACCGAGGCCCAGCAGATCGTCGCCGACCTGACCCATCACCGCTTCCGCCACGGCGGCGAATGGCGCGACTACGCCATCCTGTACCGCGGCAACCACCAATCGCGCCTGTTCGAGAAAGCCCTGCGCGAGCAGAGCGTGCCCTATTTCATCAGCGGCGGCGCGTCGTTCTTCGGCTACGCGGAAGTGAAGGACGTGCTGGGCTACCTGCGCCTCCTGGTGAATCAGGACGACGACGCGGCGTTCCTGCGCGTCATCAACACTCCGCCGCGGGAAATCGGCCCGGTCACCCTGGAAAAACTCGGCGCCTGGGCCAACCGGCGCCACGTCAGCCTGTTCGAGGCCTGTTTCGAACTGGGGCTGGAACAGACCCTCGCGCCCCAGGCCGCCCAGCGCCTGCGCCATTTCTGCGAGCACCTGGTGGACGTGGCCGACCGCGCCAAGCGCGGCGATACCCTGCCGGTCATCGAGGAATTCCTGAACGCGCTCAAATACCGCGAATGGCTGGAAGACCAGGCCGCCTCCCCCGCCCAGGCCGAGCGGAAACTGGGCAACGTGGCGGAACTCCTGGCCTGGATCGGCCGGCTGCTGGAAGACGAGGAAGGCCGGAGCCTGGACGAAGTCATCGCCCGGCTGATGCTGCTGGACATTCTGGAGCGCAACGAAGAGGAAAAGGCCGGCGACCGGGTCAGCCTCATGACCCTGCACGCGGCCAAGGGGCTGGAGTTCCCCTGCGTGTACCTGGTGGGCATGGAGGAAAACCTTCTGCCCCACGAGACCAGCATCGAACAGGAAACCGTGGAGGAAGAGCGCCGCCTGGCTTACGTGGGCATCACCCGCGCCCGCCGCCATCTCACCTTCAGCTACTGCGCCCGCCGCAAGCGCTACGGCGACAGCATCGACTGCCAGCCCAGCCGCTTCCTGGACGAACTGCCTTTAGAAGACCTGGAATGGCCGGAGAAGAACCCCATCGACCCGGAAATCCGCAAGGAACGCAACCAGGCGACCCTCAGCCAGTTGCGCAGCCTGTTAAGTACCGGTCAAACCAGCTAAAATAAGCCTGTACGCGCCCGTAGCTCAGTTGGATAGAGTGCAGGCCTCCGAAGCCTGAGGTCGTGGGTTCAAGTCCCGCCGGGCGCGCCAAATACCCGTTTCACCCCGTCCCATAGCATCCCACAAACCCGCGTCTCTACTGGATTCGCGGGTTTTTTATTGTATCATCCTGTCCCAAGCGGTTTCACTGAATCGCAAGCGTTTTGATGGTATCGATGATGGTCTCGATCCCTGAGGGAAACGCCAGTACCAACAAGACACGCCGGAACCCATGTGCCACAAGGGGTAGAAGCATGTTGTTTGAGCCGGAAATTGCGTCTCTTAGACCCGGGACAAAAGCATTCAAAGTGGCAGACGAGCAGGGTCTCTATTTGTTGGTCACTCCGGCCGGGGGGAAGCTGTGGCGGTTTGACTACCGCTTCGAGGGCAGGCAGAAGACCTTGGCCTTCGGCGCTTACCCCGACGTATCCCTGACCCAGGCACGCGAGAAGCGCGACGAGGCCAGACAGCTACGCGCCGATGGTATCGACCCTGGGGAAGTTGCAAAGGAGAGGCGGGCGCAATCTGGCATGGTTGCTGACAAAGCTGGACATGGGCCGCGCTTGGCGCTCTTGCCCGATGGTATTTTTGAGGTGCGACACGGAGGGCGCACGATCCGCTTTATGGAAGACGATGCCCGGCAGCTTCATGAGCTTCTTTCCAAAGTTTTTCGTTGAGGCGGAACATGCTATCCGACGTAGAAATCAGAAAGGCGAAGCCTACGGACAAGCCCTACAAGAAAAGCGATGAGCGCGGCTTGTATCTGCTGATTCAGCCATCCGGCGCAAAGCTTTGGCGGTTCAACTACCGCTTCGACGGTAAGCAAAAGACGCTGGCTGTCGGCGCATACCCCGATGTTTCTCTCACCCTGGCCCGCAAGCGGCGCGACGAAGCCCGCGAACAGATTGCCCAGGGCATTGACCCCGGCGCACAACGAAAGGCCGTGAAGACCGCCAGAGCGGGCGCAGCGGCGAACAGCTTCGAGGTCATCGCCCGCGAGTGGCACGGCAAGCACAAATACAAATGGACGGAAGGCCACGCCGCACGAATCCTGGATCGGCTGGAAAAGGACGTGTTCCCCTGGATCGGGAAACGGCCGGCGGCGGAAGTGACCGCGCCGGAACTCCTGGCCACCCTGCGGCGCATCGAGGCCCGCGGGGCACTGGGAAGGAGCACAGGAAGAGAGGGAGCGATAGCGGACGAACGGAGTGCGACGACCCCCGCGTAGCCGTAGGGCCGGATGTTTTGTCGGAGTCGGAGCGCTAGCGGAGTGCGGAGACAAAACATAAGGCAACCGACGCGGCGTC
>DATDOO010000315.1:0-13502 GCA_035293245.1 Methylococcaceae bacterium
GGCTGGCGAAGAAGGCTTTCTCCGCGACCGAACTGACCCAGGCGTATCTTGCCAACATGGAGAAGGCGCGCGCGCTCAACGCCTATATCGTCGAGACGCCCGACAGGGCGCTGGCCATGGCCGCCGAGTCCGACCGGCGCATCGCTGCCGGCAAAGCGCGGGCGTTGGAAGGCGTGCCCCTCGGCATCAAGGATTTGTTCGCCACCAGGGGCGTCCATACCCAGGCGGCCAGCCACGTGCTCGATGCCTTCAAGCCGACCTATGACTCAACCGTGACCGCCAACCTGTTCGGCGACGGGGCGGTGATGCTGGGCAAGCTCAACATGGACGAATTCGCCATGGGCTCGTCCAACGAAACCAGCTACTACGGCCCGGTGAAGAATCCCTGGGACCTGAACACCGTGCCCGGCGGCTCCTCCGGCGGCTCGGCGGCGGCGGTCGCCGCGCGCCTGACTCCGGCCGCCACCGGCACCGATACCGGCGGCTCCATCCGCCAGCCGGCGGCGTTCTGCGGCATCAGCGGCATCAAGCCCACCTACGGACTGGTGTCGCGCTGGGGCATGATCGCCTTCGCTTCCAGCCTCGACCAGGGCGGCCCCATGGCGCGCACCGCCGAGGACTGCGCCCTCCTCTTGGAAGCCATGAGCGGCTTCGACGACAAGGATTCCACCAGCCTGGACCGCCCGGTGGAAAACTACGCCGCCAACCTGAACAACGACATCCGGGGCTTGCGCATCGGCCTGCCCAAGGAATTTTTCGACGCCGGGCTGGACAACGACGTGGCCCAGGTCGTCCAGGCCGCGGTGGACGAATACCGCAAGCTGGGCGCGGAGATCAAGGAAATCTCCCTGCCCAACATGCAACTGTCCGTGCCCGTTTACTACGTGGTCGCCCCGGCGGAGTGCTCCTCCAACCTGGCGCGCTTCGACGGCGTACGCTACGGCTACCGCTGCGAAAATCCCCGCGACCTGTCCGACCTCTACACCCGCTCGCGGGGCGAAGGCTTCGGCGCGGAGGTCCAGCGGCGCATCCTCATCGGCACCTATGCCCTGTCGGCCGGGTACTACGATGCCTATTACCTGAAAGCCCAGCAAATCCGCCGCCTGATCGGCGACGACTTCAAGCGCGCTTTCCAGGACGTGGACGTCATCCTCGGACCGACCGCGCCAAGCGTGGCGTTCCGCTTCGGCGCAAAAAGCGGCGATCCGGTGGCCATGTACCTGTCGGACATCTACACCATCGCCGTCAACCTGGCCGGCCTCCCCGCCATGTCCATTCCGGCGGGCTTTGCGCAAAACCTGCCCGTGGGCATGCAACTCATCGGCCCGCACTTCTCCGAAGGACGGCTGCTCAACGCGGCCCATCGCTACCAGCAGGTTAGCGACTGGCACAGGCGCACGCCGCCCGGTTTCGCCTGATTGCTCCCACGCCGCTTGCGGGAAGCGGCGTGGCGTTCTCATTTGAAAGTCATTATCATTCGTGGCTGATTTAATCGCCACGCATGATAATGACGCCCAGATCCGCTTCCACTCTCGCCGCTGTCCTGGCGTTCGCCGGCGCCGCGCTCCCTGCTTTCGCCGAGACCCGCACTTACTACATTGCCGCCGAGGACGTGTTGTGGGACTACGCGCCGTCCTATCCCAACAATCCGCTGCACGGCCACGAGTTCCACGACAAGGAAAAGGTCTTCGTGGCGGACAACGGCGTGGATCGCATCGGCCACCGCTACTGGAAGGCGCGCTACGTGGAATACGCCGACGCCGGCTTCACCACCCCCAAGCCGCGTGCACCGGAGTGGGAGTACCTGGGCGTCCTGGGGCCGGCGATCCTGGCCAACGTGGGCGACACGGTGAAGGTGGTGTTCAGGAACAAGCTGGAATACCTGCCGGCTTCCGTGCACCCCCACGGACTGTTCTACCGCAAGGACAGCGAGGGCACGCCTTACCAGGACGGCACGTCCGGAGCTGACAAGGCCGACGACGCGGTGGCTCCCGGCCAGACTTACACCTATACCTGGGAAGTGCCGGAGCGCGCCGGCCCCGGCCCGTCCGACCCCAATTCCATCGTCTGGCTGTACCACTCCCACGTGGACGAAACCGCCGACACCAACACCGGCCTGGCCGGGCCGATCATCGTCTCGCGCAAGGGCGAGCGCGACCGCCAGGGCAGGTTGAAAGGCGTGGACCGGGAGTTCGTGGTGCTGTTCAGCGTCTTCGACGAGAACGCCAGCCTGTTGCTGGACAAGAACGTCAAGGCGTTTGCGCCGCGCGCCAAGCTCGACGACGCGGACTTCCAGGAAAGCAACCTCATGCACGGCATGAACGGCTATGTCTACGGCAACCTGCCGGGCCTGGTCATGCGGGAAGGGGAAAACGTGCGCTGGTACCAGATCGGCCTGGGCACGGAAGTGGACCTGCACACCCCGCACTGGCACGGCAACACCCTGCTGGACGACGGCCGGCGGGTGGACGTGCTGAATTTGTTGCCCGCCACCCACGCCACCGTGGACATGCGCCCCGACAACCCCGGCGTGTGGATGTACCACTGCCACGTCAACGACCACATCGAAGCCGGCATGATGGCCAGTTACAAGGTGGAGCCCGGGGAAGGCAGGCGCGCCGCCCGCTGAGGCGCGGCCGCCCGGCTTTTGTCGCGTTTTCTGCTCCTTACCCCTTCCCGCGCCCAGTCCGGGGCAACTTTTACGAACTTTTTATCCGTCGGGGTCTATCGTTAGACCCGAAGACGCCGGCCGTCCCCCTGTGAGCGACCGGCGGTTGAGTTTCCTCACTGTATCCAAGAGAGGTTTCCGATGGATTTCGCCTTTCTCGCCCTGACCGTCGCGTTTTCCCTCGTTACCGTCGTCCTGGCGTACGGCTGCGAAAAATTGCGGGGGCGGTCATGAGTTGGCTGTATCTGCTCAGCGGCGGCCTGGTCCTGCTGGTCTTCGTCTATCTGGTCGCTGCGCTGCTGTTTCCGGAGAAATTCTGATGAGCGGCATGGGCTTGTTGCAGATTGCGATTTATCTCGTCGTCCTCCTGGCGCTGGTCAAGCCGCTCGGCGGTTACATGGCGCGCATTTACCGGAACGAGCCGGCGGGTTTGAACCGCTGGCTGGCGCCGCTGGAAAGCCTCCTGTACCGGTTGGGCGGGATCGATCCGACCCAGGAGATGCGCTGGACGGATTACGCCGTCGCCTTGCTGATCTTCAACCTGCTGGGCGCATTGGCGCTCTTTGCCTTGCAGCGGCTACAAGGATATCTGCCACTCAATCCCCAGGGACTGCCCGGCGTCAGTCCCGACTCGGCTTTTAACACGGCGGTGAGTTTCGCCACCAACACCAACTGGCAGGGCTACGGCGGCGAGACCACCCTGAGCTACCTGACCCAGATGCTGGGGTTGACGGTGCAGAACTTCCTGTCCGCCGCCTCGGGCATGGCCGTGCTGGTGGCGCTGATCCGTGGCTTTACGCGCAAGAATACGGACACCCTCGGCAATTTCTGGGTGGACCTGACCCGCAGCGTCCTTTACATCCTGCTGCCCCTGTCGCTGGTCCTGGCTTTGTTGCTGGTCGGCCAGGGCGTGGTGCAGACCTTCAGCCCGTATAAAACCGTGCCCCTGGCCGAGACGTCTTGCCATAAACAGAGTGTAGGTTGGGGTGAGTCTGCGAACCCCAACGTCTGTGGCCAGGGCGACAAGTTGGGGTTCCTGTCGTCACCCCAACCTACTCTTCCTGGATTGCAACAACCTCAGGAACAAATCCTGGCCCTGGGCCCGGCAGCCTCCCAGGTGGCCATCAAGCAGTTGGGCACCAACGGCGGCGGCTTCTTCAACGTCAACTCGGCCCATCCTTTCGAGAACCCGACCCCGCTGTCCAACTTCCTGGAAATGCTGGCCATCCTGCTGATCCCGGCGGCGCTCTGTTACACCTTCGGCGTCATGGTGGGCGACACCCGCCAGGGCTGGGCCATCCTGGCCGCCATGACCGTGATGTTCGTCGCTCTCCTTTTCGTCTCCGTACCGGCGGAGCAAAGCGGCAATCCGGTTTTGAATGCCCTGGGCGTCGATCCGGCCGGCGGCAACATGGAAGGCAAGGAAACCCGTTTCGGTATCGTCAACTCCGCCCTCTGGGCGGTGGCCACCACGGCCGCGTCCAACGGTTCGGTGAATGCCATGCACGATTCCTTCACGCCCCTGGGCGGCATGATTCCCATGTGGCTGATGCAACTGGGCGAGGTGATATACGGCGGCGTGGGATCCGGCCTGTACGGCATGATCGTGTTCGCCATCGTCGCCGTGTTCGTGGCGGGACTGATGATCGGCCGCACGCCGGAGTACCTGGGCAAGAAGATCGAGGCCTACGAGATGAAAATGGCGGCCATCGTCATTTTGATCCCACCCTTGCTGGTGCTGGGCGGCAGCGCCATCGCGGTGCTGGTCGACGTGGGCAAGTCCTCGGTGGCCAATCCCGGTGCCCACGGCTTCAGCGAAATCCTCTACGCCTTCTCCTCCGCCGGCAACAACAACGGCAGCGCCTTCGCCGGGCTGTCGGCCAACACGCCCTTCTACAACTTCATGCTGGGGCTGGCCATGCTATTCGCCCGCTATTGGCTGATGGTGCCGGTGCTGGCTATCGCGGGCAACCTGGCGAGCAAGAAAACCGTGCCTTCCGGCCCCGGTACCCTGCCGACGCACACGCCACTGTTCGTGGGCCTGCTGATCGGCACGGTGATCATCGTCGGTGCGCTCACTTTCATCCCGGCTTTGGCGCTGGGACCGGTGGTGGAGCATCTGGCCGCGGTTGGCACGAAATAATCGTAATTTTCTGGTAAAGCAGGTTTGCGCGAGGCGATGGAATCCGTCCCCGTGATCGTGCCGTCAAACAGCAACCGCAGTTGCGATCAGGTTTTCGACTACGTTGTACAGGTCGACATCGGTTTCCGGGGTACGGATCGAAATGATGAGCGCGTAACGCGCTGTCTTGTCGTACCTTTCCTGTTTCTTGCGGGTTTTCCACCAGCCGGTGACCGGAAATACGGCGAGAACGCCGCGTGCGGCCAAAGCGGCTGCGGTTCCCGTCCAGGTGTCGGAATGCAATGAACCCAGGTGGCGCAAATTCGTACCGAGGCTCCAACCGGGATCGGAGCCGCCGCCAGCATAACCGCCCTCCTCTTCGTCACGCACTCGTTGATTGATGCGTTTGCGGAAATCGTCGATGGGCTCTTCCGGCCGCTTGACCTCGAAGCGAAGCCCATGGGATTCGTAGCGATACCGCCCGCCGCCGCCCCGTTCGACAATGCCGGGGCTGGGTTCGATGAAATAGGAAAGCGTTACGCGCAGTTCGACCGGCACTTCTCCCAGGCTTTCCAAAGCGTCCTTGGGCCAAGGCAAGGAGTGCAGGTGCATATCGCGCAATTTCGGCTCGCCGCTTCCCTCGCGCATGAACGGCTGCAATTCGTCTTGAACGATCAGCGTCAGAGAATTGCTGGCGCTCCATAACGCGCGTTCGATGTTGGGGACGCCGAAACCGCAGTGGCGGATCAAATTTTCGTAGTCCCTGCTGCGTCTCCGCGAGTCGAGAAAATCGTTTCGCATTTGCGGCGTCCATTCCGCTGAATGCACGATGAGCGCTCGTATCGTCTCCGGCCACAGGTTTGGATATTGGGCCGTCAGTTGCGCGGTCATGCGGGAACCTAAGGCGGTAGCGGCGCTGGTAGCATTACTCGTAGTCAGCAACCGCGAGGTTATGTCGTGGCAAGTCGTCAGCAAATCGAGGCTGGGCATGGTGACCGGGCCAATGGCATTCATGCCGACATTGCCGCCTTCAAATACGACATCCGGCTTTAAAGGCCAGTGCTTTTGCCACGTGGCGGAAGTGGTGCTGAACGGACTCAAACCGCCCGCCGCCGCAATGGGAATAAATCCCGAAGTGTCCAGTTCCGTGATGCGTACTTTCTGTGTGTACGCGCCAACTGTCAGAACATTCCAGGCCTGCCCCGGATCGTGAATGCTGTCGGTGGTATTGCTGGTCGGGTAATCTTGCCAAGCCTGATGGTCGTTGACGTTTCCGGCCGACACCACGATGAGGCGTGGCGACAAGCCTTCGCCGTCCACGTCGCAGGCCAAACGATCCAGCGTTGCCGACCAGGCGGACGGCCTGCCCCGATCACGATTGTCCTTGGCTGTCACCGCCATGTTGAATACCCGCTTGCGATACGGCGCAGAAACTTCCGGGCGGCTTACCGCTTCCAGCGTCAGATTGCCATGATGGCGGCCGGCGTTGCCGCCATCGTGCGGCAAGAGTTTCACTGATTCGAGACGATGCCCCAGTACAACCTGGTTTGAACTTGCCATGGCCTCGGTCAAATCGCCCCAAGCCGCCAAACCAGCCATTTCCGTACCGTGGCCGTCTCTGTCGTCCACGCCCCAAACCGGCTCAACGGTATGGAGGTCGCGTGACGCCAAGAGCGGAGCGAGCAACGGATGTCCCGCATTGATGCCGGTGTCGAGGATGCAGACGTGGGGGGCGTTTTCATCAGGCCATTGCGTCCGCCCAAGCAAATTGTCCACCCACTCGCGCTGTTCCGTTGGCTTCAAGGCATCGAAGAATTCGGCGGTTTCCTTGGCGCGGCGTAGCTCCGCCACGTTGTTGAGCAGCATCACCGATTGTTTGATCTGCCGTTGCGTACCGCGCATGAGCAGGACCATGCGATCCGGGAAGTGCAATTCGTCGCGCGAAAGTTCAAAGCCGATTTGCCCAGCGATGGCACGAAAACCGTGGATGGTCACGTTTCTGTCCCCCGACGCGGACAGCCAGACCTCCCACCAGATCGCTTCGTCTTCCGAAGCCGGGAGCGCCGATAAATCGTCCGTCCACAACTCGTTGAAGGCGGCGACGCGGATTTCCTGGATGGTGTTGATCAGCCTTTTATGGTCAAAGGGCACGCCGTCGCTTCTTTTTCGCTCGGCCAAGTAGTCCGTGATCTTCCGTTCGAACACATCCAACTTACCATCGGGTACGAAGACGGTAGCGTAGGTGTGATGTTGGTCATGCCGGACATTGCGTAATTCGATGCCGGCCGTGGCATCGGAAAGGCTTTGTATCGCCAACTCCACATCAGGGAGGCTGGAAAACTGGATTTGCAGCCCCAAGCCATAAGCGATGCCTGCCTGCTGTTGTTGACGCGTGGCTTCTTCGGCGATGGGTTTGAGCGTGGACAACTGGCTGAACAATGCTTGTCCGTGTGCGGCCCGGTCGGGAGGTTCGGGCGGCGGTGGGATGGTAATTTTCTTCTTGATTGGGCGATAACGCTCAATTTGGGAAGTGTTGGCGAGAACGAAATGAGGGCGACGGTCTTCCATGTCTTCGCAACCGAGTTAGGGATGGTCAGGGGGATAAGTGCTGCTGTACAGCCTGCCGCTCTTCCAGCATTTTTTTCAAATCCGAAGGTGTGAGCGTATCGCGGTCATGGATAACCGCGTCTTTGATCGCTTCTTGCACGGCGCGGGTGAGTTCGGCGTGGTTCAAGCCCATGGCCGTTTTAGCCAGATTATTCCAGGACGGTTTGGCGATTTTGAAGCCGGCCAACTTGGTTTTCAGTATCTCGACTATCTGCGGCTGGTTCGGCAGGCCGTATTCGATTACGTCGTCGAAACGTCGAAACAATGCGTAATCCAGGGCCTGGGGGTGATTGGTGGCGGCGATGACGACGCTATTGGATTCGTCCCGTTCCAGCATTTGCAGGAAACTGTTCAGTACACGGCGTATTTCGCCGACGTCGTTGCCGAATCCCCGTTGTGCGCCTATCGCGTCGAATTCGTCGAAGAAATAGACCCCACGGACCGATGCGACGGCATCGAATATCTGCCGCAGCTTGGCGGCCGTTTCCCCCATGAACTTGGTAATGAGCGCATCCAGGCGCACCACGAACAACGGAACACCCAGTTCACCCGCCAGCATCGAAGCGGTGAGCGTTTTGCCGGTTCCGGGCGGTCCTACCAGCAAAAGTTTGCGTCGCGGTGAAAGCCCGTGAGCCTGGATTTTGGCGAAATGCCGTTGTTCTTTGATGAGGCGCCGCAGCCGCTCGCCGGTGACCGTATCCAACACCATTTCCGCGAGTCTTGATTTGGGATAGGAGGCGTCCAGCAATCCGGCCAGATCGCCACGCGGCTGGGCGATAAGCGTGGGCCGTTTGCCGGTTGCCGCGGGAACGGAACGGGCTTTGGCGGTGTCGATCATGGTGCGCAGTTCCTCCGCCAGCTTGCCATGACCCAGCTTGGCTTCGTGCGCGGCCAATTGCATGGCTATCGCATAGAAATGGCTGTCGTCGCCCTCGATGTGCGACTTGAGCAGGGCTTTGAGTTGGTCTGCACTAGCCATGACACGGAAGCGGTTGTCCCTCACGGGGTAATACGAACGGCCGAATTATCGCACGCATCGCCGAAGCCATCGGTGCAATCTTTACGGGATTTTTACCGGTCAAGGTATAGCCTATCTTTCACCTTGATACAGCCTCACCTGCAATCATCGGCGCCTGACGGTAGCCTGCTTCCGGAGAACCCATGAGCAAGAAAAAGCCCTCGTTTTCCATTCTTGACCCCCAATTGCTGTCGCAGGCGCTGGCGGAAGCCTTCCGCAAACTCACGCCACAGGCGCAGTGGAAAAACCCGGTGATGTTCGTCGTCTACATCGGCAGCATCCTGACCACCGCGCTGTGGCTGCAAGCCCTGGGCGGCCAAGGCGAGGCACCCGCCGGCTTCATTCTGGCCATTACCCTGTGGCTGTGGTTCACCGTGCTGTTCGCCAACTTCGCCGAGGCGGTGGCCGAAGGTCGTAGCAAGGCCCAGGCGGCGTTCCTGCGTAGCGCCAAGCGCGAAATCATGGCGAAAAAGCTCGACGAGCCGCACTACGGCGCCAATTATTCCAAAGTGGCCGGTTCGACCCTGCGCAAGGGCGATACGGTGCTGATCGAGGCCGGCGACTTCATCCCCGGCGACGGCGAAGTTGTCGAGGGCGTGGCCTCGGTGGACGAGAGCGCCATCACCGGCGAATCGGCGCCGGTGATCCGCGAATCCGGCGGCGATTTCAGTTCGGTGACCGGCGGCACCCGCGTGCTGTCCGACTGGCTGGTGGTGCGCATCGCCGCCAATCCCGGCGAAACGTTCCTGGACCGCATGATTTCCATGGTGGAAGGCGCCACGCGGCAGAAGACGCCCAACGAAATCGCCCTCACCATCCTGCTGGTGGCGTTGACCCTGGTCTTCCTCATGGCTACGGTCACCCTGCTGCCGTTCTCCCTGTACGCCGTGGAAACCGCCGGCGCCGGCCGGCCGGTCGGCATCACCGTGCTGGTGGCTCTCCTGGTGTGCCTGATTCCCACCACCATCGGCGGCCTGCTGTCCGCCATCGGCGTGGCCGGCATCGGCCGCATGATGCAAAAGAACGTGGTCGCCACCTCCGGCCGGGCGGTGGAAGCGGCGGGGGATGTAGACGTGCTGTTGCTGGACAAGACCGGCACCATCACCCTGGGCAACCGCCAAGCTTCGGTTTTTCTTCCGGTCAAGGGCATGACGGAACAGGAACTGGCCGACGCCGCCCAACTGGCCTCCCTGGCGGATGAAACGCCGGAAGGCCGCAGCATCGTCGTTCTGGCCAAACAGAAGTTCGGCATTCGGGAGCGGGACGTGCGCGCCCTGGAGGCCACGTTCGTGCATTTCAGCGCCCAGACCCGCATGAGCGGCGTGGATGTCGGCACCCGCCGCATCCGCAAAGGCGCCGCCGATGCCATTTCCCAGCATGTCCGGGAGTCCGGCGGCAAGTTTCCGACGGAAGTGCAGAAAATGGTGGACGACGTGGCGCGTCGGGGCAGCACGCCGCTGGTGGTGGCGGAAAGCGCCGACGTGCTCGGCGTCATCGAATTGAAGGACATCGTCAAGGGCGGCATCCGCGAGCGCTTCGCCGAACTTAGGCGCATGGGCATCAAGACCGTCATGATCACCGGCGACAACCGCCTCACCGCCGCCGCCATCGCCGCCGAGGCGGGGGTGGACGACTTCCTGGCCGAAGCCACGCCGGAAACCAAGCTCAAGCTGATCCGCCAGCACCAGGCCGACGGCCGCCTGGTGGCCATGACCGGCGACGGCACCAACGACGCCCCGGCCCTGGCCCAGGCCGACGTGGCGGTGGCCATGAACTCCGGCACCCAGGCGGCCAAGGAAGCCGGCAACATGGTGGACCTGGATTCCAACCCCACCAAGCTCATCGAGATCGTCGAGACCGGCAAGCAGATGCTCATGACCCGCGGCGCCCTGACTACTTTCAGCATCGCCAACGACGTGGCCAAGTACTTCGCCATCATCCCGGCCGCCTTCGCCGTCACCTACCCGCAACTGAACGTGCTCAACGTCATGCGCCTCGCCACGCCGCAAAGTGCCATCCTGTCGGCGGTGATCTTCAACGCCCTGATCATCGTCGCCCTCATCCCCCTGGCCTTGAAGGGCGTGGCCTACCGGCCGGCGGGTGCGGCTGATCTATTGCGGGACAACCTGATGATCTACGGCCTGGGCGGGCTGATGGTGCCGTTTGCCGGCATCAAGCTCATCGATCTTGTCCTCGTGTCGGTCGGCTGGATTTAAGGGGACTCGCCATGCTTCAACACTGCAAATCCGCTCTCGCCATGCTGCTCCTGTGGACCGCCATCACCGGCGTCGGTTATCCCTTGCTGGTCACCGGCGTCGCGCAAACCGTGTTCCCCGAACGGGCCAACGGCAGCCTCATTGAGCAGGACGGCAAGCCGGTGGGCTCGGCGCTCATCGGCCAGCCGTTCGACGATCCCGGGCACTTTTGGGGGCGGCCCTCGGCTACGGCGCCCATGCCTTATAACGCCGCCGCTTCCGGCGCTTCCAACATGGGACCGACCAACCCGGCGCTGAAAGACGCCGTAGCGGCGCGCATCCGCGCGTTGCGGGAAGCCGATCCCCACAACCCGAGGCCCGTCCCCGTCGACCTGGTTACCGCCTCCGCCAGCGGCCTCGATCCGCACATCAGTCCGGCGGCGGCGGAGTACCAAGTGGAGCGGATAGCCAGGTTGCGCAAGCTGCCGGTGGAACAAGTGCGGGAACTGGTCCAACGCCGCACTGAAGGCCGGCTGTGGGGCGTGTTGGGGGAGCCGCGGGTCAACGTGCTGCAACTCAACCTGGCGCTGGATGACTTGCGCTGAGCAGGTCCGCGGGCATGAGGCGATAGCGGGCTCTCCGAGCTGAATTACAATGTCCTCGGCAAAAAAATTTGCGGTCGAGGGAGGCAGTTAGGATGAGCGAAGCGTCGGAAGTCGGGTTCGTCTACGACGACCGCTACCTGCAGCACAATCCGGGCATCGAGCTGTTCTGGACCCCGCGGGGTCCCCGATCGGCGCCGTTCGTCGAACCCATCCTCCATCCGTCCAACTACCGTCTGGCGATGCGCACCAAGCATCTGCTCGACCTGGGCGGGCTGACTTCCCGCCTGGTGCGGATCGAGCCGCGCCCGGCGACGGCGGAGGAACTTGCGCTCTTCCACACTCCCGAATATGTCGCACGGGTCCGGCAACTGTCGGCGCAGGGGGGCGGCGACGCGGGGGAACACGCGCCGGTGGGACCGGGCAGCTACGAAATCGCCCTGCTGGCGGCCGGCGGAGCCATCGCCGCGGTCGGCGCCGTCATGGAAGGGGCGGTACGCCGGGTGTTCGTGAACTGCCGGCCGCCGGGCCACCACGCCCTCGCCGACCGGGGCATGGGCTATTGCCTGTTCAACAACGTCGTCCTTGCGGCGCGCCACGCCCGGAACGCTTACGGAATCGGACGCGTCTTGATCCTGGACTGGGACGTCCACCACGGCAACGGCACCCAGGAGGCTTTCTACGCAGACCCGTCGGTGCTGTTCGTTTCCCTGCACCAGGACGGCCTTTATCCCCACGACATGGGCCCTTTGCACCAGACCGGTTCCGGCGCGGGCGACGGAACGACGGTCAACCTGCCGCTGCCGGCCGGCTCGGGCGATGCGGTGTATCGGGCCGCCTTCGAGCGGATCGTCCTGCCCATCGCCCGTGCTTTTGCTCCCGAGCTGATTCTGGTTTCCGCCGGTCAGGATGCCAGCACCATGGACCCGGAGGGCCGCATGTGCCTAAGCAGCGAGGCCTACCGCTGGATGACCGCCGCGCTCATGGATCTGGCGGCCGAGTATTGCCAAGGGCGCCTCGTCCTCCTGCAGGAGGGCGGCTACTCGGAGTTGTACGCGCCTTACTGCGCGCTCGGCATCGTCGAGTCGCTGAGCGGGATTCGGACCCATCTGCCCGAGCCGCTCGACCCCGGTGTCCTGCAAAAACGCCCCGAAATCGCCGCCGTCGGGCCCGGCGCGGAAGCGGCTCTCAAGGAAATACAGGCGGCCCAGGCGGTTTTCTGGCCCGCATTGCGCGGCCGATAACCGCCCTCGGGAACCGCACGAACCGGCCCCGCGCAGCGATATACTTCGAAAATCTCTTGACGCGCACTCAGCCATGTCAGAACGCAAACCCCCAACCCTGCAACACACCCCGGCCGACGGATACGAACTGCGGGTGCGGCGTATCCATCGCCGCGATCTCAACCGCGTCTGGGAATTCCTCAAGCTGGTGTTCCGCGACGTGAACCGCGAGACGGTCGAGTACCAGCGCCCGCGGCTCAAGCAGCATTTTTTCGATATCTACGAAAAGGACGGCATCGAACAACTCTTGTTCGAGTTGAAGGTCGGCGAGAAACACGAGCTGGTCGGATACGCCGAGTATGCCTACGAGATCGTCGGCTCGGACAACTGGATGAACCACCGCTATTTCGCCAAGCGGAACATGCGCCCGCTGTTCGTGGAAGAACTTGCCGTACACCCCGATTACCACGGCTTGGGGATCGGCTCCTTCATTTTCGAGCAGATCGACCATGCGGCGCGGCGGCGCGGCTGCACGCACGTCGTGCTCGAGGTGGCGGAGAACAACGAGCACGCGCTGAAGTTCTACCGCAAGCGCAACTTCATGAAACTCGACGCCGCCATCTTCCTCGCGAAGAAGCTGGAAGTGGAGGATGAGTTGCTGAAGCCGCGCAAGCTGCCGGTGCGCAAATCGGAACCCGATTAGGAGCGATTTGCCGTCGGAGGCCCATCGCTCCCTTTGCGGAAGGGCGAGACGACATCGCTGCATTGCCCGGTGAAACCGCCCGGCTCCGCGCCCCTCAGCCGCTCGTACAAAACGGCGTACAAAACGGGACAGCAGCGGCTTGGCAATGTCGCACATTCTAGTGGGTGGGATTCCCACCCGGATAACCGCTAGCCACGGGTCCGGTATCGAGCCTTGCAGTTGGCGCGGCGACGGGCCGATTGATGCGTAGGTACGAAAGCAGGCGAGGTGCAATGGTAACGGGTAATGCCGACCGTGAAGGCGTAGAGCCCCGAAAATTTAGTGGGTGAGTGCCGATGGGATTGTCCCTCCAGCAGGCCACAAC
>DATDOO010000316.1:0-11894 GCA_035293245.1 Methylococcaceae bacterium
GCCGAGGGCCTTGCGTCCGGTCCGGGCGAATCCAGACCGCCGCGCGACGAGCAGCGCCGCCGCGAAGGCGGACGGCGCAACGATCGCCGCCGGCTTCCTCCTCGCCGCTACCCACCAGCTTTTTCCAGAACCGCTGGATCAGCCCCGGCGACTGTTGCTCGCGCGAAGACGGGGGAACCGACGGGGCGGCGGGCTTTTCGGGCGCGGGGGTGGCGGGCAGGAAATCGCGGATGGCCGCCGGTTCGGCCTGGGGCGCTTCCCAGGTCAGCACCGGCGAGCGTTCGTCGCCGGCCCTGGCCAGTTCGTAGCTGCTGCGTTCTTCCTCGCCCTCGCGCAGTTCCTTGCCCTTGATGCGCTGCACTTCGTAGTGCGGGGTTTCCATCTGCCGGACGGGAATGACGAGGATCTGCACCCCTTGGCGCTGTTCGATCTGGGTGATCACGGAGCGCTTTTCGTTGAGCAGAAAGGTCGCCACTTCGATCGGCACCTGGGCGATGATTTTTTCCGTGCCGCGCTTCATGGACTCTTCTTCGAGCAGGCGCAGGATGGACAGCGCCAGCGAGCCGACGGCGCGGATCGCGCCCTGTCCCCTGCAGCGCGGGCAGGGAATGAGCGTGGATTCGCTCAGGGAGGGCCGCAGACGCTGGCGCGACATTTCCAGCAGGCCGAAGCGGGAGATGCGCCCCAACTGGATGCGCGCCCGGTCCATCTTGACCGCGTCGCGCAGGCGGTTTTCCACCGCGCGCTGGTTTTTCACCGACATCATGTCGATGAAGTCGATGACGAACAGGCCGCCCGCGTCGCGGAGCCGCAACTGGCGGGCGATTTCATCGGAGGCTTCCAGGTTGGTGTTGAGGGCCGTCTCCTCGATGTCGCCGCCCTTGGTGGCGCGCGCCGAGTTGATGTCGATGCTGGTCAGGGCCTCGGTGTGGTCGATGACCAGGATGCCGCCGGAGGGCAGGGACACTTCGCGCCGGTAAGCCGACTCGATCTGGCTCTCGATCTGGTAGCGGCTGAACAGCGGTACGCTGTCTTCGTACTGCTTGGCCTTGTGGATGAAGTGCGGCATCACCTGTTGCAGGAAGCTCCTGACCAGGCGGGTGGTGGCGGGGTTGTCGATGAGGATTTCGTCGATGTCGCCGCGCAGATGGTCGCGCAGGGCGCGGATGACCACGTTGCTCTCCTGGAAGATCAGGTACGGCGCCTGTTTTTCCTTGGACGAGCGGTCGATGGCTTCCCACAGTTGCAGCAGGTAGTTGAGATCCCACTGCAATTCCTCGACGGACTTGCCGCCGCCGGCGGTGCGGATGATCATCCCCATGCCCTCGGGGATTTCGAGCTGGCTCATGGCCTCGCGCATGTCGCTGCGCGTGTCGCCCTCGATGCGCCGCGACACCCCGCCTGCACGGGGGTTGTTGGGCATCAGCACCAGATAGCTGCCGGCCAGGCTGATGTAGGTAGTGAGCGCCGCACCCTTGGTGCCGCGCTCTTCCTTCTCGATCTGCACCACCAGTTCCTGGCCCTCGCGGATCAGGCTCCTCATGTCCTGCCGCCGGCCTTCGCCGTCGGCGTTCTGGTAGTAGGCGGGGGAGATTTCCTTGAACGGCAGGAAACCGTGGCGATCCGCGCCGTAGTTGACGAACACCGCTTCGAGGCTCGGCTCGACGCGGGTCACGATCCCTTTATAGATGTTGGATTTTTTCTGTTCCCGGGAGGGAATTTCGATGTCGAAATCGTAGAGCTTCTGCCCATCGACCAAGGCAACCCGCAACTCTTCCGGTTGCGTGGCGTTGATCAGCATTCTTTTCATGCCATTGTCCTGATGCGTCCTTCGCAATGCGATCGGCCACCCGGCCGCGCAAATGCGCGCCGCGGATAGGGAGGCCCGCTGGGCCTGACAACCCCGGCGCAAAAGTGCGCCCGGAACGGCTACGCCGGGCAGCCGATTGTGGCGGCCCGGACTGTCCGATGCCGATGTGCTAAGGACTCGTGACCGCCCGTCAAGGGTGGGCGGCGTTTAACCCTGTTTGGCGGCTCGCAAAATCTCGAAATTCTTCTATGCGAGCCCGCGTCAATTTCAAACTCGGGGCGCTGCCTTGCAGCGGCGCCCAGGAAATCCGGTGATCTGACAGGGTAGCGGGCGGAATCACGCCGAAAAGCGCACGCGCCGGCTGCGCATCCCTGAAATTCAGACTGAATAACTATAGCAACCTTGGGGAGTTGCGGCAATTTGACATTAAACCTCCGTTTTTATTCACGGGGGAAATTAATTCTTGATGCCCACGCCCTTGCGCAACAGCAGCAGGCTGGCACCGGCCAGGACGACGATGAATCCCGACGCCACCGCCATCGCCTGCAGAACCGGGATGTCGGAAATGCCGAGGAATCCGTAGCGGAAGGCGTTGATCATGTACAGGATGGGATTGGCCAGAGACACGCCACGCCAGACGCCGGGCAGCATGTCCACGGTAAAGAACACTCCGCCCAGATAAACCAGCGGCGTGAGGACGAAGTTGGGGACGATGGAGATGTCGTCGAAGCTGTTGGCAAACATGGCGTTGATGAAGCCGGCCAGGGAAAACAGGGTGGCGGTGAGCACGAACACGCCCAGCGCCACCGGCCAGTGCTGAATGCGCACGTCGCTGAACAACATGGAGATGACCGTCACCACGCACCCCACCGCCAGCCCGCGCGCCACGCCGCCGCATACGTATCCGGCCAGGATGATCCAGTCCGGCACCGGCGCGACCAAGAGTTCCTCGATGTAATGCTGGAATTTGGTGGAGTAGAACGAGGACACCACGTTGCTGTACGAGTTGTTGATGACTGCCATCAACACCACGCCGGGCACGATGAAGTCGATGTAGTTGAAACCGCCCATGCGGCCGATCCTCTCGCCCATCATGCGGCCGAAGATGAGGAAATACAGGGAAGTGGTCACGGCCACCGGCAGCAAGGTCTGCGGCCAGATGCGCATGAAGCGGTAGATTTCTTTGCGGAGGATGGTGAGGAAAGCGACGCGGTAGTTCATGGGATTAGTTGGGAGAGGGGCGATCCAGTAAATCCACGAACATCTGTTCCAGCCGGTTGGCCTTGTTGCGCAGGCTGCGCACGGAAATGCCCTGGGCGCCCAGTTGCTCGAACAGCCGGTTCAGGCCTACGCCCTGGGGGACATCGACTTCCAGAGTGCGCGCGCCTTCCAGCCTCAGGGAATAGCCTTCCAGTTCCGGCGCCGTTTCCAGGGGCTGGGCGAGGTCGAGGATGAAACTCTCGCTGTGCAGGCTGGCCAAGAGGGAGGCCATGCGGGTGTTCTCCACGATCTCGCCGTGGTTGATGATGGCGATGTTGCGGCACAGGCTTTCCGCCTCTTCCAGGTAGTGGGTGGTGAGGATGATGGTGGTGCCTTCGCGGTTGATCTTGCGCAGGAATTCCCACATGGAGCGGCGGATCTCGATGTCCACCCCCGCCGTCGGCTCGTCGAGAATCAAAAGGCGCGGTTTGTGCACCAGGGCGCGGGCGATCATCAGGCGGCGTTTCATGCCGCCGGACAGCCGGCGGGAAACCCCGTCGCGCCGATCCCACAGGTCGAGCTGGCGCAGGCATTCTTCGGAAGACTCCAGGGCGCGGCGGCGCGGCACGCCGTAATAGCCGGCCTGGTTGACCAGGATGTTCAGCACCGTCTCGAACTGGTTGAAGTTGATTTCCTGGGGCACCAGGCCGATGCACTGCTTGGCCGCCTCGCGCCCTTTGTCCAGGTCGTGGCCGAAGATGCGCACCGTGCCGGAAGTCTTGGTCACCAACGAACTGACGATGCCGATGGTGGTGGACTTGCCGGCCCCGTTCGGGCCCAGCAGGGCGAAGAAATCGCCTTCCTCCACGTCCAGGTCGATGCCCTTGAGGGCGACCAGGCCGTTGTTGTAAGTCTTGCGAAGCTGATTAAGAGAAAGCGCCTTCATAGAATAGAATTTTAACAGACCGTGCCCGCCCTCCCGCGCTACCCGAACCGAGACTTCATCCGTGCCGCAAAACCGTTCGCCCGATACCGTCGCCGCCCTCGACCTCGGTTCCAACAGTTTCCATCTCATCGTCGCCCGGCTGCGCGGCGGGGAGGTGCACGTGGTGGACCGCCTCCGCGAAATGGTGCGCCTGGGGGCCGGGCTCACCGCGGGCGGCATCCTGCTCGATCCCGCCCAGCGCCGCGCCCTGGAGTGCCTGGAGCGCTTCGGCCAGCGCCTGCGCGACCTGCCGCCGGGCACAGTGCGGGCGGTCGGCACCAAAACCCTGCGCACCGCCCTGAACGCCGACGCGTTTCTCGACAAGGCCGAACGCCTGCTGGGCCATCCCATCGAAATCATCTCCGGAGTGGAAGAAGCCCGCCTGATTTACCACGGCGTTTCCCGCGCCCTGGCTTTCGACGAACGCCGCAGGCTGGTCATGGACATCGGCGGCGGCAGCACCGAACTCATCATCGGTGAAAACGGCGCGCCGCTGATCATGGAAAGCCTGGACATGGGCTGTGTGTCCATGAGCCAGAAGCATTTCAAGAGCGGCAAAATCACGCCCAAATCCTTCCGCCGCGCCGTTCTCGCCGCCCAGGTCGAACTGGAACCGGTGGAAATCGAGTTGCGCCGCGGGCGCTGGGAGGAGGCGGTCGGCGCTTCCGGTACCCTGCGCGCCATCGACAAGATCCTCCGCGAAGCGGGCTGGAGCCAGAGCGGCATCACCCCCGCCGGCCTCCAGCGGCTGGCGGAAGCCACCCTGGCATGCGGCCACGTGGAGCGGCTCAAGCTGCCCGGTCTCAATCCGGAGCGCGCGCCGGTGTTCCCCGGCGGACTCGCCATCCTCCTCGCCACCTTCCAGGCGCTGGGCGTCGAGCGCATGACGGTTTCCGACGGCGCGCTGCGCGAAGGCCTGCTTTACGACCTGTTGGGGCGCATCCGCCATGAGGACGTGCGCGAGCGCAGCGTCGCGCATCTGGCGCAGCGCTTCCATGCCGACAACGCGCACGCCAAGCGCGTCGTCGCCACCCTGCGGCATTGCCTGGCGCAAATTTCTTCGCCGCCGCCCCTCGATGCGGAAGAAAGCGCCCAGTGGCTGGACTGGGCGGCGGCGCTGCACGAAATCGGCCTGGACATCGCCCACCACCAGCATCACAAGCACGGCGCCTACATCGTCGAAAACGCCGACCTGCCCGGCTTCTCCCAGCAGGAGCAGCAACGCCTCGCCATGCTGGTGCGCGCCCACCGGCGCAAATTTCCCCTCAAGCTGTTCAAGGAACTGGCGCCGCCCTGGAACAAGACCGCCGTCCCCCTCGCCTGCCTGCTGCGGCTGGCGGTGCTGCTGAACCGGGGGCGTGGAGCCGGCGCGCTGCCGGATTTCGTTTTCCGCCTGGAAGACACCGGCATGGTGGTGCGTTTCCCGACCGGCTGGCTGGCCGAGCACCCCCTGACCGAGGCGGATCTGGTTCAGGAGGCCGCCCACCTGCAAGAGGCGGGATTAAGGCTGGAGTATTCCTGAAAGGGGCGTCGGGTTATCCCGGGTCTTCCTATAAATATCATTAATTTTGTGTAGGTTGGGTTAGCGGTTCTCCGCGTAACCCAACGCCAGCGCCGGATGTTGGGTTACGGCGTAGGAACGCCTAAGCCAACCTACGAAAGCCGAGCACCCCGCGCCCGACCAGTTCGCGCACGATTTCCGCTCCCATGCGCAGCACCTCCGCGGAACCGGGCTGGCCCAGTTCCGCCGCGATTTGTTCCAGCAGCGCCCGCGCGGTGGTGCCCGGCGCCTCCCGCCAGAGTTGCAGCAGGCGATAGGTGGACGGGGTGATTTCGCTGAAGTGGACCCGATCGCCGCCGTCCCGGTACACCACCAGACAGGTCGGCTGGTCCGGCGCTTGGGCGGGCTGGACATCCGGGCCGATCTCGTGCACCGGGAAACGGTAGGCCAGAGGCCAGGCCAGTTCCGAGAGGACGAGCGGCGTATCGAGCAGCGTTTCGTCATCGCGCGGCGCCGTGAATTCCGCCGGCGCCACCCCCTCGGCGATGGCCAAGGCCATTTCCACCCATTCGTAGTGCGCCAGTTCCAGCAGGAACGGCGGGTCTTCCGCCCGTTCGCCGCGTTCCTCGGCGAGGTAGGCGAGGAACTCCTCGGCGATGGCGGAGAAATAAGGTGTGCGGCAACGGTGGCGGGCGAAAAAATCCTCGGCCAGCGCCGTCCAGCGCGCGTCGTCGAGAATCCGGCGCAGCACCGGAAAGTTGCTGGAAAGGAACCCGCCGATATTGTTGAAGAACAACTCCCGGTACAGGGCCATGCGGCGCGGCGGCACGTCCGGAGGCGCGGGATGGGCGCGCGGGTCGCGGATGTGGCCGGCGAAGCGGTATTGCAGTTCGCGCAACCGGTCAAACTGAAAGTCGCAGCGACCGTGCTCACCCAAAGTTTCCGGGCAATCCTGCCCGGAACCCGATTCGGTTCCCCCCTTTTCCAAAGGGGGGAGACAGGGCTTCTGGACACAACTTAGGGCAGGTTCCTGCGCAGGGCTGGGGTGCATGGCGTGGCGCCTCTCGTCGAGAGAGGCGGGATCGCCGTGCTCGTCAGGCGCGGAGTGCATGGTGTGGCGCCTCATGCGCTTGTTGGAAGGCGCGGATGGTGCTCACCTCGCGCAGCAGTTCCGCCAGCGGCGGGATGTTGAAGTCGCGCTCCAGCAAAGTCGGAAACACCCCGTGCCAACCGTAGGCCGCGTCCAGCAGGCCCCATACCGGGTCGATGACTTCCGCGCCGTGGGTGTCGACGAGGAAGTCCACCTCCTCCACGTAGTGGCCGGCGATGTGGGCATACACGATGCGCCGGGCGGGGACGGCGCGCAGGAACTCGCGGGCATCGTAGCCGTGGTTGACGCTGTTGACGTAAATGTTGTTCACGTCCAGCAACAGGCCGCAGTCGGCCTCCTCCAGCACCGCGTTGAGAAAGTCGATTTCCGCCATTTCCCGGCCCGGCGCGGCGTAGTAGGAGATATTCTCGATGGCGATGGACCGCTCCAGGGCATCCTGCACCTGCCGCACCCGCCGGGCGGCGTGGCGGACGGCTTCCTCGGTGAACGGCAGCGGCATGAGGTCGTAAAGCAGGCCGTCGTCGCTGCAATAGCTCAGATGTTCGCTGTACAGGGCGATCTGGTGCCGGTCCAGGAAAATTTTCAGTTCACACAGAAAGTCCGCATCCAGCGGTTCCGGGCCACCCAGGGACAAGGACAGGCCGTGGCAGACGAAGGGATGGCGCTCGGTCATGCCGCGGAACAGCTTGCCGGCGCGTCCGCCGACCTTCATCCAGTTTTCCGGGGCCACCTCGAAAAAATCCACGCCGGCCAGGGGGCGGGCGTGGATTTCCTCGATGAACACGCGGCGCAGGCCCAAGCCTGCGCCGCAAATGGCGGGGGCGGGGATCATTTCCCAGGCTGTTGCGCTTCCTTCCCGTCTTTCTCGCCGGTATTGCCCTGCCCTTCGGCGGGCTTGGTTTCCTGGGCGCCTTTGGTCATGCCGGCGCACTTGCCTTCCATGCCCTTCACGTCTTTCATGGCGCCGGATTTCATCATCTGGGCGCCGCACTTGCCTTCGCCGCAGGCCATTTCCTTCTGCTTCTCTTCGGCGGCGACCTGCACATACCCGCTGGACAAATCCTTCAGGGCGAAGGGATTTTCCGCCGCGTTGGCGAGAGACGCGGCCGTCAGGCCGGTAACAACCGCGCCGCACAGAGCGGCGATGGATTTCTTGTCGGATTTGCTGTTCATGCGCGTGGATGCTCTCGGGTGGGTGAATCGAAAGCCTTTGACAACCCCGTCGCGGAAAACGTCCGGGAGGGTCGCGAGGCTTGGCCGTTATTCTCACACACCCGCCGGAGATTTTGCAGCACAAGCGAAGAGCAGGATCGTCAAGGGCTTCCCTGCCCAGGGGGGCGCGGCAAATGCCGCACCTACCCAGTTCCGGATCCCTGGGCGCAGCAATAATAATCGACAAAAACGGCCGGCCAAATCGTGGCGCACACCTTGCCGCACATAAGGATCGGCGCCTTTCTAGAAAACCGAGCGGTTTGCTACACTAATTGCCCCTTTTTGCCTGGGCTTCATGGGACCTCTGTCTTGAAAGCGACGCCGCGCATCTGCCTTTCAATTATTTTGCTGCTCGTATCCGGAACCTGCGCCGCCGACGCTGCCACCCGCCCCCCGACAATGGACTTGACCCTGCATCCGGTCGGTTACGCTGCGCTGTTCGTATTTTTTGCCGCTTACGCGCTGGCGATGGTCGAGGAAATAACCGAACTGCGCAAATCCAAGCCGATGGTGGCCGCCGCCAGCCTGATCTGGGTGCTGATCGCGGCGATGTACGCGGTGAGCGGCTACGGCGAGGCCGCGCGAGTGGCGTTCCGCAGCCATCTGGAAGGTTACGCCGAACTGCTGTTGTTCATTCTGGTTTCCATGACCTACCTCAATGCGATGGAGGATCGCGGGGTTTTCGAAAGTCTGCGCGTGTGGCTGCTGGGCAGGGGGTTCAGCTACCGCCAACTGTTCTGGATCACCGGGGCGCTGGCGTTCATGATCTCGGCGGCGTGCAACAACCTGACCACGGCGCTGCTGATGGGCGCGGTGGTGCTGGCGCTGGGCAAGGACGAGCGCCGCTTCATCGCCCCGGCCTGCGTGAACATCGTCGTGGCCACCAACGCCGGCGGTTCGTTCAGTCCGTTCGGCGACATCACCACCCTGCTGGTGTGGCAGAAGGGCGTGGTGCCGTTCGGCGATTTCTTCTCCTTGCTGGTTCCCTCCGTGGTCAACTTTGCCGTCCCGGCGGCGATCATGTATTTCTTCATTCCCGGCGCACACCCCGCCCCCGTAACGCAGGTGCAGCCGATGAAGCGCGGCGCGCGGCGCATCATGGCCCTATTCCTGTTCACCATCGTCACCGCCGCCTGCTTTGAAAATTTCCTGAATCTGCCACCCGTCGCCGGCATGCTGTTCGGTTTGACCTACCTGAAATTTTTCAGCTATTACCTGCAAAAGACCGCGATTCGTCCAGACGATCCCCGGGAAGCGACCGCGGCCGACGAGATGGAATTGCGGCAGATGGAAATCGCGGCCACAAGCCCCACTGCATCGGAGGGGCCGCGGCTGGGTGAATTATTGCTCACCGAGCAGATCATTACCGAAGCCCAACTCCGCCAAGTGCTGGAAACCCAGGAGCTGCGCCGCTTGCAGGCGCTGGCTGCGCGGGAAGCGGCAAAGCCCTTCGACGTTTTCCAGAAAGTCGCGCAACTGGAATGGGATACCCTGCTGTTCTTTTACGGCGTGATGCTGGGCGTGGGCGGACTGAGTTTTCTGGGCTACCTTGAAGTGTCCTCGCATTTTTTATACGGAACCATCGAGCCGACGGTGGCGAACATCCTGGTCGGCATCGCCTCCGCCTTCATCGACAACGGCACCATCATGCTGGCGGTGCTGACCATGGCGCCGGACATTTCGCAAGGCCAGTGGCTGCTGGTGACGCTGACCGCCGGGGTGGGCGGCAGCCTGCTCGCCGTCGGCTCGGCGGCCGGCGTGGGCCTGTTGGGGCAGGCGAAAGGCCTTTACAGTTTCACCAGCCACCTGAAATGGACGCCGGCGATCCTTCTGGGCTACTTCGCCAGCATCGGCGCACATTTCCTGCTGAACGGACGCTATTTTTGATTTAAGGTATCGGGTTTTTCGCGCACTGCGTCCAAGGCGTCGATGAGTTCTCCCACCAGGTCTTCGTCCGGTTTCCTTTCACTCTCCCTTGCCTCCATCGGCGTGGTGTACGGCGACATCGGCACCAGCCCGCTGTATACGCTGAAAGAAGTCTTCAACGGCGCGCACGCGGTTCCCGTGACCCGGGGCAACGTGTTCGGCATCCTGTCGCTGATCTTCTGGTCGCTGACCATCGTCATCTCGGTCAAGTACGTTACCTTCATCATGCGTGCCGACAACCACGGGGAAGGCGGCATCATGGCCTTGACCGCGCTGGCCTTGAACCGCCGTCACCGGCGGGCGCAGCGCGCCTGGATCATGGGCCTCGGCTTGTTCGGCACGGCGCTGTTTTACGGCGACGGCCTGATCACCCCCGCCATTTCCGTGCTCAGCGCGGTGGAGGGCCTGGAAGTGGGAACGCCCATCCTGCATCCCTACGTCCTGCCCATCGCCATCGGCGTTCTGCTGGCCTTGTTCGCCATTCAGAGCAAGGGCACGGCCAAGGTGGGCGCCTGGTTCGGCCCCGCCATGCTGCTGTGGTTCGCGACGCTCGGCTATTGGGGGATGCAAAGCATCCAGCAGACGCCGGAAATCGTCGGAGCCTTGCATCCGGTCCACGCGCTGGAATTCTTCGCCCATCACCGCTGGCACGGCTTCATCGTGCTGGGCGCGGTGGTCCTGGCCATCACCGGCGGCGAGGCGCTGTACGCCGACATGGGGCACTTCGGCCGCAACCCGATCCGCCTGTCCTGGTTCGTGCTGGTATGGCCGGCCCTGATGATCAATTACCTGGGCCAGGGGGCGCTGATCCTGCGCGACCCGTCCGCCATCCAGAACCCTTTTTACCTGATTGCTCCGTCCTGGGCGCTGTACCCCATGATCGCCCTGGCCACCGTGGCGACGGTCATTGCCTCGCAGGCGGTGATCTCCGGGGCGTTTTCCATCACCCGCCAGGCGGTGCAACTGGACTACCTGCCGCGCCAGAAAATGGTGCACACCTCGGAGGCGGAAATCGGCCAGATTTTCGTCCCCGCCGTCAACCGCATGCTGCTCTTCGGGGTCATCGGCCTGGTGCTTTACTTCGGCACCTCCAGCAATCTGGCCGCCGCCTACGGCATCGCCGTGACCGGAGCGATGGCCATCGACACCCTGTTGGCGTCCATCGTCGCGATGGATTCCTGGAAGTGGAAACCGCTCGCGGCGACTCTGCTGTTCGGCTCCCTCGTCACGGTCGACCTGGCGTTCTTCAGCGCCAACGTGCCCAAGATTCCGGACGGCGGCTGGTTTCCGTTGCTGCTGGGAACCGGGCTGTTTTTCATGATGTGGATCTGGCGCAAGGGGCGGGATGTGCTGGCCACCCGCTTGCAGGCCATGGGCGAATCGCTCAAGTATTTTCTGGAAAGCTTTCCCGGCCGGAATGTCCGGCGCGTTCCGGGCACTGCGGTTTATCTCACCGCGCGCCACGTCAGCCTGCCCATCGTCCTGACGCGCAACCTGGAACACAACAAGGTCCTGCATGAGCGCATCGTTTTGCTGACCATGCTTACGGAAGACGTTCCGCGGATATCCGACGAGGAATGCCTGATGATCGAAACCCTGGAACAGGGGTTTTACCGGGTCACGGCGCGCTTCGGCTTCATGCAGTCGCCGCGCGTGCCGCGCATCCTCCGGCTGTGCGGCGAAGCGGGGCTGGAAATCGACCCGGAAACCTCCAGCTTCTTCATCGGGCGGGAAACGTTGATTCCCTCCAAGAGGACCGACCTCAACCGCTGGGAGGAAACCGTGTTCATCACCCTGTTCCGTAACGCCTCCAGCCCGATCCCCTTCTTCAGGTTGCCGGTGGAGCGGGTGATGGAACTGGGCACCGTCGTCGAGGTTTGATGCCCGCGGAAGAATACCGCTGGCGCGAACCGCTGCTGGCGCTGGCCGTGTCGCTGGCGCTGCACGGCATCGCCTGGCAGGTCTACCGGAATTTTTCCGTCGAGACCGCGCCGGTGCAAACGCCACGCGTCGTGGAGGTGGCGCTGATCGCGGCTCCACCCAAAGCCGAACCCGCTCCGCCGCCTCCCGTGCCGCCGCCGCCCAAACCGGAACCGAAGCCGAAACCGGCCGTGAAGCCGCTGCCGAAAAAGCCCACGCCGCGGACACC
>DATDOO010000317.1:0-2416 GCA_035293245.1 Methylococcaceae bacterium
CAATTCAGTACACCGTGGAGTCGATCACGATAGCGATCGGTCAAGATTGTGGTAGTCATCACTTCCCCCTTCCACAGCCGAGGAACACTACGATGACTTTAGCCTGTTTGGTTCCGGCTTCGCCGGCTTAGGAAAGGGGGGAACTTGTGGCGTTTAACCCATCCAGCCTTACCCGGTTCATGGCCCTCGTGCTGTTTCGGCCGAAACGCCGGACTAATCGGGACAGACTCTCATGCGCGCTCCGGCTGAACCCGATTGATGACCCCGCCGGCGAGAATGGCTTGGACCTGTCGGGGACTTAAATGGTGAGCGGTTGCGTAGCTCTGGCCTCGTGTCGCGTTCATCACCGTGATGACGGAGTCTTTTTCGAGGCTGCGGCGGGCGTCCGCAATAACCAGGACATCTCCCGCTTCGACCTCGTCCCAATCGCTTGCGTCGACCAGGACCAACGGCAGGATGCCGAAGTTGACCAGATTCTCCCGGTGAATACGCGCAAAGCTCTTGGCCAGCACGGCCCTAAGGCCCAGGTATCTGGGCGCGAGGGCGGCGTGCTCGCGACTGGAACCCTGGCCGTAGTTTTCCCCGGCGACGATGAAAAAGCCCTGTTCCCGATAGGGCAGCGCCCGGTCGTAAAAACCCGGATCGATCGGGCTGAAGGCGAACTTGCTGATTTCCGGGATGTTGCTGCGGTAAGGTAGAACCTTGGCGCCGGCCGGGAGGATTTCGTCGGTGGAGACGTCATCCCCCAGCTTGAGCAGCACCGGCCCCTCCAAGCGGTCGGCAAGCGCGCCGAAGCGCGGTAGCGGTTTGATGTTGGGTCCAATGTCCAAAGGAATGCCCGCGTCCTGGGGGTCGGGCGGCATCAGCATCTGGGCGTTGACGAGGATTTTTTCCGGCTCCCGGACGCGGGGGTAAGGCATGGGCAGGTTGCGCGGGTCGGTGATCACGCCCATCAGCGCGGACGCCGCGGCGGTTTCCGGGCTGCATAAATAAACCTGGTCTTCCTGGGTGCCGGAGCGGCCGGGGAAATTGCGCGGCACGGTGCGCAGGCTGATGCGCCCGCTGGCCGGGGCCTGGCCCATGCCGATACAACCACCGCAGCCCGCCTGGTGCAGCCGGGCGCCGGCGCGCACCAGCTTTTCCAGGAGACCCTCAACGATCAGGTTTTCCAGGATTTGCCGGGAGGTGGGGTTAACGTCGAACGAGACTCGGGGATGGACCTGTTTGCCGTCCACGATCAGCGCGACGACGGCAAAATCCCGCAGGCCCGGATTGGCGGACGAACCGACGTAGGACTGATAGATTTCCCGCCCCGCCACCTCGCGCACCGGCACGACATTGCCGGGACTGCTGGGCAACGCGATGAGCGGCTCCAGCGTGGAGAGGTCGATCTCCTCGTATTCGTCGTATTCGGCGTCGGCATCCGCCTGGATTTCCGTAAACGCGGCGCCTCGCCCCTGGGAGTCCAGAAAAACCCTGACCGCTTCGTCCGCCGGAAACACGCTGCTGGTCGCGCCCAGTTCGGCGCCCATGTTGGCGATGACGTGCCGGTCCATGGCGCTGAGCTGCGCCAACCCTGGGCCGTAGTATTCGACGATCTTGCCTACCCCTCCATCCACGCCGTGGCGGCGCAGCATTTCCAGGATGATGTCCTTGGCGCTCACCCAATCGGGTAGTTCGCCCACTAGCCGTACGCCCCAGATTTTCGGCATGCGGAGGTGATAGGGCTCGCCGGCCATGGCCAGCGCCACTTCCAGGCCACCGGCGCCGATGGCCAGCATGCCCAGCGCCCCGGCGGCGCAGGTGTGGCTGTCGCAGCCCAGCAGCGTCTTGCCGGGGACGCCGAAGCGTTCCATGTGCACCGGATGGCTCACGCCGTTGCCCGGCCGGCTAAACCACAAGCCGAATTTGCGGCAGGCGCTGTAAAGAAACAGATGATCGTCGGGGTTCTTGAAGTCTTCCTGGAGCAGGTTGTGGTCCACGTACTGCACCGACAACTCGGTGCGGACCTGCGGCACGCCCATGGCCTCGAACTCCAGCATGGCCAGGGTGCCGGTGGCGTCCTGCGCCAGGGTCTGGTCGATTTTGAGGCCGATTTCCGCGCTGGCTTCCATGCGTCCTTCGACCAGATGACTGGCTATGATTTTCTGCGCGACATTCTTTCCCATCGCCCTACCCTCCTTACGGCAGCTTGATAATGCCGTTACCGAAATAGACCTCTCCCGTCCCGAAAGTTCATGCCCCACCAAACGGGACAGATTTATTTTTGCATGGCAAAAATAAATCTGTCCGTACGCAGTAACAGCGGTTGATCTAGCGGGTTGAAGTCCCGTCTGGGGAATTGTCCGTGCACCCCGGTAGCAAGAGGAAGCGGCGTCGTGGTAACGCGGGGTCGTAAGTTTCCGACAGCAAGAGT
>DATDOO010000318.1:0-2718 GCA_035293245.1 Methylococcaceae bacterium
CGCGCAAACCTGCCGCTATTGCCATCTTGCGGTGCTGTGCCGGATTTACGAGCAGGACATCGGCGCGGACGATACCGGCGAAGATTGATCCACGGCTTTTCGATCAAGCCCCATGGTTGCCGGCAAACGCTGGTCGCAACGCGTCACCGAAACCAGCAATGCGCTGGATCTGGAGGCGGGTGTTTTTACCTGGGAGGATCCACGCCGCATCGCCGAATCCCTCGGACGCTCCGCCGAAGCCAGCCGCCGGCGCAAGACCGATGCGTTCCGCTCGGCCATGTCGATGCTCAATTTTTATATGAACCGCGCGGGCAAGAACCTTCCCGACGAGCGGCGGGCCTGCCTCCAGGCCGCCAAGGACGAACTGCGGGCCATGTACGGAAGGCCGCGCCACTCCGCCGGGAAGGGGGTTTCAGGGACAGACCGCGGCGCCGAGTAGGCCGCCTGCCGCAGCGCCGCCGACTACCGCACCGGTGCTGCCTCTGCCCAGCTTCTGGCCGGCATAGGCCCCGCCCGCGGCGCCGGCGGCCCCGCACACCGGTGCGGAAGCACAGCCGGAAAGCGCGACGCTCGACGCCAGCAACAAGAGAAAAAACAAACGTTTCATGGGAATACCCTCCTGCGACTTTCGGAACTGGCGAGCCGGAGCCCGCGCCTGATTTTTCAGGCATCCGCTTAAAGCCGTTAGACGAAGGAACAAGAGCGGCGTTCGGGATTCTTACGAAATAGGGCAAGGCATGAGGCCATGCCCGGTTTGGCCTCGCCGCGAGCCATGCAGTAACATTCGAACCTTTGCACCGCACTCGATATTCCATGAGCGAGCTTCGCAACGATTGTCTCCTGCGCGCCCTGCTGCGCGAGCCGGTGGACTACACCCCCGTATGGATGATGCGCCAGGCCGGGCGTTACCTGCCCGAGTACCGCGCCACGCGGGAGAAGGCCGGCAGCTTTCTCAAGCTCTGCACCACCCCCGAACTGGCCTGCGAAGTGACCCTCCAGCCGCTGGAGCGTTACCCGCTGGACGCGGCGATCCTGTTTTCCGACATCCTCACCATTCCGCACGCCATGGGGCTGGGCCTGTCCTTCCAGGAAGGCGAGGGACCGCGCTTCGCCCATCCGGTGCGCAGCGCTGCGGACATCGAGCGTCTGCCGGTTCCCGATCCGGAAAGCGATCTCCGCTACGTCATGGACACCGTGCGCCTGGCCCGCCGGACGCTGGCGGGACGCGCGCCGCTGATCGGCTTCGCCGGCAGCCCATGGACGCTGGCCTGTTACATGGTGGAAGGGGGTGGCAGCCGCGACTTCGCCCGCGTCAAGGGCCTGCTGTACAGCGATCCCGCGTCCATGCACGCCCTGCTCGACAAGCTGGCGCGCGCCGTGGCCCTGTATTTGAACGCGCAAATCGCCGCCGGTGCGCAGGCGGTGATGCTGTTCGATACCTGGGGTGGCGTGCTGACCACGGAGGATTACCGCGATTTCTCCCTTCACTATGCCGCCCAGGTGCGCGCCGAACTGGCGTGCGAGGCGGACGGGCGCCGTGTTCCTGCCATTCTGTTCACCAAGGGCGGCAGCCTGTGGCTGGAAGCGATGGCGGAAACCGGCTTCGACGCGCTGGGGCTGGACTGGACCTGCGACATCGGCCAGGCGCGGGCCAGGGTGGGGGAGAAAGTGGCCTTGCAGGGCAATCTCGACCCCGTCGCGCTGTACGCCCCGCCGGCCTCCATCCGCTGGCGGGTCCAGGCCATCCTGGAACGTTACGGCCGGGGTAGCGGTCATGTTTTCAACCTCGGTCACGGAATCCTGCCGGACGTGCCGCTGGAGCACGCCGGGGCGATGATCGCCGCAGTGCACGAATTCAGCCCGGTTTGGCATCGGTCATGAACAATTCCGATCCAACCAGCAAAACCGTCTTCCGCCTCTATCCGCCGCCCTACGCGGAAGTCCCGCTGCACGGCCTGTACCTGGCGCAGCGCCTGCACGCCCGCGGCGCCCGCGACAAGAAACCTTTCGTCTACGCCAACTTCCTCTCCAGCCTGGACGGGCGCATCGCCCTGGAAGACGCCGTCACCCGCCAGCCGTACATGCCGGCCAGCCTGACCACGCCGGACGACTTCCGCCTGTTCCAGGAACTGGAAGCCCAGGCCGACTGCCTCATCACCCACGGCGGCTATCTGCGCGCGCTGGCGGAAAAACGCCTGGGCAACATCCTGCAGATCGGCCTGCGCCCGGATTCCCACGACCTGGCGGAGTGGCGGCGCGTGGAGGGGCTACCCGCCCAGCCGGACGTCGTCATCGCCAGCGCCAGCCTGGATTTCCCCCTGCCGGATTCCATCCGCGAGCACGGCCAGCGCTGCTACGTCGCCACGGGCCAGGCCGCCGACCCGGCGCGCGTCGCCTACTGGCGCGATAAGGGCGTCGAAGTGCTGTTCTGCGGCGCGGGCGCCATGGCGGAAGGCGAGCCCCTGGTGCGGCAACTGGGCCAGAAGGGTTACCGCTGCATCTATCTCATCGCCGGGCCGCGCGTCCTCGACACCATGGTGCGCGACGGCCAACTCAAGCGCCTCTACCAGACCATCACCCACCAGCTCATGGGCGGCGAAGCGTTCCGCACCCTGGTGCCGGGGCCGGTGCTCGGGCCGGTCGGCCATCTCATTCTGCGCGGCCTGTATTACGACCCCGCCGCGCCCCATGGCGCGGGTCAGTGGTTCGCCCAATTCG
>DATDOO010000319.1:0-13453 GCA_035293245.1 Methylococcaceae bacterium
ACACGGTGGAGGAGATGACCAACATGATCTCCGCCTCCCGCTCCTACCAGGACAACGTGGAGGTGTTCAACACCGCCAAGCAGTTGATGTTGCAAACCTTGCGCCTCGGCGAATAGGAGTAACCCGCCATGAACGTGGAAAGCAAACTGGACATCTTCAAGTCTGCCGGCCTTGCCACCGCAGCGCCGGAAACGAAAAAGAACGATTCCCTGGACGCGGAGGATTTCCTGCGACTCATGACCACGCAGATGAAATTCCAGAACCCCCTCAAGCCGCAGGACGGGGCGGAAATTCTCAGCCAGTTGTCGCAACTGAGCACCATCACCGGCATGCAGCAACTGCAGGAAACCTTCAGCCAGTTCAGCAACCTCATGACCTCCGACCAGGCGCTGCGCGCGGCCGGCCTGGTGGGACATCCGGTGCTCGTCCGCTCCGACAAGGCCGCGCTGCCGTCCAGCGGTTACCTGCAAGGCAACCTGGATCTGCCCGCCGCGTCGAACAAGGTTCGCGTCGCCGTGACGAGCGCCAACGGCGAACTCATGCAGGTGCTGGAACTGGGCCAGCAATCCAAGGGCGAAATCCCGTTCCTGTGGGACGGCCGCAAGCTGGATGGATCCCAGGCTCCGGCTGGCGTTTACACCCTCAAGGCCGAGGCGGTCATCGACGGCAAGACCGCAGCGCTGGAAACGCGCGCCGTCGCCCAGGTGAACAGCGTCCGGCTCGGCGCGGCGGGCGAACCGATGGAGCTGCAGCTCGCCGGCCTCGGCCAGGCGGGCATCGACAAGATTCTGGAAATTTTTTGAACATCCACCTTAAGGGAGACGTGTCATGGGCTTCACTACAGCACTCAGCGGCCTGAACTCCGCGCAGAACATGCTTTCGGTGACCGGCAACAATATCGCCAACGCCAACACGGCGGGCTTCAAGCAATCGCGCTCGGAATTCGCCGACGTTTACGCCACCAGCCTCGGCGGCGTGTCCTCGACCACGCCGGGATCGGGTTCCAAGGTGGCCAACGTGGCCCAGCAGTTCGACCAGGGCAATCTGGAATTCACCAAGAACAGCCTGGATCTGGCCATCAGCGGCGAGGGCTTTTTCGTGCTCGCCGACAACGTCCAGGACATCAACACCCGCGTCTACACCCGCGCCGGCAACTTCCATGTGGACAAGGACGGCTATGTGGTGAACAACACCAACAATCCGCTGCTGGTGTTCCAGCCCAACGGCACCACCGTCCAGGAAGGTTTCAGCCAAGGCATCCTCCAGCCTTTGCAGATCAGCACTTCGCAAGGCATTCCCGAAGCGACGGCAAACATCTCCATCAGCGTGAATCTGGATGCGAGCGCTCCCTTGCCCGCCCTGCCTTTCGATCCCACCACCAACCCACCGGATACCGACAGTTACAACTACACGGCGTCGATCAACGTCTTCGACTCCCTGGGCGACACCCACACCCTGAGCAGCTACTACGTCAAAACCGCCGTCAACAGCTGGAACGTGTATACGTATTTCGACGGTGCGGCCTTGGATTTCGATCCCACCACGCCAGCCGTTGCGGACCCTTCGCAACTGGAATTCAACGGCAGCGGCGCCATGGTGACCGTCGGCGTGCCGTTGCCGGCGACCGACAACCCCATCAGCTTCACCGGCATCACTCTCACCAACGGCGCGGACCCGATGGCCCTCACCGTCGATTACACCGGCTCCACCCAGTTCAGCGAATCCTCCAGCGTCAACCTGCTCACCCAGGACGGCCTGACCGTGGGGCGGCTGATCGGCATCGACATCGACACCGACGGCGTCGTGTTCGCCCGCTTCAGCAACGGCGCGGCCCAGACCATGGGCCAAGTCGCCCTGATGCGCTTTCCCAACCCGCAGGGACTGTCCAAGCTCGGCGATACCACCTGGGCGCAGAGCGCCGGTTCCGGCGCGCCCATTCCCGGCGCCGCCAACACCGGCAACTTCGGCGCCATCCAGTCCGGCGCGCTGGAAAATTCCAACGTGGACCTGGCGGAACAGCTGGTCAAGCTGATCATCGCCCAGCAGTACTACCAGGCCAACGCGCAGACCATCACCACGGAAAACCAGATCACCCAGACCTTGATCAATATTCGATAGAGCTAGCAAAAAGGTAGGTTGGGTTAGCGAAGCGTAACCCAACATTCGGTGCCAATCGTCGGGTTACGCCTTCGGCTAACCCGACCTACGAAGGGGAAAATCATGGACCGCGGACTTTACATCGCCATGAGCGGGGCGAAGGAAATCCTCCTCGCCCAGAGCGTCAACGCCAACAACCTGGCCAACGCCAATACCACGGCGTTCCGCGCCGACCTGGAACAGGCGCGCTCCATGCCGGTGTTCGGTCCGGTGCATCCCACCCGGGCTTACGCCATGACCGAGCGGCCCGCCGTCGATTTCAAGCCGGGCTCGCTGGTAACCACCGGGCGTGACCTGGACGTGGCGGTGCACGGCGAAGGCTGGATCGCGGTACAGGGGCGCGACGGCGAGGAAGCCTACACCCGGGCGGGCGACCTGCACGTCACCCCCGAAGGCTTGCTGGTGACCGGGTCGGGCTTTCCGGTGCTGGGCGACGGCGGGCCGATCAGCATTCCTCCGGCCGAGAAGGTGGAGATCGGCGACGACGGCACCGTCAGCGCCATTCCAACGGGCGAGGTGGCGACGGGACTGGCGGCGGTGGGCCGGATCAAGCTGGTCAACCCGCCCCTCGATGAACTGGACAAGTTCGACCAAGGCCTGATGCGCCTCAAAAACGGCGGCGCTGCCGAGGCCAGCGCGGAGGTGACCCTGGTCAGCGGCGCGCTGGAAAGCAGCAATGTCAACTCGGTCGGGGAAATGGTCAGCCTCATCGAGTTGGCCCGCCAGTTCGAAATGCAGATCAAGATGATGAAAACGATGGAAGACAACGGTGCGGCCAGCGCGCAACTGATGCGCATGACCTGACCGCCCGGGGTCCAGAGGAGCTTATTGCCATGACTTATCAACCCATGTGGATTGCGAAAACCGGCCTGGATGCGCAGCAGACGCGCATGTCGCTGATTTCCCACAACCTGGCCAACGTCAACACGACCGGCTTCAAGAAAGAGCGCGGCGATTTCCAGGACCTGCTCTACCAGAACGTGCGCCAGGTCGGCGCCCAATCCACCCAGAACACCACCCTGCCCTCGGGGTTGCAGATCGGTCTCGGCGTCAAGGCGGTCGCCACCGAACGCATCCATACCCAGGGCAACCTGCAGCAGACCGGCAACGTCCTGGACGTGGCCATCAGCGGCAAGGGCTTCCTGCAGATTCTCATGCCCGACGGCTCTATCAACTACACCCGCGACGGCACGCTGAAGATGGATTCGGAAGGGCAGATCGTCACTTCCAACGGCAACCCCATGGAACCGTCCATCACCATTCCCGCGACGGCCATCAGCGTCACCATCGGCACCGACGGCACGGTGAGCGCCACGGTATCGGGCGGCGGCACGGAAGAATTGGGGCAAATCACCCTGGCCAGCTTCGTCAATCCCACCGGCCTGGAGTCGGTGGGCGACAACCTGTACCGCCAGTCGGTGGCCAGCGGCGACCCGACCGTCGGCACCCCCGGCACCGATTCGCTGGGCACGCTCCAGCAGGGGTTTCTGGAGTCGTCCAACGTCAACGTGGTGGAGGAGCTGGTCAACATGATCGAGACCCAGCGGGCCTTCGAAATGAACTCCAAGGCCATCGATACCACGGATCAGATGTTGGCCTTCCTGACCAACAACATCTGAAGCGGAACAACGCCATGAAACGCCGGGCCACCCTCATCCTTGCGCTGCTCGGCCTTGCCGGCTGCGCCGAAATCGAAAGCCGCCATATGCGCCACGACCCGGCCTTCGCGCCGGTCCCGCCGCCGCAGTCGCTGGCCCCGGCGGTCCCCACCGGGGCGATCTACCAGCCGAACGGCTATCTCAAGCTGTTCGAGAACACCACCGCGCGGCGCGTGGGCGATACCCTGACCATCAGCCTGACGGAAAAAACCACCGGGCAGAAAAAGTCCAGCCTGACCACGGACAAGAAAAACGATATTTCCGCGAGCGTGCCCATGCTGTTCGGCATGGCGCCGAACACCCTGTTCAACATCACCGACCCGGACATGATCGGCCAGATCTTCGACGCCGAGGCCAGCACCAGCAAAAAATTCGACGGCGAGGGCGAAAGCAAGCAAAACAACAGCCTGTCCGGCAGCATCACGGTCACGGTGACCCAGGTGCTGCCCAACGGCAACCTGCGCGTGCAGGGCGAAAAGCGCCTGACCATCAACCAGGGGGCGGAATACGTCCGGCTGGCGGGCATCGTGCGTCCCGCCGACATCGACGCGACCAACTCCGTCCCATCGACCAAAGTCGCCGATGCCACCATCGTCTACACCGGCAACGGTACGGTGGCCGATGCCGCCGAAATGGGCTGGTTCAGCCGCTTCTTCAACAGCGTCTTCTTCCCTTTCTGACGTGGACGCGCGACAACTCCGGAGAATGATCATGAGCCGCGTGTTCCCTGCTTTTCTTCTTGCGCTGATGGTGTGCCTCACCTCCGCGGCGCATGCCGAACGCATCAAGGACGTGGCCGCTCTGGGCGGCGTGCGTTCCAACCAGCTCATCGGCTACGGACTGGTGGCGGGCCTCAACAAGACCGGCGACAAGACCAAGTTCACCGGCCAGACCCTGATCAACATGGTGACCCAGTTGGGCTTACGCCTGCCGCAAGGCATCGATCCCAAATCCAAAAACATCGCGGCGGTTTCGGTGTCCGCCGAGTTGCCGCCTTTCGCCAAGCCGGGACAGACCATCGACGTGACCGTTTCCTCCCTCGGCGACGCCACCAGCCTGAAAGGCGGCACCCTGTTGTTGAGCGAGCTGAAAGGCGCGGACGGTCAGGTGTATGCGGTCGCCCAAGGCAATCTGGTGGTCGGCGGCCTGAGCGCCGAGGGCCAGGACGGCTCCAAGATTACCGTCAACAATCCCAGTGTCGGACGGATTCCCAACGGCGCGACTGTTGAGCAAGAGGTGCCGACCCCTTTCAGCAACGGCGGGGAACTGGTGCTTAATCTGCACAATCCCGATTTCACCACCGCCAAGCGCGTCGCGCAGGCGATCAACAAGGCTTACGGCGGGGGAACCGCCGAGGCGCGGGACGGCGCATCCATCCGCGTCCTTGCCCCGCAGAATCCGGCGCAGAAAGTGGATTTCGCCTCGCTGGTCGAGAATCTGGAAATCAGCCCCGCCGAAGCCCCGGCCAAGGTCATCGTCAACTCGCGCACCGGCACCGTGGTCATCAACAGCACCGTGCGGGTTCAGCCCGCCGCCGTCAGCCACGGCAGCCTGACCGTCACCATCACCGAGCGGCCGCAGGTCAGCCAGCCGAACCCGTTGGCGGGCGGACAGACGGTGGTGACGGCGCGCTCCGACATCAGCGTCACGGAAGAGGCCAAGCGCATGTTTGTCTTCAATCCCGGCGTGTCGCTGGACGAAATCGTCAAGGCGGTCAATCAGGTCGGCGCGGCGCCGAGCGACCTGGTGGCCATCCTCGAAGCCCTGAAAAGCGCCGGCGCCTTGCGCGCCGAGCTTTTGATCATCTGATCCGGGAGAAACGCCATGTCACGAATCGCCGCCAGCGACGTGTACGCCGACCTGCAGGGTCTGAACCGCCTCAAATACCAGGCCGGCCAGGACGCCAAGGCCGCCTTGCCGGAAGTGGCCAAACAGTTCGAATCGCTGTTCGTGCAGATGGCGATGAAGAGCATGCGCCAGGCGGGCGCGCCGCAGGAGAGCGGCTTGATCGACAACGAGCAGTCCCGCTTTTACCGCGACATGTACGACCAGCAGATGGCCCTACACCTAGCCAAAAGCGGCGGCCTGGGCCTGGCGAAGCCCCTGGAAAAACAACTGGGCGGCGCCGCGGCAAACAGCAAAGCCGGCGAGGTTGTGGAAGGCAAGACCCTGGACGAATACCGCCAGGGACGGGAAGCCCCCGCAGCGAAGGAGGCATCCGGCAGCGAAAGCGGGGGGGCGGTCGGCGGCAGTGAACCGACCGCCCGTCCGGAATCCGGGCCCGCGGCGAAAAATCACGATGCGTCCAGTCATCGCTTCGCCAACCGCAAGGAATTCATCAACCGGCTCATGCCTCACGCGGAAGCGGCGGCGGCGGAGCTGGGCATCGATCCCCGCGTGCTGCTGGCGCAGGCGGCGCTGGAAACCGGCTGGGGCCGTTCGGTCATCAAGAACGCCGACGGTTCCTCCAGTTTCAACCTGTTCGGCATCAAGGCCGGCGGCCACTGGGACGGCAAACGCGCCGGGGTGAGAACGCTCGAATACGAGCAGGGCGTGCCGGTGCGCAAGGCCGCTTCCTTCCGTGCCTACGACAATTACGCGGAGAGCTTCGCCGACTATGTCTCCTTCCTCAAGGAGAATCCCCGCTACGCCACGGCCCTGACCAAGTCGGACAACTCGGCGGCGTATGTGCGCGAACTGCAAAAGGCGGGCTACGCCACGGACCCGCAGTATGCGAACAAGATCCTCTCCATCGCGCGGCGGGCCGAATCCCTGTACGACGCGCCCGAGCCGGCGGTCGCGGACGTGGATCACGGACGCTCCGTCGTTTTGCAAACAGGCTCTGAAGAAACCGGCCTTTCGGCCGATACATGAATTAACCGCAGCAAGAAGCGACAGAGAGGCATTTCATCATGAGCGGTTCGCTGTTCAGCATCGGCGTGTCCGGCCTGCAACTGGCACAGATGGGCCTTAACACCACGTCGCACAACATTGCCAACGTCAATACCGCCGGCTTCTCGCGCCAGCGGGTGGAACAGGTGGAGCGTAATCCGTTCTTCACCGGCGGCGGGTTTCTGGGCCAGGGCACGGAATCGAGCACGGTCATCCGCTACTTCGATAATTTCCTGAGCCAGGAACTGCGCAACAGCGCGTCTTCGTTCACCGAACTGGACAAATATCACGCCCTGGCCGGCGAAGTGGACGAATTGCTGGCGGACGCCAGCGTGGGCCTGCAACCGGTGCTGCGCGACTTTTTCGACGCGGTGCACGAGGTGGCGGACGACCCGGCCTCCCTTCCGGCCCGGCAGGTTCTGCTCTCCGCATCCGAAAACCTCATGGGACGCTTCCAGGCGCTGGGGACGCAACTCGAGGCCATGCGCGCCCGGGCCAACAGCGACCTGGAAAGCGCGGTCGCGGACGTCAACACCTACGCGGACGGCATCGCCGAACTGAACAGCCGCATCGTCTTCGAACTGGGACGCGGCGGCGGCGTTCATGCCCCCAACGACCTGCTCGACCAGCGCGACCAGTTACTGGCGCAATTGGCGGAAAAGGTCAATGTCAAAACCATCGAGATGGCCGACGGCTCGCTGAACGTGTTCATCGGCAGCGGCCAGTCGCTGGTGCAGGGCGCGAACGCCTCGCACCTGGATGTCCTGGACGGCGACCCCGATCCGGAGCAGAAGGAAATCGCCCTGGTCAATGGAGCCTCGACGACCATCGTCACCAATCTGCTCGACGGCGGTTTGCTGGGCGGCATCCGCGACTTCGTCAGTCAGGTTCTCGACCCCGCCCAGAACGAACTGGGGCGCGTCGCCACGGGGCTGGTGCTGGAGTTCAACGCCCAGCACCGCCTGGGCTACGACCTGCAGGGCGATACCGGCATCGACTTCTTCACCTCCGCGCTGGGCGCCAACCCGCCGTACGCCACCGTGATGGCCACCAGCGGCAGCACCGGCAGCGTGACCGTGGCCTACGACCTGACGACCGTCGGCAATCTGGCTCCCGCCGAACTGCAAGCCAGCGACTACCGCCTGGATTACGTCCAGTCCACCGGCACGTTCTCCCTGACCCGGCTGTCCGACGATTTCCGCTTCACGCCCAACGCGACCGGCACGTTCAACGTCGACGGCCTCAATATCGCCGCGCCCACCGTGCCGACCACGGACAGCCAGTTCCTCATCCGTCCGGTGCACGACGCCTCCAATCGCATCGGCCTTGCCATCGCCGACCCCCGGGACATCGCCGCCGCGGAAAGCCTGGGAACCGACCCGATCACCTTAGCCCCCATTCCGCTGGTGGGCGACAACGGCAACGCCCTGAAACTGGCCGCACTGGAGACGAAAAAATCCATGCTGGGCGGCAGCGCCTCCCTGGAGGACACGTACGGGCAACTCGTTTCGAACGTCGGCTCGCGCACCCATTCCGCTCAGATCAACCGCGACGCGCAAAAGGTGCTGCATGATCGCTCCGTCGCCAACCGCGAGGAACTCGCCGGCGTCAATCTCGACGAGGAAGCCGCCAACTTGCTGAATTATCAGCGCGCCTATCAGGCGTCGGCGCAAGTGGTCGCCACCATCAATTCCGTCTTCGACATCCTTTTTGACGCCGTGAGGTAATGGTCATGCGCGTTTCCAACATGCTTGCACAGCAACTGGGCGTAGACGCCATCCTCAACCAGCAGGCGCGGATGACCAAAACCCAGATGCAACTGTCCTCCGGCATGCGGGTGCTGACGCCCGCCGACGACCCGGCCGCCGCCACCCGCGCGCTGGATCTGCAGGAAGCCATCCGCGTCACCACCCAGTACCAGGACAACATCGCCGCCGCCAGAAACCGGCTGACCACCGAGGACAGCGCCCTGGACTACGGAACCAACGTATTGCAACGGGCGCGCGAACTGGCGATCCAGGGCGCGAATCAGGGCGCCTTGACGGCGCAGGACAAGCGGGCCCTGGAACAGGAGGCCCGCCAGTTGCTTTCCGAGATGGAAAGCATCGTCAATACGGTGGATTCCAACGGCGACTACCTCTTTTCCGGCTACCGCACCGACGCGAAAGCCTACGATCCGGCCGGCGCGCCGGTCGCGGGTCTGGAACCCAACCCCGCCGCGCCTCCCGCCTATGTGCAAAACGCGGCTTCGGTGCAATACGTCTATCAGGGCGAGAACAGCCAGCGGCTGTTGCAGATCGGCGCCTCCCGCACCATCGCCGACGGCGATCCCGGCAGCAGCGTGTTCGAAGACATCCCGTCCGTGACCACAGTCACCACCGACGCGACCGCGACCCCGCCCACCACCGCCAGCCGCGCCTTCTCCCAAAACATCCTCATGGTGCTGCGCAACTTCGCCGACGCCTTGGCGGGAAAATCGCCCACCCTGCCCGATACCGGCGCCCTCCCGCCGCTGGTCGACACGGCCGCGCTTTCGACGGAACAAATCGACGCCGACGACACCATCCAGGACTCCATCACCAACCTCGACGCCGCGCTGGAGCAGCTTCTCAACACCCGGACAACGGTCGGCGCGCGCCTGAACGCACTGGACGAACAGGAAAGCCTGAACGAGAAATTCATCCTGGATTCGAAGTCTTTCCTTTCGGATACCCAGGATCTGGATTACGCCGAAGCCATCGGCCGCTTCAACCTGGAAAATACGGCGCTGCAAGCCGCCCAGCAGGCTTACGTGAAGGTGCAGGGGCTGTCCCTGTTCGACTTCATCCGCTGATTTGCGCTTCCGGCGCGGTTCGTCCGCCGCGCTAGCGCGCGACGGCGAACTTCGCGGTCAGCTGGGCCAATTCCATGGCCAGTTCCTCCAAACGCTGGGCCGAGGCCGCCGTTTGCGCGGCAGAGGCGCTGTTGACCTCGGAGCCTTGCGCGAAACCCTCCACTCTCTGGGCGATATCCCTTACCGCGCCGCTTTGTTCCCGCAGGGCGAAGGTGATGTCGTTGACCGCCGTGGCGGCCTGCTCGGCGCTGGCCCGGATGACATTGACCGAATTGCCCGCCTCGCTGGCCAGATTCACGCCTTCGTTGACGCGCCGGACGCCGGTCTCCATCTCCTGGGCGGCCTGCCGGGTGCCCTCCTGGATCTTGGCGATCATAGTGCCGATTTCGCCGGTGGACGCGCTGGTGCGTTCGGCAAGTTTTCTCACTTCGTCTGCGACCACGGCGAAGCCGCGTCCCTGCTCGCCGGCCCGCGCCGCCTCGATGGCGGCGTTGAGTGCGAGCAGGTTGGTCTGGTCGGCGATGTCCTTGATCACCTGCACGATCATGGAAATCTGGGCGGAAAACCCTTCGAGCTCGGCGATGGTTCCCGCCATGCCGGTGACGGTGCTGGCGATGCCGGACATTTCGGAGGCAGCCTGATGAATGATGTTGCCGCCATTGCCGGCGTGACTGCTGGAGCCCTGGCTCATGCGGAAGGCTTCCGCCGCGTGCGCGCCCACCTGATCGATGGAAGCGGACAGTTCTTCGACCGACGCGGCCATGTGGGTCGCCAGCATGGACTGGCCTTCCGTGGTGCGCGCCGCATTGCGGGCGGCGGTGGAGAGTTCGCCGGAAGACTGGCGGATGGCGTCCACCTTCTCGCCGATGGCGGAAACCAGGTGGTTGAGACGGTCGCGCATGACGGCGAGCTTCGCCATCAATTCGCTCACTTCATCCTCGCCGCTTACCGGCACCGGACGGGTCAGGTCGCCCGACGCCACGGACTGTGCGGTGTCGACCGCCAGCCGCAGACTGTCGGCGATGCGCCGGATCATGGGAATGGCGAGGCTCAGGATCGCCAAGGCGCCGGCGACCGAAATGACGATCATCCACTGGAGCGCGTTTTTCGAGGTCGCGGAAAGATCCTGCAAGGCGTTTTCAGCATACGCGCCGGCGATCGCCACGGTCCGGTCGACCCCGCGACGGTGATCGTCGTAATGCTTGCGCACCTTCAGCAAGGCCGCATCCGCACCGGGAAGGTCCCCCGACTCGACGGCCCGAACATAGCGCCCCAGCATTTCGCTCCAGAACAGGTCGGCGGACTGGCGCTGCTCGCCGAGCAATGCCGACTTGATGGCCGGGTCCAGGTCGCTCTGCTCCCAGTAACCGTTGCGCTGGTCGTAATCGCGCTTCAGGGTGCGCAATTTCTCGACGAGCGCCGCGCGCTCGGTATCCTGCGCATCCTGCAACTGGTACGCGACGAGTTGCGCTTCGATTTCGTAAAGGGGCGGCGGAAGGATGTCGGCCACGACATCCTTGCTCTGTCCCATCCGGCCGGATACGTCGACCAAGGCGTACGTGCCGTAGAACCCGCAGCCAGCGATGACGGCCAATGCCAGCAACGAAACCGTCTGCAAGGCGATCAAGCGTGAAACCAGCTTCTTGAACATGTTCAACTCCTTTCGTTTCCTTCTGTTCAGCGACATCGCTTTGAAAGCGCCCGAGACAAGAGGGGGGCGTCTCGCTTGCACAATCTCTGTGCGTATTTTAGCCAAATGCGATATTCGGCAGCGTGGAAATTCGTACCGCCGTATCGGGCAGCGCCGATTATCCTTCCGCGATTGCAGCGACTTGATTACAACGGGGTTCGGATTTTTTCGGTTCGGGCGCTGCGGCTCGGCCAAGCGCGAAACCGGCACCGGGAATTCGCTACACCAACACCAGATTGTCCCGGTGTATCAATTCCGGCTCGTCCACGTAGCCCAACAACTCGGCGATACAGCTGCTGGGCTGGCGCAGAATGAGGCGCGCTTCGTCCGCGCCATAGTTGACCAGTCCCCTTGCGATTTCCACGCCGGCCGCGTCGCGGCAGGCGACCAGTTCGCCGCGCCGGAAGTTGCCTTCCACGGCGGTGACGCCGATGGGCAGCAGGCTCTTGCCGGCTTCGCGCAGCACCCGCGCCGCACCCTCGTCCAGCATCAATGCGCCTTTGACCTGCAAGCGTCCCGCCAGCCAGCGCTTGCGCGCCACCAAGGGTTCCAGGTCGGGAAGCAAAAACGTGCCGACGTCATCGCCGTCCATGACTCTGACCAGCACCTCCGCCGCCGCTCCGGGAGCGATGAGGGTCGCAGTTCCCGAACGGCTGGCCAGGCGCGCGGCGCGCACCTTGGTGAACATGCCGCCGCGGCCGAGACCGCTGCGGCTGCCGCCGGCCATTTCCAGCAGATCGGGATCGCTGGCGCGGGCCTGGGCTACCCGTTGCGCAGCGGGGTTCAGCCCCGGATCGCTGTCGAACAGACCGGCCTGGTCGGTGAGGATGACCAGCAGTTCGGCTTCCACCAGGTTGGCCACCAAGGCCCCCAGGGTATCGTTGTCGCCGAAGCGGATCTCTTCCGTGGCCACCGTGTCGTTTTCGTTGATGACCGGCACCACGCCTAGATGCAGCAGGGTGAGCAGGGTGCTGCGCGCATTGAGGTAACGGGGGCGGTCGGACAGGTCTTCGTGGGTCAGCAGGATTTGCGCGGCGTGGAAGCCGTGGCGCTTGAACAGGGATTCGTAAAGCTGAATGAGCCCCATCTGGCCCACGGCAGCAGCGGCCTGCAATTCGTGCAGGGATTCGGGGCGGGTTTTCCAGCCCAGGCGGCTCATGCCCTCGGCGACCGAGCCGGAAGAAACCAGGATCACCTCGATGCCGCGCCGACGCAATTCGGCGATCTGGCCCACCCACGCGCCGATGGCGTCCGCATCCAGCCCCCGCCCGCCGCCGGTGAGCAGGGAACTGCCGATCTTGACGATCAGGCGCCGGGTTCCGGCCAGTTCAGAGCGGCTCTTCATGCGTTCCTCGCGCCTCTTCCAGGAACTCCATGATTCGGAAGGTCAGTTCCTTGAGGCCGTCGCCCTTGAGCGCCGAGACCGGAAAAACCGGTCCGTGCCAGCCCAGGCCCTCGACGATGTGGCGGCAGCGCCCTTCCACTTCCTCTTCCGGCAGGCGGTCGATCTTGTTCAGCACCAGCCAGCGCGGCTTGTCGAGCAGGTGTTCGTCCCACTTGCCCAGTTCGGCGATGATTTTCTTGGCGGAAACGACCGGATGCTCCAGGGTTTCGTAAGGCTCCACGTCGATGACGTGCAGCAATAGACCCGTGCGCGAAAGATGCCTCAGGAACTGCAGGCCCAGTCCCGCCCCTTCGGCGGCCCCTTCGATGAGGCCGGGAATGTCGGCCATGACGAAGCTGCGGAAGGAATCCACCCGCACCACGCCCAGGTTGGGATGCAAGGTGGTGAAGGGGTAATCCGCCACCTTGGGGCGGGCGGCGGACACGGCGCGGATGAGGCTGGACTTGCCCGCATTGGGCAACCCCAGGAGGCCGACGTCGGCGATGACCTTCAGCTCCAGCTTCAGGATGCGGTGCTCGCCGGGCGTACCGTGGGTGGCGCGGCGCGGCGCGCGGTTGGTGCTGCTCTTGAAGCGCGTGTTGCCCAGGCCGTGGAAGCCGCCCTGCGCCACCAGCAGCTCTTCGCCCGCTTTGGCCAGATCGCCCAGGCACTCGCCGGTTTCCACATCGTAGACGGTGGTGCCCACCGGCACGCGCACCCGGCAATCCGTGCCCTTTTTTCCCTTGCAGTCGCTGCCCATGCCGTTCTCGCCGCGCTCGGCGCGGTGCAGGGGCTGGAAATTGAAATCCGCGAGGGTGTTCAGGTTTTCCGTGGCAACC
>DATDOO010000320.1:0-7227 GCA_035293245.1 Methylococcaceae bacterium
TGTTCAAAAAAAAACCAGCAAGCTCTCGCTGCGAAGCCCGAAGCCCGAAGCCCGAAGCCCGAAGCCCGAAGCCCGAAGCCCGAAGCCCGAAGCCCGAAGCCCGAAGGTACCGCTATCTCTGTTGTACTTCGTGCTGACCGTTCTAGCACCTGTGGGGAAGGTTTGGGCTGCGACACTTCTACCTGGCGAGTAGGCGCTGGGACTAAATACTGCCTGTTATGTGCCATCATGGGTTTCGCACAAAGCGCGTTTGCCACAGAGGCTTCCTTTTTCGATTGGAATGGGTCGAACGATTGGAACGTCGGTGATACGCAAACTCCGGGCGATCACTCCATAGTGTTGTATGAAGGTTCCTATTTATCTTATCCTAACACATACGATATTCATATCAATTATGAGATAGGGGGAAACTGGATTATAAATTCTGCGTCCTTGTGGCTCAAGGCGGCAGATGATGCAGGAGTGAATTCACTTACAAGTGTTGGTCCAGCAAATTGCACTCCCCTTTATCCTGATACATGTGATGACCATGATGAATATGTCAGATTGGTACAAATTGAAGACGGACCGTTAGGAAATTATGGTCAGAGGGAAATCAGCTATTACGGATGGTATCTTCTTAATAACACGAACATAAAAGATGCGCTGGCAAACGGCGGCGTTTCGGCTTTAGACGCAACAATCAAGGTAGGATTCAACAGTACTTTATATGAAGATTTCCGGTATTTAAATGCCAAGCTTGTTATCGATTACAGCATCAATTGCCCCCTGAATTCCAACCCTGATCAGCTCGATATGGATGAAGATGGCCAGGGCAACGCCTGTGACGACGATGACGATAACGACGGCCTTCAAGATCCGGCGGACAACTGTCCCTACGATGCCAACCCGGACCAGGCGGATCACGACGGCGACAGCGTTGGTGATGTCTGCGACCCAGACGACGACAACGATACCGTTGCTGACGGCGCCGATAACTGCCCTTTCAACGCCAACCTGAATCAAATCGATACCGATGGGGACGGGCACGGCAACGCCTGCGACGACGATTACGACGGGGATGGCATTCCCAACGTTTCCGACAATTGCCCTCTGAATCCCAATCCGGATCAGCTCGATACCGATGGGGATGGCGCGGGGGATGTCTGTGACGATGACGACGATAACGATGGCCATCAGGACCCGGTGGACAACTGCCCGCTCCAAGGCAACGCGGATCAGGCTGACCAGGAAGGCGACGGCACGGGCGATCCCTGCGATGCCGACGACGACAACGACGGAATTCTCGATGCCAGCGACAACTGCCCGATTCATGCCAACCCCGACCAGGCGGACAACGACCTCGATACCCAGGGTGATGTGTGCGACGGGGACGACGACAACGATGCGGTGCTGGATGCCGCCGACAACTGTCCTTTCAGCGCCAACCCGGATCAGGCCGACAGCGATGCGGACGGTCTGGGCAATGTCTGCGACGATGACAAGGACGGCGACACGGTTCCGAACGCCGGGGACAATTGCCCCCTGAATCCCAACCTGGATCAGATCGATGCGGACGGGGACGGTGCGGGCGATGTCTGTGACGAGGACGACGACAACGACGGACGTGACGATACGGCAGATAACTGTCCCGCCACGGCCAACGCGGATCAGGCGGACCTGGACGCTGACGGCATCGGCGACGCGTGCGATGCCGATGTGGACGGGGACGGTGTCGCGAACGCCGCGGACAACTGCCCGCTGGCGAGTAATCCCGGCCAGGACGACTCCGACGGAGACAGCGAGGGCGACGTTTGCGACGCGGACGACGACAACGACGGCATCGGCGATGCCGGCGACAACTGCCCGCTCGTCGCCAACTTCGATCAGACGGACACGGATGCCGATACGCGGGGCGATGCCTGCGACGATGATCTGGATGGCGATGGCATAGGGAACGCCTTCGACAACTGCCCGTCCATTGCCAACAGCGCCCAGCTCGATTTCGACGGCGATGGCGCGGGCGACGTGTGCGACGCCGACCAGGACGACGACGGGGTGGTCAATGCCGCCCCCGATCTCTGCCCGTCCACACCTCCCGGCGAGACCGTCGACCCGTCCACCGGCTGCACGATTGCCCAATTGGTGCCGTGCGCTGGCCCGAGGGGGACGACCCGGCAATGGAACCACGGCCAGTATCAATCCCTGATCGTCAGTACCGCGAAAAGCTTCTTCGAGCAGGGCCTGATTACCGATGTGCAGAGAAAAGGGATCGTCTCTGCGGCGGCGCAGTCGGGGTGCGGGAAATAAAGGAGGGTTGGATCAAGGCGGGAAGGCTTCGGCCTTCCCGCCTTTGTGTGATGGGACAGCCGGTTTGGAGGATGGATAGAGACGACAGCCGAAACCCATAACTCTGTCGGGGCATTGATTTGGCGCTCAAGCGTGATGCAATTCCTGCCGGATTGTTTCCCGCACCACGTCGACCAGCGTCAGCCCCTGGGCATACTGCCGTAAGGCTTCGTTCATCAAGGTCTGGTAGTTGCCCCCCGTTTGTTCGGCCCGCGCCTTGAAAATCGCCAGCGTGTCGTTGTCGACGCGCATGGTGATGCGGGTCTTGCCGCCGTGCTCGGCTTGCAGTTTCGCTAGGTGCGGCACCTCGCGGGCACGCTTGGCATTGGAAAAATCGTATTCGTCACGCATAGCTCTTGATCTCTTTGGCGGTGGAGGGACGGGCGGAAATCAGGCGGATCGCGTCCTCATCCGGCAGGGCGTAGACCACGGTCAGCAGCCGGCCCCTTTCCGATAAGCCCACCAACACGAAGCGGGCTTCGCCCTGTGCGTCGGGGTCTTCGCGTACCAGCGCATCGGGGTCGAACAAGCACGTTTCCGCCTCCTCGAAGGAAACGCCGTGCTTGCGGATGTTCGCCTGGGCTTTCCGAAAATCGAACTCGATTCTCATGAGAAAGGAAGTATGTGCACAATCGTGTGCACGTTCAACTCTCCCGAGGCCGATGTCAAGAGCAAGGAAGGCAAATCATCTGGAGCGGCACAAGTCCGATACGCTACCCTATGCCGCTTCAGATTCCCCACCCTTCACCCATTCGCAAACCATGACCCAACGTTACACCGGACTCATCGACCGTTACCGTTCCCGCCTTCCCGTCACCGCGTCCACCCGCCCCATCAGCCTCGGCGAGGGCAATACGCCGCTGATCCGGCTGGAAAACATTCCCCGGCTGGCGGGGAAGGACGTGGAGATTTTCGTCAAGTTCGAGGGTTTGAACCCGACCTGTTCCTTCAAGGATCGCGGCATGACCATGGCCGTGACCCGCGCGGTGGAAGAAGGCAGCCGCGCCATCGTCTGCGCTTCCACCGGCAACACCTCGGCTTCGGCGGCGGCTTACGCGGCCCGCGCCGGCATCACGGCGTTCGTGCTGATTCCGGAAGGCAAGATCGCCATGGGCAAGCTGGCCCAGGCCATGATGTACGGCGCCAAGGTGCTGCAAATCCAGGGCAATTTTGACGACGGCATGCGTCTGGTGAAGGAGGTTGCCGGGCATGCGCCGGTCACCATCGTCAATTCCATCAATCCGTTCCGCATCGAAGGCCAGAAAACCGCCGCCTTCGAAATCGTCGACGACCTGGGCGACGCGCCGGATTTCCACTGCCTGCCGGTGGGCAACGCCGGCAACATCACGGCCTATTGGAAAGGCTATTCGGAATACGCAAACGACGGCACGGCGCGCAAGCGGCCGGTCATGGCGGGCTATCAGGCCGCCGGCGCCGCGCCTTTCTTGCTGGGCCGTCCGGTGGAGAAGCCGGAGACGGTGGCCACGGCCATCCGCATCGGCAATCCGCAAAGCTGGGACGGCGCCTGGAGGGCGCAGAAGGAGTCCGGCGGCTGGTTCGACAAGTTCAGCGACGCCGACATCCTCGCCGCGCAAAAGCTGCTGGCGGACAAGGAAGGCATCTTCTGCGAACCGGCTTCGGCGATTTCCGTCGCCGGCGCTCTTTCCGACATCCGTTCGGGGCGGATTCCGGAAGGCAGCCGCATTGTCTGCACCCTCACCGGCAATGGCCTGAAAGACCCGGACACCGCCATCGCCCAGTGCACCGAAAAGCCCCAGACGGTCGCCGCCGAACTGGATGCGGTGAAGCAGGCCATCCTCGCGGTCCTTTAAGACTTTTTCGGGCGTCCGCAGCAAGCGTTGAAAGTAGTCTCCCCTCTCCACGGGAGGGGTTGGGGGAGGGCGATCCAATCAAGGTCCTTAGCCATCTCGATCACCCCCATCCCGGCCTTCCCCCACAGGGGGAAGGAGTTTACGCGCCATGCACAGAGGGCAAATGCAAAGTTTCCAACCGCTTCCAATGCGCATATAACTACTCTTCGTGCCTCAACCTACCATCCGCAAGAAAATCATCCGCCGTCTGGTCGATCCCGAGCTTCTGAACCGCTTGGCGCATTTGCATCCGGTGCTTCGCCGGGTGTACGCCGCGCGCCGCGTCGCCGGCCCCGAAGAACTGGACTATGGGCTTGCTGGCTTGCCGTCGCCGTGGCTGTTGTCCGGCATGGAGAGACTGGTCGATCACCTCGCTGAGGCCATCGACGCGGGGCGGCGCATCCTGATCGTGGCCGACTACGACGCCGACGGCGCCACCAGTTGCGCCGTGGCGCTGCTGGGCCTTCGCATGTTGGGCGCGGAAGAAGTTGAATTCCTGGTGCCCAACCGCTTCGAGGACGGCTATGGCCTCACCCCGGAAATCGTCGCCCAGGCCGCCCCGCGCAAGCCCGATGTGCTGATCACCGTCGACAACGGCATTTCCAGCCTGGAGGGCGTGGCCGCGGCGAAACAACGCGGCTGGACGGTGCTGGTCACCGACCATCATCTGCCCGGCGCGCTGCTGCCGGACGCCGACGCCATCGTCAATCCCAGTCTGCCCGCCGACACCTTCCCCAGCAAATCCCTGGCCGGGGTGGGCGTGATGTTCTACGTCCTCCTGGGTCTCCGGGCCCGCCTGCGGGAAAACGGCTGGTTCCAGCGCAAAGGGATTGCCGAGCCGAATCTGGCGCAGCTCCTCGATCTGGTGGCGCTGGGGACGGTGGCCGACGTGGTGCCGCTGGACAAGGTCAACCGTATCCTCGTGCATCAGGGGTTGCAGCGCATCCGCGCCGGCCAGTGCCGTCCCGGCATCCGCGCCTTGCTGGAAGTGGCCGGCAAGTCCCTGGCCAATCTGACCACCGCGGAGCTGGGCTTTCGGGTGGCGCCGCGGCTCAATGCCGCCGGGCGGCTGGACGATATGGCCCTGGGCATCAAGTGCCTGTTGGCGGAAGACATGGCCGAGGCCCGTGAACTCGCCGCGCTCCTGGACGCCTTCAATCGCGAGCGCCGCGGCATCGAAGACAAGATGAAGGCCGAGGCCCTGAGCCATTTGCGCAGCGGCCGGCTTTACGCTTCCGCGGAGGACGAGCTGGCCCTGTGCCTGTTCGACGAGAGCTGGCATCAAGGTGTGATCGGCATCCTGGCTTCGCGGGTCAAGGACCGTCTGCACCGGCCGGTCATCGCCTTCGCGCCGGGCAACGACGACCTGTTGAAGGGCTCGGCGCGCTCCATCGCGGGTATCCACATCCGCGACGCCTTGAGCGTGGTGGCCGCCAGGCATCCCGGCCTCATCGAACGGTACGGTGGGCACGCCATGGCAGCGGGGCTTAGCGTGCGCCGCGAGCGTTACTGGGATTTCGTCGCCGCCTTTCGTGACGCGGTCGCCGAACACGCGGAAGGGCTGGATCTGAGCCACGTCGTCCACACCGATGGGGCGCTGGAGTCCGTGGAACTGTGCTTGTCCTTTGCCGAAGATCTGCGGGCGGCGGGGCCGTGGGGGCAGAACTTTCCGGAACCCGTCTTCGACGGCGAATTCGCCGTGTTGCAGGCGAGAGTGGTGGGGGAGAAGCACCTCAAGCTGGTGCTGGCGGTGGAGGGCGGGCGACCTTTGGACGCCATCGCCTTCCATGTGGATACGCCCACCGCCTGGCTGGGGCAGGAAAAGCTGCGCATCGCCTACCGGCTGGACGTCAACGAATTTCGCGACGTGCGCGGATTGCAGCTTTTGATTGATTACCTGGAGCCTTGCGGGTAAGCCTATTCCGCGTCCGACGCCACCGCCAGCCCAACCCAGCCGCCGTTGTCCGGGGCGGTGTTCACGATTATGCCGCCGGTCCAATGTTCCCCGGGCGCGGGCGGCAGGCCGGTACCCTGGACGCTTCGGATGCCCCGTTTGGCGGTGCCAAGGTAATGGGTGCGGGCGACGATTTCCTGCCCTGTGTAGCAGCCTTTCTCGAAGCTGATCGCGCCGAGTTGGTCCAGGCCGAGCATCTGCGGGGTGAAGCGCTCACGGGTGGCGGCACAGACCCACGGCCAGCCGGCAAGGATGTCTTCCCGGCACCAGAAGTCCGGTTGTTCCTGATGCGCGCAGCCGGCGGCGACATACGTCTCGATCAGTTCCGCCGCATCCGCCGGCGTAGTCAAAATGAGGCCGCGCGGTGCGTTTCCCCGCATCCGGACGAAAATCCTGCCGTTTTCCCGCTGGACCTCCAGTTCGGAGGAGGGTAGAGCCAGATTTCCGGGTAAGGAAACGGGCGGAACAATGCCCAGTAGGGCGCAATCGTCCTGGGCGGCTTCGAGAGTGACCTTGGCGCGCAGGACGTAGCGCTGCAAATGGACGCGGAGGTCGTCGACCAGTTCGTGGCTCAGGACCAGGCGACACGTCTCGCCCCAACCCAAGGCGATAAAGTTGGCGATGCCCCGCCCTTTGGCGTTGCAGAACGCGCCGGGCCAGGCCTGGGTTTCGCTGCGGTTGCGGAAGTCGCAGGTGGCCTGCCCCTGCAGGAAGGCGAGCTGGTCGGGGCCGCCGACCGTGAGGATCCCAAGATGGGGCAGTAGACCGATGCAGGCGGATGGGGTCTGGTGCATGGTGGGGAAAGCCGTAGAATGAGCTATAAGTTGGTGTGAATTCTAACATTCATCATGCAAACCCTTTTTCCCGAGCCGAAAACCGGCGGCGTACCGGATGAAGCGCCGACCGCTCCGGAAACTGCGGAACCGCAGCAGCAACCGGCGCAAGGCGAAAGGCCGCGCCTGGAACCGACCCGTTATGGGGACTGGGAAAAAGCGGGCCGCTGCATCGATTTCTGAAAACCAGTCCTGAGCGAGGCATCCATGCTCGATGAGGTTTACCGGCAAGCACCCCGTA
>DATDOO010000321.1:0-25296 GCA_035293245.1 Methylococcaceae bacterium
CCTGAAAGCGGATCTTGTAACCCACGGCCTTACCCAGCGGCTGGCCCAGTTCCTCGGCGATGCGCGCCGCGACCGTGCGCGCCGCAAGACGCCGGGGCTGGGTGTGGCCGATCATGCCGAACACGCCGCGCCCCGCTTCCAGGCACAGCTTGGGCAGCTGGGTGGTTTTGCCCGATCCTGTTTCGCCACAGACGATCAGCACCGGATGGTCGCGGATGGCGGCGACGATTTCCTCGCACCGCGCCGAGACCGGCAGTTCTTCCGGATAATTCAGCACCGGCACGGCGGCACGCCGCATCTCCACCTGCTGGAGGGAGTTTTCGATGCGACGGGTCAGGTCCTCCAGTGCAGTGGCGACGTCCCTGCCGGCGCGGGCGTCATCGCCCAGGCGCTTCAGCCGGCCGCGCAGGAAAAACCGGTCGCGCAGCAGGCTTTGGCCGATCGATTTGGTCAGGGCGCGTTCGTCGAAACGGGAGGCGGACGGGCGATGTTTGACAACCTGAATTGTCATCGGAAAGTAAGATTCGGCTGGAATGGCAAAAAGGGCGCAAATGTTGGGGAACGCGCGTTTCGACGCGGTCCGCCATCGCTCGTTCCGGGCGCCATTGTAAGGGCAGTTGCCGCTTTGCGCCGCCTGCCCGCCGGATTTCCGGCTTGCGGCAAGGCGCATTTCGTCTAAAGTAACTCGCAATTTTGCCTTGATGATGGACCGGCGTGACTTCCCTTCGACGAGATTCCGCGCGATACCTCCTGAAGAATTGCTTGTGGGCGTTGCTTTGTTGCGGGCTGGCTTTCGGTTTCGGTGCCGCGCTGTCGGATGGTTTTGAGCTTACCCAGGAACTCCTGGAGAAAGCCGCGAGAAAATATGGCGCACGCGCAAGGACGCGGCTGGAACACTGGCAGGCGTTGATCCAGACCAATCAGGACAAGACCGATCAGGAAAAGCTGGAACTGGTCAACGACTTCTTCAACGAGCTGACCTTCGTCGACGACAGCATCCACTGGAAAAAAACCGACTATTGGGCAACGCCCGTCGAAATGATCGAGACCGGCGGCGGGGATTGCGAGGATTTTTCCATCGCCAAGTTCTTCACCCTCAAGGCCCTGGGGGTGGACGAAAGCCATCTGCGCATGACGTACGTCAAGGCGCTCCGGCTCAACCAGGCGCACATGGTGCTGACCTATTTTTCCGCGCCCGGCACCGAGCCGGTGGTGCTGGACAACCTGATCGCCGAAATCAAACCCGCCCGGCAACGCAACGACCTCATGCCGGTGTACAGCTTCAACGCCGATGGCCTGTGGCTCGCCAAGCAGCGCAACGTGTCCGGCCAGATGGTGGGCGGTTCGGAGCGCATCGGGCTCTGGCAGGATCTGCTCCAGCGCATGAGGGAGCCTGAAACATGAAGCACGCCGCCGCCGGCACCGCCAACCTCTTTATGATTTAGACCCGAGGACGCCTCCATGACCCTTTCCAGACAGTTGACGCTGATCATCCTGGTGATGTTCCTGCTGTTGTTCATCGGTACTTTCACCATCAGCATCAACAATACGCGGCACTACCTCATCAACCAGTTGGAGTCGCACGCCCAGGACACTGCCACGTCCCTGGGGCTGTCGCTGACGCCGCACATGATGACCAACGACCTGGCGGTGATGAACTCGATGGTGGACGCCATCTTCGATCGCGGCTATTACCGGGAGGTGCTCGTCGAGGCCGTGGACGGCAAGAAGCTGATCGAGCGCGTCAATCCGGTCAAGATCGAAGGCGTGCCCCAATGGTTCATCGACTTGATTCCTTTGGAAACGCCCCAGGGCGACGCGCTGATCAATGCCGGCTGGACCGAGGCAGGCACGGTGAAGGTCAGCAGCCATCCGGGCTACGCCTACGATGAGCTATGGCGGACCACGCAGCATACGGCACTGTGGTTTCTCTCCAGCGCGGCGGGCGCGCTGGCGCTGGGCCTGCTGTTGATCCGCCTCGTGCTCAGGCCGCTCAACGCGGTGGAGGAACAGGCCGAGGCGATCTGCAATCGCTCCTACCCCATCCAGGAGCGCATTCCGCGCACCCGCGAACTGCGCCAGGTGGTCCTGGCCATGAACAAGGTCTCGGCCAAAGTGAAGCAGATGTTCGAGGAGCAGTCGGCGATCACCGAGAACCTCCGCCAGCAGGTCTACGTGGACAGCGTGACGGGGTTGGGCAACCGCCGCTTTTTCGACGGCCAGTTGCAGCATCTCTTGCAGGCGCGCGAGGACTTCGTCAGCGGCGGGCTGCTCTTGTTCCAACTGGAGGATTTCAAGGGCTACAACGACAGCAAGGGCTACCAGGCGGGCGACGAACTGCTGCGCCGCGCTGCACGCATCCTGGAAACCGCTTGCGCGGATGCGGGCGAAACGGTGCTGGCGCGCCTGACGGGCGCCGACTTCGCCATCGCAGTCCTGAAAGTGTCGCTCGAAGATGTGGCCGCCTTGTCGAAGCGTGTGTGCGAGGCCCTGCACCAATTGCAGGGGGACGGCCTGATGGAAGGACCTGGATTGGGCCATGTGGGCGCGGCGGTGTTCCGTTCCGGGCAGAGCCTGTCGGCGCTGTTCGCCAATGCGGACCAGGCGTTGCGCATGGCGCAGGGCAAGGGACCGAATGCCTGGCATCTGTTCGATCTCGGCGAGTCGCAGGCCCTGCCCGCCGGCGCGCGCAACTGGCGCAAGTTCCTTGAAGACGTGATCGCCCTGAAACAGGTGCTGCTCCACTTCCAGCCGATCCGCCCCCTGCGTGGCGGTGGCGAAACCGAACACAGCGAAGTCCTGTTGCGCGTCCGCGACGAGCACGGCGAAATTCTCTCCGCCGGGGTGTTCATGCCCATGGCGGAGCGCCTGGGCCTGGCCGGACCGATGGACCGGCTGACGCTGGAAGTGCTCTGGGCGCATCTGGATCACGCCCATTTCGCGGGACGGCGTTACGCGGTGAACCTGACGCCCTCTTCCATCGCCGACCCCGACTTCGTCCGCTGGCTGGCGAACCTTTTGCGCGGCTCCGCTGAAAAAGCCTCGCGGCTGATTTTCGAGGTTCCCGAATACGCCGCCGTGCGCAGCATGGATGCGCTGAAGCAATTGATTCAGCAACTGCAACCTTATGGCTGCCACTTTTCCATCGACCATTTCGGCCGCGGCTTTACCTCTTTCGCCTATCTGCACTCCCTGAGGGTGGATTTCCTGAAAATCGACGGCGGCTACATTCGGGGCATCGACGGCGACAAGGACAACCAGTTCTTCGTCCAGGCGCTGGCCAAAACCGCCCACGAGATCGACGTGCGCGTCATCGCCGAAAATGTCGAGACCGAGGCGGAATTGAATATCCTGGAAAGCCTCTACGTGGACGGGGCGCAGGGTTACCTGATCGGCCGTCCCGGCGAAGAGGAAATCTGAGCCGGTTCCGGCCGGCCTGCTTTCAACCGGCCAGCCGCGCCTCTTCCACGCCATCCAGGCGGCGTATCTTGCCCAGCGCCGCTTCCAGTACCGCCGGATCGGCCTTCTCGACGCTGATGCGCAACGTGGCCCGGCCGCCGGCGGGGTCGGTGTAGGTGAACGCCGCGGCGATGTCGATCTGTTCATGGCTCAGGGCTTGCGTCACGTCCCTCAGGAGGCCGCGCCGGTCGCGGGCGGACACCTGCACTTCCACGCCTTTCCCCGCGGCGTCGCCCTGCCAGAAGGCCTCGATGAGACGTTGGCGCTGCGCGTCGTCCAGCCGCAGGATGTTGGCGCAATCGCTCCGATGGACGGCGACGCCCCGGTTGACGCTGATGTAGCCCACCACGGCTTCGCCCGGCTGGGGATTGCAGCAGCGGGCGAAATGGGTGAGGGGATTGGGTACGCCGGGAATGACGATTTGCCCCCCCAATAGCGGTTGGCGCGGCGGCTTCGGCGGTGCCGGAATCGCCACGGGCGGCGGCGGTGCGAAAGGACCGACGACCTGGCCGGCGCCGATTTCGTGGCGGCCCACGGCCGCCAGCAAGTCATCCCAGTGCTTGTAGTTGAAGCGCGTCAGTAGCACTTTCTGATCGAGGTCGCGCACGCCCAGGCGCTGTTTTTCCCTTTCCAGAACGATCTTGCCCTGCCGCCAGTGCTGCTCGTATTCCTGCTGCTTGAACCACTGGCGCACCTTGCCGCGGGCATGACCGGTATGCAGGTAGCCCGATGCAGGCTCCAGCCAGTGGCGGCTCGGCCCGCCCTGGCTGACGGTGAGGATTTCCACCTGCTGGCCGGAAACGAGGGCGTGGGTCAGCGGCGCCATGCGCCCGTTGACCTTGGCGCCGCGGCAACGGTGGCCCACTTCCGTGTGGACGGCATAAGCGAAGTCCAGGGGCGTTGCGCCCTTCGGCAGGCGGATGATGCGTCCCCTGGGCGTCAGGACGAACACGTCGCTGCCCAGCGTCTCCGAGCGGAAATCTTCCAGCAGCGCATGGTCGTCCTCGCGGCTTTCCAGCAATCCGCGCAGCAGGGCGATGCCACGGTCGAGAGATGCATCGCCGCCGCCTTCCTTGTAGCGCCAGTGCGCGGCCACCCCATATTCGGCGAAGGCATGCATCTCGCGGGTGCGGATCTGGATTTCCACCGTCTTGCCTTCCGGGCCGATCACCACCGTGTGCAGCGAGCGGTAGCCGTTGGGCTTGGGATTGGCGATGTAGTCGTCGAACTCCTTGGGAACATGCTGCCAGCGGCTGTGCACCAGACCGAGCACGGCGTAGCAGTCGGCAATGTTCTCGACGATGACGCGCACGGCGCGCAGGTCGTAAAGATCGTCGACCGTGACGTGCTTGCGCGTCATTTTCTTCCAGATGCTGAACAGGTGCTTGGGGCGTCCCGAGACGCGCGCCTGGATGTTTTCGCGTTCGAGAAACCGGCCCAGTCCGGCCAGGAAGTCGTGGATATAACTCTCCCGCGCGGTGCGGGTCTCCGCCAGTTGGCGGGCCAGTTCGCCGTAGTCCAGGGGCTGCAGGTAGCGGAAGGACAAGTCCTCCAGTTCCCACTTGAGATGGGCCACGCCCAGCCGGTTGGCCAGCGGCGCGAAGATGTCCAGCGTTTCCTGGGCGACGCAGCGCCGCGTCTCGCCATCCTGGCGCGGCAACACGCGCAGCCTCTCCACGCGATAAGCGAGCTTGACCAGCACCGCGCGCACGTCGTTGACCACCGCCACGAGCATCCGCCTCAGGAGTTCCGCCTGTTCCGGCTCGCGCAGGACCGCCTCCCGGCAGTCGGTGAAGGTATTGAGCCAGTTGACCTTGTCCACCAGGGTGGCGGTGGCTTCGCCGAAGCGCTCGCGGACCAGGGTCGCAGGCAGCGTCTCCCGCAGGTAGGGGTCGCTGAGCAAGGCGGCCAGCACACATTCGCCGTCCGCCTTCAGGCCGTGCAGAATTTGCGCAACCTCCACGCCGCGGGGCCTGATCTGACGATCCTGGGCGGCGGCGTCCAGCGCCAAGGTCAAGGCGGCGGCGATACGTCCCCCCTCCTCCAGGCCGTAGCCGTGGGTGAGTTTCCGCAGCAGCAGGTTTTCGTCGCGTTGGATGGCCGCTTTCATGGGACGGAACGGAATAAAAACTCGGTATTAGGGCTGCTCGGGACTATTTCAAGGGCGCATTCGCTTCCCTTTCCGGAACTCTGGCATACCCCTCCTTGCTTGAACATAAGCCGGCGGAACTTTTTCCGGAACGGATACTTTCCACCGGTACGGGGATCGTCATAAAATGAACCGCGGAACGAGCGCGCGCGGAGCGCCCCGGTTCGGGAGGAAAACGGCGGGGGATGGCGGCTGTAAATGGGCGGTTTTGCAATTCGGCAATCTGCAACAATTATGCTATCCTGAAACGAGTTCATGATTTCCACACACGTTTTGCAGGGATAAAAATGAAAAAATGCAGATCGTTGAACAAAGGGCTGGTCAGCATTCTGGCGAGTGCCGTTGTCGCGTCCCTGGCCACCGGATGCGCGGCGCCCCAGGCAGCGCGCCACGTCGACGCCCGCGATCCGTGGGAAGGCTGGAACCGTGGCACGCAGTCGTTCAACGACGGGCTGGACGACTATTTCATGAAGCCCGTGGCCAAGGGCTACCAGTACATTACGCCTTCGTTCGTCGACCGCGGCGTGACGAACTTCTTCAGTAACATCGACGACATCGGCGTTACCCTCAACGATTTGTTGCAGGCCAAATTCAAGCAAGGCGGCATGGACGCGGCCCGTTTCCTGGTCAACACCACCGTCGGTGTAGCCGGTTTCGTCGATGTGGCCAGCAAGGTCGATTTGCCCAAGCACAACGAAGATTTCGACCAGACTTTGGGGACGTGGGGCGTTCCATCCGGCCCCTACCTGGTGCTCCCGTTGCTCGGACCGAGCACGCCCCGCGGCGTCGGCGGTCTGGTGGGCGATTCGGCTTCGAATCCTCTCACCTATCTTGGAGCGGGAGTCGGGGCGGGCACTTTCGGTGCGCGCATGACAGACCTGCGTGCGGACAACCTGAGCGCGACCAAGATCGCCGACGAAGCTTCGGTGGACCGTTACGAATTCATCCGCAACGCCTACTTCCAGCAGCGCAATTACCTGCTGCACGACGGCAATCCGCCGGAAGAAGACGGACTGGAATTCGAGGAAAACGGGGAAGACTCCTCGAAAGGCAAGGTCGACGTTTATCTGGACGAGAAACCCAAGTAAGCCACACGGCGACACGCCAGGTTTCCAGGCCGAACTGCACACCCCCTCTTCAGGGGGTGTCGCGCATTCAGGACTCGGAAATTTGCACGCGCCACGAAAGCGTTTCGCCGGCGCGCAACGGGATCAGCACATCTTCGCCTATCGCCAGGGTTTCCGGCACACTCCAGGCCTCACGGCGCAATTCGATTTGTCCTTCATTGCGCGGCAGGCGGAAAAAATCCGCGCCATGCCGGCTCGCAAAGGCATCCAGGCGTTCCAGCGCCCCCGCGGACTCGAAGGCTTGCGCGTAAAGCTCCATGGCGGCGTGGGCGGTATAACAGCCCGCGCATCCAGAGGCGCACTCCTTGGCGTGCCGCGGATGGGGCGCGCTGTCGGTGCCGAGAAAAAATTTGGGATTGCCGCGGGTCGCCGCTTCCAGCAATGCCCGACGATGGGTTTCGCGTTTGAGGATCGGCAGGCAATAGAAGTGAGGGCGCACTCCTCCGACCAGCAGCGCATTGCGGTTGTATAGCAGGTGATGGGCCGTGATCGTCGCGGCGACGGTGCCCCCCGCCTCGCGCACGAAATCCACCCCTTCCCGGGTTGTGACGTGTTCGAGAACGACGCGCAAGGCGGGGAAGCGCCGGGTGATCGGTTCCAGGTGCGCCTCGATGAAACGGGCCTCCCGATCGAATATGTCCACTTCGGGCTCGGTTACTTCCCCATGGACTTGAAGCGGCACATCATGGCGTTCCATGCATTCCAGCAAGGGGTAAATTTTTTCCAGGGACGCAACCCCCGATTCGGAATTCGTGGTCGCTCCGGCGGGATACAGCTTGAAACTCAGGACTTCCGGAGTTTCCGCGACACGGGCCACCTCCTCCGGCTGCGTGGCTTCGGTGAGATACAGGCTCATGTACGGCGTGAACGCGCAGCGGGGCGAAATTGCATCCAGAATGCGCTCGCGGTAGCGAAGAGCTTCAGCCACCGTGGTCACCGGCGGCCTCAGGTTGGGCATGATCAGGGCGCGGGCGAACTGGCGGGCGCTGTGGGGCACCAGCGAGGCAAGCGCGCTACCGTCGCGGACATGCAAGTGCCAGTCATCCGGGGCGGTGAGGACAATTTGGTTCATCGGGAGTTTCCAAAACCAAGAGCTTGATAAGTTGTGGCGCTGTCCCCATTAGCTTCACTCAATTTCATTCCGAATCAAACCCCAAAAGCAGGAACCGAACGATGCCCATCTACGAATACGTCTGTAAACATTGTCAGCACGAACTGGAAGCGCTGCAAAAAATCAGCGACCCGCCGCTAAAGGATTGTCCGCAATGCGGGCAAGCGGAACTGCAGAAAAAGATTTCCGCCGCGGGCTTCCGTTTGAAAGGGGGGGGCTGGTACGAGACCGACTTCAAGGGGAGCGGAGACAAGAAGAAAAATCTGGTCGGCGGCGGTGGCGGAGCTGCGGCCGGCGAAGGGAGCAAGCCGGCCGCGGTCGCGGCCGACGCCGTTACAGGTCAGTCTTCTTCGCCAAGTGGCGAAGCCTGAGATGGGAGAATAAGCGTTTGCTAAAACTCCAGGCCGGCCTAAAATAAACCGGGACCGAACAGGTCTTGTTTCCCGCAACCGTTGTACCGTCGAATGATTTTCCGCCAACTTTTCGAGAGCGATACCTCCACGTACAGCTACCTGATCGGTTGCGAACGTAGCGGCAAGGCCGTGCTCGTGGATCCGGTTCTCGACGAAGTGCCACGCTACCTGGCCCTGCTGGACGAATTGCAGTTGCAACTCGTCTATACCTTTGAAACCCATGTGCACGCCGATCACGTCACCGCCAGCGGCGCGTTGCGCGAGCGCCTCGGCAGCAAGAGCGTGGTGCATCGGGATGCGGGGGCGATGTGCGCAGACCTGCTGGTCACTCACGGCGTCCCGCTTCAGTCGGGCGAACTGGCGTTCGAGGTTCGCCACACGCCCGGCCATACCACCGGCTGCGTCAGCTACGTCATGTCCGATCGTGTCTTTACCGGCGACGCGCTGCTGATCGGCGGCTGCGGGCGCACCGATTTTCAGCAGGGCGACGCCGGCCAACTCTACGACAGCATTCAGCAACAACTTTTCACCCTGCCGCCGGACACCCTGGTTTATCCCGGTCATGACTACCAAGGCAACACCGTATCCACCATTCGCCAGGAAAAGGCGAAAAATCAGCGTCTGGGACAAGGCAGGCCCCGCGAGGAATTCATCGCCCTCATGGCCGATCTCCGTCTCGACTATCCGCGATACATCGATACCGCCTTGCCGGCGAATCTGGGCTGCGGCAGTCCCGCTGCACAGCGGCAGGGATAAGCCCGCATGCTGCGCCTATTCCCGGGACTCGCGCCGCCGGTCGCGTTACACTGGATTTATCGGCAGGCGGAAGCCCTGGCTTGGTTGCCAAACCCGGCGTGGAAGCCGCACAATCCTGACTTGTTCAGCCGGAAAATCCCTGCATAGGAGCACCCATCCATGAGCGACATTCATCACCAAATCGTCGTCATCGGCGGCGGGGCCGCGGGTCTCAGCGTTGCGGCGCGCCTGGCGCGCATCACGCCGAAACTGGACGTGGCTCTCGTCGAACCGTCCGATACCCATTACTACCAGCCCCTGTGGACTTTGGTCGGAGGCGGCGAATTCCGCCGCGAAAAAAGCGCCCGCCCGATGTCCTCCCTGATCCCCGCGGGCGTGACTTGGATACGCGACGCGGTGCTCAACGTCTGGCCGGAAAAAAACTGCCTGCAGACCGTGGGCGAGCAGCGCATCAGCTACGACTGGCTGGTGGTCGCCCCCGGCATCCAGATCGACTGGGACAAGATCAAGGGGCTGCCGGAAACCCTGGGCAAGAACGGCGTGTGCAGCAATTACAGCTACCAAACCGCCTCCTATACATGGGAGTGCCTGCAAAACTTCCAAGGCGGCGAAGCGCTGTTCACCTTTCCGGCCACGCCCATCAAATGCGCCGGCGCACCGCAGAAGATCATGTATCTCGCCGAGGAGCACTTCCGCCGCCGGGGCATCCGCCACAAGGCCCATATTTCCTACCTGTGCGCCACGCCGGTGATTTTCTCCTGCCCCCATTACGCCAAGGCTCTGATGGACAACGTCATCCCGCCGCGGGAAATCGACGTCGCATTCCGCCATAACCTGATTGCGGTGCGTGGCGAGGCAAAAGAAGCGGTATTTCAGAACCTGGAGACCAACGAGGAAGTCGTGCGGCCTTTCGACCTCCTGCACGTCGCCCCGCCCATGAGCGCGCCGGATTTCGTCAAGCGCAGCACCTTGGCCAATGATGCCGGCTGGGTGGACGTACACAAGCACACCCTGCGCCACAACCGTTTCGCCAACGTCTTCGCGCTGGGCGACGCCAGCAGCCTGCCGACCTCCAAGACCGCCGCGGCCGTGCGCGCCCAGTTCCCGGTGCTGACGCAGAACCTGCTGGACGCCATGGCCGGCAAGGAGCCCACAACGCAATACGACGGCTACACCTCGTGCCCGCTGGTCACCGGCTACGGCAAGCTGATCCTGGCGGAATTCGACTACGACCTCAAGCCGCGCGAAACCTTCCCCTTCGACCAGCGCGTGGAGCGCAAGAGCATGTATCTGCTGAAAAAATACGTGCTGCCGGTCATTTACTGGGATGGCTTGGTGCGTGGCCGCACGTGGCCATGGTTTGGCTGATGGGCAGGAATCCGTTCCTCGCCACGCACCGGGAATGCGCGTCGCCCACGCCTTGCGGGAAAATCGGTCGCAGCCGATACTAAATCATGATTGCCCAAACCAACTTGTCCAACCAGTTTCTCATCGCCATGCCCGCCATGGCGGACGCCTTTTTTACCCGCAGCGTGACCTATCTCTGCCAGCATGGCGAGAACGGAGCCTTGGGCATCGTCATCAACCGGCCGTCGGATTTGACGCTCGGCGACATCTTCGGCCAGATGAACATCGAAACCAGCAACGAGGAAGCGAACAAAATCCCCGTTTTCTTCGGCGGCCCGGTGCACCCCGAGCGCGGATTCGTCATTCACGAACCGGCCGGCCAGTGGGATTCCACCCTGGAGGTGGCCGACGGGCTGGCCCTGACCACCTCGCGCGACATTCTGGAAGCCCTCGCCAAAGGTCAAGGTCCGGAAAAGGTCTTGATCGCCCTGGGTTATGCCGGCTGGGGCAAGGGGCAACTGGAGCAGGAAATCCTGCACAACTCCTGGCTGAATGCGCCGCTGGACAAGGGCATCCTGTTCAACCTGCCCGCCGGCCAGCGTTGGAAGGCCGCCGTGGAGGGCATGGGCGTCAACATCGCCCTGCTCTCCTCCCAGGCGGGACATGCTTGACCCGCTTCGCCCGGCCAGCGGCGACGCCTTTTTGGGTTTCGACTACGGAACCAAGCATATCGGCGTCGCCGTCGGCCAGCGCCTCACCGGCATTGCCAGTCCCTTGGGCACGGTGCGCGTCCTGCAAAACAAACCCGACTGGGCGGCCATCGAAAAATTCGTCGCCGAGTGGCGCCCGGCGGGCTTGGTGATCGGCGTGGCCTACCAGGCCGACGGATCGGAAAACCCCATCACCCAGTCCATGCTGCGCTTCGGCCGCCAGTTGGAGGGGCGCTTCCGCCTGCCGGTGCACGCCATGGACGAGACGCTTTCCACGTTCGAATCCCGCCAGATGCTCTACGGCGATTTGCAGGTCAAGCGCAAGACCTATCTGGCGGCGAAGGATGCCTTGGCCGCCCAGCGCATCCTGCAAAGCTGGCTGAACATGACCGCCCGCCACGAGACGCCGGCATGACGGATGCGAAAGACCGCGACGGGGTGAGCGTTCCGGAACTTCCCGCCCTGCTCGACACGCTGGAAAGCGAATTGCGCCGGGAAATCGCCCGCTTGGGACTGGCCAACCCCGCCATGATCGGCATCCACAGCGGCGGGGTATGGATCGCCGAACACCTGCACCGCCGACTGGGCCTGAGCGAACCTTTGGGCAAGCTGGACATCTCCTTTTACCGCGACGACTTCTCCCAGATCGGCCTGCAACCCCGCGTCCGCGCGAGCAACCTGCCCTTCGCGGTGGAAGGCCGCGACATCCTGCTCATCGACGACGTGTTGCACACCGGCCGCACCATCCGCGCCGCGCTCAACGAGATTTTCGACTACGGACGTCCGGCGCGGGTACTCCTGGGCGTGCTCATCGAGCGCAACGGCCGGCAGATTCCCATCCGCGCCGACTGCCGCGGCGCGGCGCTGGAATTGCCGCCGGGGCAGCGCATCAAGCTGAGCGGTCCCGATCCCTTGGCGCTGGAAATCCGCCATGCCCGCTGAAGCGCTGCAACTCGATTACGACGGCCGGCTGCGCCACTTCCTCACCGTGGAAGGCCTGCCGCGCGAGTTGCTGACCCGCATCCTCGACACGGCGGAATCCTTCACCAGCGTCACCGAGCAGGCGGTGAAGAAAGTCCCGTTGCTGCGCGGCAAGACGGTGGCCAACCTGTTTTTCGAAAACAGCACCCGCACCCTCACCACCTTCGAGCTGGCCGCCAAGCGCCTGTCCGCCGACGTGCTCAACCTCAACATCCGCACCTCCTCCACCGCCAAGGGCGAAACCCTGCTGGACACGGTGCGCAACCTGGAAGCCATGCACGTGGACATGTTCGTCGTCCGCCACGCGGAAAGCGGCGCGGCGCACTTCATCGCCCGGCACGCCGCCCCCAGTGTCAGCGTCATCAACGCCGGCGACGGCCGCCACGCCCATCCCACCCAGGCCATGCTGGACATGTTCACCATCCGCCGCATCAAGGGCGATTTCCAGCCGCTGAAAATCGCCGTCGTCGGCGACATCCTCCATTCGCGCGTGGCGCGCTCGCTGATTGCCGCGCTCAACATTCTCGGCGTGCGCGAGGTGCGGGTCATCGCCCCGCGCACCCTGTTGCCCGCCAAAGTGGAGACTTTGGGAGTAAGTCCGTTCCACGACCTGAACGCCGGCCTGGACGGCGTCGACGTGGTCATCATGCTGCGCCTGCAAAAGGAGCGCATGAGCGGCGCCTTCCTGCCGGGGGAAAGCGAATACTTCAGCTGTTTCGGCCTGACCCCGGAGCGTCTGGCCCGCGCCAAGCCGGACGCCATCGTCATGCATCCGGGGCCCATCAACCGCGGGGTGGAAATCGACTCCACCGTGGCCGACGGGCCGCGCTCGGTCATCCTCCAGCAGGTCAGCCACGGCATCGCCGTGCGCATGGCGATTCTGTCCTTGGCCATGCGTTCCGGCGAAAGCGCGGGGGACGGTTCGTGATCGGCGCTACGCGCCTGCTCATCAAGGGCGGACGGGTCATCGACCCGGCCAGCGGCTTCGATGCCGTCGCGCCGCTGTGCGTCGCCGACGGCGTCATCGTCGCCCTGGGTTCGGTTCCGGACGGCTTCGAGCCGGACTGTACGGTGGACGCGGCGGGGCAGATCGTCAGCCCAGGCTTCGTCGACCTGTGCGCCCGCCTGCGCGAGCCGGGTCAGACCCGCAAGGCCACCATCGCCAGCGAGACGGCCGCTGCCGCCAAAGGGGGCATCACCACCTTGTGTTGTCCGCCGGATACCGCGCCGATCATCGACACCCCCGCCGTGGCGACGCTGATCCAGGAAAAAGCGGAGCAGGCCGGCAAGGCCCGCCTGCTGCCCATCGGCGCGCTGACCCGCCAGCTCGACGGCACCAACCTGAGCGCCATGGCGGCGCTCAAACACGCCGGCTGCGTCGCGGTCGGCAACGCCCACCGGGCGCTGGCCAACCCCCTGGTGCTGCGCCGCGCCCTGGAATACGCCGCCACCCACGACCTGCTGGTGGTGCTGCGCCCGGAAGACCCGTGGCTCGCCGACGTGGGTTGCGCCCACGAAGGCGCCGTCGCCACGCGCCTGGGGCTTCCCGGAATTCCGGAAGCGGCGGAAACCGTGGCGCTGGCCCAGGCGCTCACCCTCATCGAGATCAGCGGCGCGCGGGTTCACTTCGGCCAGATCAGTTGCGCCCGCGCCGTGCTCATGCTCGCCAGCGCGCAACAGCGCGGGATGCGCGTCACGGCGGATGTGGCCGCCCATCACCTGCGCCTGACCGAGGAGGCGCTGGCGGACTTCGACGCCAACTGCCACGTTCGCCCTCCCCTGCGTTCCCGCGAGGACCGCGACGCCCTGCGAGCCGGCGTGGCTGCGGGTGTGCTGAGCGCCGTGTGTTCCGATCATCAGCCGCACGAACCGGATGCCAAGCTCGACTCCTTCCCTTCCACCGAGCCGGGCATGGCTGCGCTGGAAACCTTGCTGCCGCTGCTGGCCATGGAAGTGCGGGAAAAGCGCCTCGACTGGCCGGCCGCCCTCGCCCGCCTCACCATCGGCCCCGCCGGCATTCTCGGCCTGCCGCTGGGACGCTTGACCGCAGGCAGTCCGGCCGACGTGTGTATCTTCCATCCGGACGCCGACTGGCGGGTCGACGAAAACCACTGGCTGAGCCGGGGACGCAACACCCCCTTCTGGGAACGGACCCTGCAAGGCCGGGTGACCCTCACCCTGCTGGGCGGACAGGTCGCCTACGCGGTTTAGCCGCATGTTGGGTTACGGCGAGAACGCCTAACCCAACCGATCACTGCTCGGACAACCGTAGCCCGGAGGCCCCGCCAAGGGGCGTCCGGGATCGGCGTAGAAACATGCGCCGCTCCCGAACGCGCTGTCGCGCCTCCGGGCTGATTGAATCACGGCAATATCTGGTACGACGTCATCATGCCGGCGTAGATGTGGTCGGCGACGTGGCAGTGGTACATCCATTCGCCCGGATTGTCCGCCTTCATGTCGGCGGTCACCATGCTGGCCGGCAGCAGTTCGATCACGTCGGTGCGCCGGGCGATGGCCGGTGCACCCACCGTCAAGGTCTTGCCGTGCCAGTGGGCCGTGTGCTGATCCACCTCGTTGCCCATGCCGAGCACGTGCCAGCGCACCTTCTCGCCTTTCTTCGCGATCAGGCCCTTGAGATTGCCGAAAATGTAGCCGTTCATGGCATGCATCAGGCCGGGCTCGGGGTCTCTTGCGTCGGGCAATTCGTTGAACACCATGAACAGGGTCACGAATTCCTTGTCCACGTCTTTCGGGCTGCCGTCCGGATTCGCCATGTTTTTCTTGGTGATGACGATCGGCCCGAGCAGGCCCGCGTTGGTATCGGCGGGCTCGTCGATGTGGCTGTGATACCACCACACCTTGGAACTGGCGTCGCCCGGTCCCGGCGCGCTGTCCGCATCGGCGACCCAGGTGTAAACAAAACTGCCACCCGAAGGTATTTCCGCCCCGGCCCCCGGCAAAGTGCCGTCTTCGACCCCGGTGTAATGGCCTCCCTCGCTGTCCTTGGTGTAGCGGAAACCGTGCGGGTGCATGCCGTAACTGCCCTTGGCCGATCTATTGAGAAAATGCACCTTGACCGTATCGCCTTCCTCGGCGCGGATGATCGGTCCTAGGATGCCGAGCCACACGGGCTGGTCCTTCTTCGTCGCGAAGGAAGCGTCCGTGTATTCGACGTAGCGGGTTTTCTCGAACACATGACTGTCGGTCCAGGGTTCGGGGATGTTGCAGGACGGCATGCCATCCATGCAGTGGATCAGGTTTTTTCCGCTCGGCGCGTAGTCCCAGGTCACATCTTCGGCGGCGACGTAATAGTGCCGGGTGGCGGCAAGACTCAGGCCGGACCACAGCGCCAGCAGAGCCGCAGCGCACAGGACCGAAACCCGCTTGGAACGATTCACGGTTTTCATGGCTTTTCTCCATTTAAGTGACGATTCATTACACCCGCCCGTTCCAAGCCCAAGGCGCTTTGCGCGCCTGAGGGAAACGGGTTTTGGCGTGGTTTCGATGGTAGGAAAGCCGGGCGGGAAATGAAGTCGGGCGAATACCGTATTTAATATTAGAAAATGCTGTATTTCCCATGAAGCGACGGCGACGCGTTCCTCAGGGCGATCCGGCAAGGGTCGCCCCGCCGCCGAGCCGGGCCTGAGGCGAACGGAGGAGTTGTGGGAGGGAGTTGTCGAGCCGCAAGGCGCGATCGCAGCCATCGAAGGTCAGGATCAGGCCGACGAGCGCCAACATCGGGGCATGCTCGCCAGGATGGCGAAAGTCCGTTTTTTGATCCGCATACATGCCCCGCGAATCTTCGGCCGACGGGCCCCGCCGTTCAGATGCCCCGTTCCCGCAGCAGTTCCCCCGTGCGGATGCTTTTCTCCGGGAATTCGTTCCGCGCGTCCCGCACTTCGAGGGTCGGCGCACTGTGAAACGTCACGCCCGCCTCATGAAACTGTTCCCCGGCGGGAAGCGGCGCCTCCTGCCGCGAACGTCCGTCTTTCAGTCCGCGCAAGAACAGGACCGGATCGATGTCGATGTTCTGGCTTGCGAGAATTTTTCCGACCCGGAGCCCCATGCTGTAGCTCAATTTGGCCGTGTGGCTCCTCAGCGTTTCTTCCTGCGTGCGGGCGGCATAGCTGCCCAGAGTGCTGCCGGCCAGCAGGAGGATCGCCAAGATCAAACCGGATTTTGTATTCATGACGCGCATCCCGGATTCGGTTGCAGATGGACAGCGTTTTCTACCGCCCTTCCTCTCCGCGTACTTCGGAGAGAACGGGCGGTAGAGTCCTGCAGGGAAGGGCGTCGGCGCCCCGAGGCCGCATCTCCTCAGGGCTGGACGCCGCACCTGCCGCTTCTCGTCGATGCTGCAGATGCCTTCCCGGCTTTTTTACGCGTTTTAAGGATAGGCACACCCGGGCGGGAATGATGTCGGGTGGATGCCGTATTTTCTGCCAGGAAATCCCTTATTTAGCGCACGCCGGAGAAACTCGGCCGTCAGGCCGATGGCGTCGAAGCGGCCAGCAGGGGTTCGATCAAGGCGGACAGTTGCTCGCGGCTGATGGTGTCCTTGGGCAGGAAGTAGTCCGCGCCGCAGCGCCGGGCGGCCTCCCGGTATTCCGGCAGATCGTAGCTGGTCAGCACGCAAACGAAGGGCAAATAGATTTTCTTGATCGCCCGCGTCAGCTCCAGACCGTTTTCCTCGCCCAGATTGATGTCCATGAAGATAAATTCGGGCCACGTTTCCCGGATTGCGGCAAAGGTGGTGCCGGCATCGTGGGCTTCGCTGACGGCGAGATGGGGAAAGTAGGTACGCAGGAACTCCGCGAAATAGAACCGGAAGGAATCGCTGTCGTCGACGAGTAGAATCGTGATCATGATGAGTCCCTCCGTGAGGGTTTCCGCCGAGTGCCTGCTAGGGTCGCTGTTTGCCGCTTCCGATTTCCGGGCGGACTCCCCGCCTATGAAATCCAGCTTGGACTCGACTTTAGGACCTGCTGGGGAACCGGGAAATACGGTGCTTACCCTAACCTGGAGTAAGATGGGCACCTGAAATGAACCGAGAAATACCGTATGTGACCTGAACGTCCGGTATTCGTGCGGCCGAAAATGCAACCTGTCTCTGCGGGATTTAAGATGATCGGAAAAAAACGCATCTGTATCGCCGAAGACCACACCATCTTGCGCGCCGGTTTGCGCGCGCTGCTGGCTTCCCACCCGGAGGTGGAGATCGTCGCCGAAGCGGCCGACGGCCTGGAATTGCTCAGCGCCGTGCAGAAACACCATCCGGACCTGGTGCTCCTGGATCTTTCCATGCCCCGGTTGCACGGCCTGGAAGCGATCAAGGAAATCAAGCAGCGCAATCCGCAAATCAGGATCGTGGTGCTGACCATGCACGACACCGAGGAATACGTCCTCGCCGCCCTGCAGGGGGGCGCCGAGGGCTACGTGCTGAAGGAAAATACCGAGGGCGAGCTGATGCTGGCGGTCAATGCGGTGCTGGCGGGAAAAACCTATCTGAGCCCGGAAATTTCCGGGAAGATCGTATCCAGCTACCTGGTCGGGAAGAAAACCGCCGCCCCCACCTCCCATTGGGAAACGCTCACCCACCGGGAGCGGCAGATCCTGAAGCTGATCGCGGAAGGCTACAAGAACAAGGAGATCGCCGAGAGCCTGCACATGAGCGTCAAAACCGTCGAGACGCACCGCATGCACCTGATGAAGAAGCTGGACCTCCACAGCGCGGCGGCCCTGACCGCCTACGCTTCGGAAAAGGGACTGCTGTAAGGTGGGTTAGGCCGATCGTCGGGTTGCGGCGAGAACGCCTAACCCAACCTCCCCACCCTCACTCCCCGGACAACGTCCAGCGCACTGCGATTCGGGCACCCTTCCCCGGCGCGGACTCCACCAGGAAATCTCCCCCAGACAGCTTGACCCGTTCGCGCATGCTGAACAAACCGAAGCCGCGTTCCGTGGCTTTCCGGTCCATGATCCTCGCCACGTCGAATCCGGCGCCGTTGTCGACGATGTCCAGGGAAAGCGTTTTTTCGTTCCTCGCCAGACTGACCTGGACCGCAGTGGCCTTGGCGTGTTTGGCCACGTTGGTCATGGCCTCCTGGAGCACGCGGAAAATGACGATCTTCAGCCGCTCGGGCACGTCGCCCTCGCGGATATCGATCTGCGTCTCGAAGCGGATGTGGGAATAGACGGTTTGCACCCGGCGGCAGAACCAGTTGACGGTGGCCACGATGCCCAGGTCGTCCAGGATGGCAGGGCGCAGATCCGCCGCCATGCGGCGCACTTCCTCGATGGCCTCCTGGAGTAGCAGCGCCAGTTCCGCATAGGGGAAAGCCTGGGTTGTTCCCGGCGCCGCCGGGCTGCTCTGGGTCCGTTCCCGCTGCAGGCTGAACTTGAGGGCGTTCAGGTATTGCCCGATGCCGTCGTGCAGTTCCGAGGCGACGCGCTTTCTTTCCTGCTCCTGGGTATCGAGGAGTTGCTGCGACAGGATTTTGAGTTGCCGGGTCGTTTCCCCCAGCCGCTCCTCGACCTGTTTGCGTTGGGTCACATCCTCCATCAGCGCCCCGTAATGGGCGATTTCGCCCCGCTCGTCGCGGATGCCGAAAATAATCTCGTAAGCCCAGAAGAGTTCGCCGTTTTTCCTCTTGTCCTGCAGCTCTCCCCGCCAGTCGCCGCCGTTCACCAGGCTGTCCCACATGGTGCGGTAGGTTTCCTGGGCCGTGAGTCCGGACTGAAGCAACCGGGGATTCTGTCCGATCAGTTCCTCGGCGGAATAGCCCGTCTGTTCGCACAGCCGCGAGTTGACGTACTCGATGCAGCCCGTTCGATCCGCGATCAGCACGCCGATCGGGCTTTGCTCGATGGTGGCGGACAGCTTGCGGACCTGCGCCTCGGCCTGCCTGCGGTCGGTGACGTCGGCGATGATGGCGACGCTTCCCCCGTAACGGCCGTCGTCTTTGGGCAACAAGTACGGCGAAATCTGCAGAATGCAGCGCCTCCCGTCTTTCCGGGTAAAGCCGAGTTCGTAGGACTCCCCCTTGCCGCTGGTCCGGTCTTCCAGGCGCCGCAGCAACAGGGCGCGGTTCGCCTCGTCGAAGAACCGGATCACGGGCTGGCCCAGCAACTCTCCGGCGGAATAGCCGGTAATGCCGCACAGGGCCGGATTGACGTAGGTGACGACGGCGTTCTCGTCGAGCACCCCCACCCCTTCGCTCATCGCTTCCACGAGAACGCGGTTCCAATGCTCGGTCTGCCGGTCCGGGCTGGGGTTTGGGGTTCGCGTCATGGCTGCGTACCGTTTGAGGGTGGGCCGGCATCGATCAGGGCGAACAGTTTCTCCGGGTCGGCGGGCTTGACCAGGTGATGGTCGAACCCCGCCCCCTTGGCGCGCTCGATGTCTTTTTTCTCGCCATAACCCGTTAGTGCGACGATCAAAGGGCCTTGTTCCGGGCGCTGGGCGCGCAATTGCCTGCAAACTTCGTAGCCGTCCATTCCCGGCAGTCCGATGTCGAGCACAATGACCTGGGGATCGAAGGCCTGGGCCTGCCTGAGCGCCGCCGGGCCGTCGGCAGCGGTTGCCACAGCGTAGCCCTTGAGTTTGAAGAGAAATGCGAGACTGTTCACAACATCGGGGTTGTTGTCGACCAGCAAAACCCTGTCTCCCGCAAGCGGTGCGCTTTCGACGGTCGCTTTGGCGGGAGAGTCTCCCTCTTCGCCTTCCGCCCGGCACGGCAGCCGCACCCGGAACTCTGCACCGTAACCGACGCCCGGCGAGTAGGCCTCCACCCGTCCGCCGTGCAGATCGACCAGGTTCTTGACCAGGGTGAGACCCAGGCCGAGGCCGCCTTGCGTGCGGTCTAGGGACCGTTCGCCCTGGGTGAACGGCTCGAAAAGATGCGGCAGGAGGTCCGGCGCAATGCCCTGGCCGGTATCCGCCACCGAAATAACGGCTTCGCCTTCCTGGGAAGTGAGCTTCAGGGCGATATGCCCGCCCTTGGGGGTGTATTTGGCCGCGTTGTCGAGTAGGTTCGCCACCACCTGGGTCAACCGGGTGAGGTCGCCCCTGGTCCAGATGGGGAGCGACGGAAGCTGGACCGCGAGGGTGTGTTTCCGGCTGTCGATCAGCGGGCGGCTGAGTTCGACCGCCTGGTTGACCACGTCGGACAGGTTGAGGGTCTTGACGATCAGGGCCACTTTGCCGCGGGTGATGCGGGAAACCTCCAGCAGATCGTCGACCAGGCGCGTCATGTGGGTCACCTGCCGGTCGATGATGTCCCGCGCCCAGTCCAGCCGCGGCTCCTTGAACCCGATGGCGCGCATGATTTCCACGGCGTTGCGGATCGGCGCCAGGGGGTTCCTCAATTCGTGGGCGAGCAGGGCCAGGAATTCGTCCTTGCGTCGGGTGGCTTCCTGCAAACACTGCTCCATGAGCTTGCGCGCGGTGATGTCCTGTACGGCGCCGTACGCGATGGACGGCTGCCCGGCGGCGTTCATGATGACTTCCGCCCGTTCGCACACCCATTTTTCCTCCGTGCCGACCACGATGCGGTGCTCGATGTTGTAGGACATACCGGCCAAAGTGGCTTTCCATGCGGCCTTGAACGGCTCCTGGTCGTCCGGATGGACGCGGGATAGAAGCGCGTCCAGATCCACCGCAGCCCCCTGGGGCAGGCCGAAAATGCGATAGGTTTCCTCGGACCAGATCATCTTGCTCGTGGCGATGTCCAGGCGCCAGCTTCCCATATGGGAGATGGCCTGGGCGTGGCGCAGCGTCGCCTCGCTTTCGCGGAGCACGGCCTCGGCGTTTCTGCGCACGGTGATGTCGGCAATCGTGGCCAGTACCATCGGCCTTTGGTCGGCTTCGAGCGGTGTCAAACCGATTTCCACGGAAAACTCGCGGCCGTCGCGGTGCAATCCGTACAGGTCGCGGCCCGCCCCCATCGTCCGGGCTTCGGGGTGCGCTACAAAACCATGCCGGTAGTCGGCATGGCGCTCGCGGAAACGTTCCGGCACCAGACAGTCGACGGATTGCCCGAGCAATTCGTCGCGGCGATAACCGAACATCCGTTCCAGGGCACTGTTGACGTTCGCGATCTTTCCCTCGCGATCGACGAGCACGATGCCGTTGGGGGAGGACTCGACGAGGGCATCGAAGCGTACCCGTTCCCGCTCGCGCTCGCGCTCGATGACGAGCTTGTGCACCCGCGCCAGCAATTCTTCCACTGGAAAGGGTTTTTGCAGGTAGTCCTGCACCTGTTCGCGCAGGAGCTTCTGACGCAGGGCGTCGTCCGCCATGGTGGTGAGCATGACGATGGGCACATTGGCCGTTTCCGGACGCTGGCGCAGTTCCTCCACCATCTGTTCGCCGCTCATCCGCGGCATGGTTACGTCGCAGACGATCAGGTCGGGACGCAACTGCAAGGCTTTGCTCAGTCCTTCCTGCCCGTCCTCCGCCGTAATCACCCGGTAGTGTCCATCCAGCGCCCAGACCAGGAAGGCTTTCATGTCCGGGTTGTTTTCCGCCACCAGCACCAGGGGCGCATCGTCGGCCACCTCATGGCGCCGGACGGCGGCGTGGGTGGGTTGCGCACGAAGTTCGTCCAAAATCTCCTGATCGAGTTCTTCGTCGGGGATAACGCACACGGCACTGATTTCGCTCCCCTCGGCCGCCGCCATGGGAAGCTCGACCGTAAACAACGCCCCACCGCCGTCGTCCGCCACGGCGACGCGACCGCCGTGCAATTCCGTGAATTCCTTGACGATGGCCAGCCCCAGGCCGGTACCGCCGTGGTGCCGCTCGAAGCCGTTCTCCTCCTGGCGGAAACGCTCGAAGATCGCCTCGCGCAGCGGCTCCGGTATGCTCGGTCCGTTGTCGCGGACGCGCAAGAAGACGCGGTCCCCTTCCGCACCGAGACCCAAGGCGACCTCGCCGCCGTCCGGCGTGAACTTGAAAGCGTTGGACAAGAGGTTGAGCAGGATGCGCTGGTACTTTTCCGCGTCGGCCTGGGCGGACAGAGCGTCGGGTATTTCGCGGAGGTAGCGGATGCCTCTGGCTCTCGCCAGGGCTTCGAAATGGGAAGCGATGAAGCGGGTCAGCCCGGCCAGGTCGATCTGCGCGTAGCGGATTTGCATCCTCCCGGCATCGATCCGGGCGATGTCGAGCAGGTCGCTGACGTGCCGGTAGAGCAGCCGGGCATTGCGATCCACCACCTCGAGGTCCTGTCGCTGTTCGTCGCCGATATCGCCGACTTTCAGCCACTTGCCCACCGGCCCGAGAATGAGGGCCAGGGGCGTGCACAGTTCGTGGCTGACCTTGAGCAAATATTGGTTCCGGAACGCGTCGAGTTCGCGGTTTTTCGCGTCGAGGCGCGCCAGATTGTCGTTGGCGTTCTGCAGTTGGTCGTTGACCCGATGGGCCGCCTGCAGCGCCTCGGCGTGCTGCCGGTTCGCCCTGTGCAGGCGCCCCTGGAGGACACTGAAGAGGACGCCCATGCCCAGGAATACGGCCATCGAGAAATAGCTTCCCGGGCTGGCCTTCAGGAGAGTGAATTGGGGCGGTATGAAAAACAGCCAGACCAGCACCGTGGAGATGGCGGTGGCCGCCAACCCGGCAGTCCGGCCGCCGATCCAGGAACTGAAAAAAACCGCCGGATAGAAGAGAATCCAGGCAAAGGGATCGAGAAGAGGCCAGCACAGCCATTGCAGGGCGAACGCCAGTAACGGCGACAACAGCGCCGGAACCGGGCGTAGTTGTCCGATCCGATACTGAACTTGCATAGGACCCCCTTCTGATGGACGGCGCGAGTTACGCTCGGTCGGCGGCTGCCTGGATTTCCTTAAGGTCCGATAGACAAGTCCCACACGCCAGTCCGGGATTTACCGGCTCGTCCGTAGGCTGAAAATCATTAGCGATCCGCTCCGAAAATACTCCACAGTTCGATTATTGCCAAATCCCGGCGAGGCGGCAAAATTACGCTGCGTCCGCCGCACGGAGGGCAAGGCGCCCTAACCGGCCAGCACCACGGGGCAGTCGATCTCGTTGAGCAGGGTGGCAAATCCCTCGCCGCCGCGGAAGCGGCCGTCGCCGACGATCACCAATACCCCGGCGTCCGCTTCCCGCGCGGCCCGGGCAAGTTCCGCGATGTCGCCGGAGACGATGCGCCGGCAGGCCGGGGCGGCCGCTTTCGCGCGCGCCAGCAAAGTCTTGGCTTCGGCGGCGAGGCGGAAAAAGGCTTCATCGGTGGCGGCCGGCACCAACAGCCGCAATTCCGCACACGAGGCGCGGGCCAATCCTCCGGCCAGTTCCAGCGCGCGGCGTGCCTCCGGCGTACCGTCGAACACCGCCACCACCGGTCCCGCCGCACCGGGCCGACATTCGCCCGCGGCCAGCGAGGGAGCCAACGGCCGAAAACCCAGACGCGCGCGCTTGCCCAGCACGATGAGATCGGGTTCGCCGGCCAGGGCGAACAACTCGGTCGCGATCCGCCCGCGCGCCACGCGATAGGACCAGCGCAAGCTTTGCCGCGCGGCGGCCTCGGCCAGCAGGCGCCGCACTTCCTCCCCCTCCCGGCGCAGGGCCTGTTCCACCTCTTCCAGGCCGATGGGGCGCGACACGCAGGAAAGGAATCCGACCTCCCGCGTGAACGGCAGGCCGCCCAACCTCAAAAGGTCCACGTCTTCCACGAACAGTCCCGCCAGTTCGACGTCCAGTTCCGCGGCCAGGGTGGCGGCCATCTCCAGCGCCGCGCGGCTGCGCGGCGAAATATCCAGGGCCAGCAAAATCCTGGCGCTGCTAGGTTTTTCCGGCATGGCTCTCCTCCTCGGCGGGGGACGCCGCTTTGCCGGCGCCTTCTTCCTTGCCGTAGGCGCGGCGAATTTCGGCCAGCTTTTTCAGGCGATCCGCCACGCGGCGACTGACGCTGCCTTCGGGAAAACCGCCCTGCCCGTCCGCTTCGCCGGACGGCACGCCGGTCATGAGTTCGACGGCCTGATCCACCGTCTCCAGCGGGTAAATGTGAAACCGGCCGGCTTGGGCGGCCTCGATCACGTCCCGGCGCAGCATGAGGTGCGGTACGTTGGCCGCGGGAATGAGCACGCCGTGCGCGCCGTTCAAGCCGCGCCGGCTGCAAATGTCGAAAAAGCCCTCGATCTTCTCGTTCACCGCGCCGATGGCCTGCACCCGGCCGAATTGATCCACCGAACCGGTAACCGCCAGAGACTGGCGGATCGGCAGCCCTGCCAGCGAAGACAACAGCGCGCACAACTCGGCCACCGAGGCGCTGTCGCCCTCCACATGGCCGTAAGTCTGCTCGAACACCAGGCTGGCCGAAAGCGACAGCGGCTGCTCGGCGGCGTAGCGGGAGGCGAGGAAGGACGACAGGATCAACACGCCTTTGGAGTGGATGGGGCCGGCGAGCTTGACCTCGCGCTGGATGTCGATCAGCGCGCCGGACCCCAAGCGGGTGACGGCGGTGACCCGGGTGGGCTGGGCAAAGGCGAACTGGCCGAGCTGGAATACCGACAGGGCATTGACCTGCCCCACCTGCTCGCCCGTGGTGTCGATGTGCAGGGTGCCGCGCAGGATGGCTTCATGGGAGCGTTCGCGCAGCCGGTCGGCGCGGTGGATCTGCGCCTCGATGGCCCGCTCCACGTCTTCGCCGGCCACCGCCGTCCGTCCGCCCTGCCCCGCCCAGTAGTCCGCTTCCCGCACCAGGTCGGCCAGGCTTTCCATGTGGGTGGAGAGCTTCTCGGAGTCCTCGGCCCGGCGTGCGGAGTGCTCGATGACGCGCGCCACGGCCCCGCGGTCGAAGGGGCGCAGCTTGTCCCGGCGCGCCAGCGTGCCGACCAGCCGCGCATAAAGCAGATCGTTTTCCGCGCTGCGCGGCGTCTCGTCCTCGAAATCGGCGGCCACCTTGAACAGTTCGGAAAACTCCGGATCGTACTGGGCCAGCAAGTAGTAAAGCAGCCGATCGCCCATCAACACCACTTTCACGTCCAGCGGAATCGGCTCCGGCTCCAGGGACACGGTGCTGACCAGACTGTACATCTGGCCGAGGGACTCGATGCGGATCTCGCGGGTGGAGAGCGCCCGCTTCAGCGCCTCCCAGGAAAACGGCTGGCTCAGCAGCTTGATGGCATCCAAAAGGAGATAGCCGCCGTTGGCCTGATGCAGCGCGCCCGGCTTGATCTGCAGGAAATTGGTCACCAGCATGCCCAGTTGCGACAGGTGCTCCACCCG
>DATDOO010000322.1:0-2216 GCA_035293245.1 Methylococcaceae bacterium
CGGCAGCAAGTTCGATATCGCTCTGGTTGCCGCGACGCCGTCCCAGCCGCTGGCGTGCAGGAAGCGCGGTGGTCTCACCTTGCGGGCGCGGGTTATCGACGACACCGGCGCCTTCGACCATCCGGCCCGCTACCGGCTCGACCACCCGTCGATCACTGAAGCGCTGAGCTTCACCCACACCTACGTCGGCCAGGCGCAAACCGGGGAATGGGTGGAAATCGCCGGGCAGGTGGAGGAAACAGCCGAGGGTTCGCGCGTGGTGGTCGGCAGCAGCCGCGAGGCGCTGGGGGAATACATCCGCGTGCTGCATCCCTCCGGGGGAACTTGAAAATACCAGGCTGCCGGCTTATGGTTGTTGAAATTTTCAACAAAAGGAGGCAGTCATGGCCACCATGAACTTCAGCATCCCGGACGATGTGAAGAAGCGCTTCAACGAAGCCTTCGCCCACGCCAACAAAAGCGCCATCGTGACGCGCCTAATGGAGGAAGCCATCGAACGGGCCGAGCGCAACCAGCGCAGCGACGCGGCAGTCCGGCGCATCCTGGAAATTCGCCAGGCCAATGCGCCGTACACGACGGAGGAAATTCTGCGCATCCGTGACGGGCTGCGCGCCGAATCCGACGCGGCCCACAGCCTTGCGCCGAAATGAAAGTCCACGTGATCGACGCCAGCGTCGCGGTCAAGTGGTTCCTTCCCGACGCGCCCGACGAAGCGAATATCGACCACGCACTGGAACTGATGCTGGCGGGACAAGGGGGAGGATGCCTGTTCCTGCAGCCGCCGCACTGGGCCGCTGAAGTGGCGGCGGTGCTGGCGCGCCGCACGCCGGCGACGGCCAGCGACGCAGTACACGCCTTGCTGGAGCTGGAGTTCGTCGCGACCGCGGCCTATGCCACGATCTATCGGCGCGCCATCGCCCTCGCCCAAAATCTCGACCACCACCTGTTCGATACCCTCTACCACGCGACGGCGCTGGCGCATGGGGCGACGCTGATCACCGCCGACGAGCGCTATTACGCCAAAGCCGCCGCGCTCGGTGGTGTCCGCCTGCTGAAAGATTTCACGACCTGACGCGCCATGCCGTTCACCCCTTTCCATATGGGACCGGGACTCGCCGTGAAAGCGCTGGCCGGCCGCCGTTTCAGCGTGTTGACCTTCGGAATCGCCCAAGTGGCGATGGACATCGAGCCGCTGGTCGGCATGCTGCGCGGCGCGGACGTGCTCCACGGCTGGAGCCACAGCTATGTCGGCGCGATGCTGATCGGCCTGCCGGTCATGCTGCTGGCGCCCGCTCCGTGCCGCCTCATCCTGGGACGCTGGAACCGGGAACTGCGATTTCATAACCTCGCCTGGCTGGCGACACCCGAAGCCATCGGCCGCTGGCCGGCCGCCGCGGGCGCATTCATCGGCACATACAGCCACGTGGCGCTCGACAGCATCATGCACGTCGACATCCAGCCCCTGCGCCCGTGGTCGTCCGCCAATGCCTTGCAAGGCTTGATCTCGATCGAGGCGCTGCATCTGCTGTGCGTAGCGTCGGGCCTGTTCGGCATCCTGGTCTGGTTCCTGCGGGGCTATGTCACGAAGAACCGGGCATGACGAAGGCGCGCCAGACCTTTCGCCGCACCGCCGCTTGAGTTGGCGCCAACATGTTCCACGTGGTGCTTTACGAGCCGGAAATTCCGCCCAACACCGGCAACATCATCCGCCTGTGCGCCAACACCGGCGCCCAATTGCACCTCATCCACCCGCTGGGTTTTGTTTTGGACGATGCGCGCCTGCGCCGCGCCGGGCTGGACTATCGCGAATGGGCCACGTTGCGGGAACACGCCTCCCTCGACGCTTTCCTGGACGGCGTCCGGCCCCCGCGCCTGTTCGCCCTGACCACCAAGGGAAGCCGACGCCATACGGAGCCGCGCTATCAAGCCGGCGACGCCTTTCTCTTCGGCCCCGAGTCGCGCGGCCTGCCCGCCGCCGTGCTCGCCGGACTTTCGCCCGAGCAGCGCCTCCGTCTGCCCATGCGGGCCAACAGCCGCAGCCTCAACCTCTCCAATGCCGTGGCAGTGTTGGTCTACGAGGCCTGGCGGCAGATGGATTTCCTCGGCGCGGCGGAGTAAGGCGCATTCCGATTCCGCCAAGGCCGTGATAGCCTCTTAACCGTTCGGTTTCCCCGTCAAGGACTTTCAGCATGACCGCGCAATCCATCGAACTCCGC
>DATDOO010000323.1:0-5637 GCA_035293245.1 Methylococcaceae bacterium
CCACCAAGTACCTGGAAAATTATCTGGGCTGGCGCAGGTGGCTGGAACGTTGCGGCGAACGGAACTCCCCGTTGGGTGGCCTCCAGGCCGCCCTTGGCCTGGAAAAGCATTTTCAACTGTTAATGCAGACATAGCCTTAAACAAGCAGTTGAGCATCCCCAGCCATCTCCTCATTTCGTTGAAGCCAAGGAGAAGGCCCGCTTCGAGCTTGAAACCGCTGCCGAGGCGGCGGCCACGGCTTTGCAAGCGCATGAGGAGGCAAAGCGCTCACACCAAACGGAAGTCGAGGCTTTCCATGCCATCGATGGCCAGACTCAGGGCATCCGAGCACGAGAAAAACAGGATCAAGCGGATCGAGAACATCTGCTCTCCCTGCGAGACGCCGCCCCTGGCACGCTGCTTCACTTCCTGCGCGAATTCCGGCCTGACTGGACCAGGGATATTGCACGAGTGGCGCCCGAGGAACTGCTGTTACGCACGGACCTGACACCCACCCTGGTCAGCGAGGATGCGCGTTCCTTGTACGGCATCGGGCTGGATCTGGCGGTGCTCGATGTCCCGAGGGTTGGGGATGAGGCGGCGCTGCGGCAGAGAATCGAGGAAGCCGAGCGCGCCATCGAGCGGCATCGGCGAGATGCGAAGACCAAGGAAAAGGAACTGGAAGTCCAATCCGAGCGCGTCCGCCAGGCGAAAGCCGCCGCCGAGGACCAGCAACGCGTTCATATCCAGGCCGACAACGCGGTGCGGTCATGCCGGACAGCGTTCGAGACAGCGGAGCGTGCATTGGCCGAAGACATTCGCCAGGCCGGCATCCGGGCTCGGCAGAAATTGCAGGAAGTCCAGCAATCTCTGGAGAGGCACAAGAAGGACCTGGCAGCGCTCAAAACCAGCCGAAACGCCCGCAAGCAGGCCCATGAAAACGATCTGAGAAACCGCTTGGCGGCGATTGATGCTCGGGTTCAAGCCGAAATCGGCGAGATCGATCGGCTCATTGCAACAGCGAAATCGTCCCGCGATCAGGACATCGGTGCTCTGAACCAAGAATTGGAGTCGGCATTGAAGGCGCGCGGCGTGGACACGGCCTCGCTGGAAAAACTACGGAAAGAGAAAGCAGAAGCACAGGAAAAACTACAGAAAGCGCGCTCCAATGAAGCCAAGGTCGGCAATTGGCGACGCTGGCTGGCGTCCGAGTGGGCTGCCCGCCCCGACAAGGAGGTGGAGCTGAAGACGGCGGAAGACAACGTCCACCACTTGCTGGACCAGCAATCCCAGGCGCGAAAGGCGCGTGAGGTCAAGCGCGGGGAATTGGACAGTTTGTTAGGCCAGATAAAGCGGGAAAAGGCCGGGGTGGAAAAACTGCACGGCTTTGTCGTCAGGCGCCGAGAGAGACTGACCCGTTGGCCGGCAGATCCCATCGGGCCGATGGCCAAGCCACAGCGCGATCAGGATGCGCTGGAGGCCGACATGGACCGGTTGCTCCTGGATATTCAAAACGAGGAAGCTCGGGCACGGGATGCGCTGGCTCCCATCAAGCGCGTCTTCTTTGAAACGCCGGGCACCACACCGTACCAGTTCTACGACAAGAAACGCCTGGATTTCGGGCCGGACCAGGACAGTGCCTCACCGTTCCTTTGGCTCGCCCCCCTGCGGGAATGGTTCGACGCGGAGCATGAAAATGCCCGCCGGTTGCTCTTGAGCCAGTGTCGTAACTTTGCCTCCGGCATCCACGAGTTCCATGATCGCCTTGATGGCTTCAAGCGCAAGGTCGGCATCTTCTCGAAGGATTTGCAGGACAACATGGCCGCGTCTACCCGCTTTCGTTTCATCAGCAGCGTAGCGGTGCGGATTACCACTTCGTTCGACAGCCTGGATGGCTGGGACAAAATCAGGCAATTGGATGAGGAGTACGGCGTTTGGGCAGGGAAGGACGCCAACGACTTGCCTGGACCCGCTTTCGCCGATGCCGTGGATCAAGTGAGCGATTGGCTGCAAGGACGCCACACGCTGGATGTAAAGCTGGAAGATCTGCTTGGCCTGGAAATCGATATCGAGGAAGTAGGCCAGCCCAGAAAGACCGTGAAAGACGAAGGGCAACTGAGGGATGCCTCCAGCAATGGCCTCTCCTATCTCATTCTTTGCGTGGTTTTCGTCGGCTTGATCAACAAGATTCGCGCCGGTCAGCCGGTGCAACTGGTCTGGGCATTGGACGAACTGCGCGACCTCGACCTGGACAACGTTCGAGTGTTGCTGGACATGCTGGCCGACAACCATATTCATTTGGTTTCAGCCTTCCCCGATCCTGAGCCGGAAATCCTGGCTCTTCTGAAAAATCGGTATGCCGTACAGGAGGGACGCCGTCTCGCGACCTTCCGCCAGGAGGTGGCCCATGTTTGAAGCCGCGGTCGTCAAGCTGCTGGAAGGGGTGTTTATCTGCCGCACGGCCTATCCCGATCTTTTTTCCTACCTTGACGACGAAGCTACTCGTCGGCAGGTGGATGGTTACCTGACCCAGATCGGCCGGCGCCTTTCCAGCACTGCCCACGGAGAGGCCTATTACGCCGCTCACCGGGTGATCGGTCCGCGCGAGCGGACGGAAATTCGCGCCCTGTTCAAGGAGGTGAAACATGAGCTGCGGCCAGTGCTGGGCTTCCTCAACCTGATCATGCAGGCCCAACGCGCCGACCGCACACTCGGCGCAGGCGATGTGATCGACTTCCCGAAAACGCTGCTGCATATTTCGGAAAACTCGCATCTGGGCGAGATGTTGCGGGGCTTTGCCGCCCTGGGGAAGGAATTCGCTTCCAGCGATGCCAGCCTGCGCACGCTCTTGGATCGGTTGTTGCAGCAAATGGTGAAGAGTGGCTACCTGGTCCCGGATCGGCAGGGTGATCGCTTTGAGGTGACCGGCAAGATCGATTACTTCTATGAGGTGGCGGATTTCCTCGCCGAAAACGAACAAGCCATCCGCGAGGCCCAGGATCAGGAAACCGAAGGCGAGACCGGGAGGCTGTTTTGAGCCGCGACGGCGTAAAGCACCTGATCGGCCGTCTGGCCAACCACCAGCCGCTGGTTTCCCATGCTTACTACAGCGGCGAGTTGATCAAGGATGAGGACAACGCACGGGGCATCGAACTGCTGCAACAGCACAAAGTCCTCATCCCGCGGGGTGAGGATGCTTACACCCTGCACACCACGCTGCGCCGTTTCCTCGATGCCGCCCTCAACATCGAACGGCTATATGGCATAGGTTCCGATCTGGGCGTCGCTTTCGAGCGCATGGAGCAGCTGACCGATGCCCTGTTCGATGCGGCTCATGAAGGACGAGCGGAAGACCGCGAGCGGCTGGAAGACGAGATTCGCCAGTCCATCTACGAAATTTCCGACAACCTCGCCGCCGATCTGGCGCATCTCAGAACCCTGGTGGAAAACCGCTTCGCGGCGGTGAGTACGCTGGCCGAGAAGAAGCGACAAAACGGCTATTACATCGGCCGCACGGAGAAGGTGGTACGGGCGATAGAACTCTTTACCCTTTCCGACCTGGGCGAGCGGATACAGACTCAAGGCGCATTCGCCAATATTGCCGTGATGTTCCGCGCGCAGTTGCAGGAAAGGCTCCCATCGTTCCGGCAGAACCTGAGCGACATCCTGGAAATCCTGAAGCATTACTTGTTCGAGTTCCGCGAAATCGAGGATCGCACCCGCCGGGTGCGCAGCCTCTGGCTCTATCTGGAGCGCCATCCGGTCTATGAGCCGCAGGAATGGGACGAAGCCGCACATCCGCAGCCATGGCTACTCAGGGCACCCGGCATCCCGATATGCAGCCACCCATGGGTACGCGACCCGGAATACACCGATGTTCTCGCCGACCTGGCGGGGGATATTGCTCCGCCGGTACTGCGTCTGCCAGTCGAACGTCCGCGAGGAAGCCTGCTCGAAGAAGATCCGGCCCCCAGCGTGCTGCTTCAGAGCCGGCCCTACCAGCAAGCTATCGACGGTCTCATAGCGACCTGTAAAGCCGAGAATCTCCGTACATCCGCCCTGGAGTGGTATCGCGCACACCCCGCTGAACTGGGCGGCATGGGCGTTTCCGTCTGGTTGCAGTGCGTGCTGGAGGATTTGGGGCCGAGGAAGAAACGGGAACTCGGTATCGTCGTGGTCGCCGAAGAAATGTCTGATCCCATATTCAGCGGCAATGTCGTTGTCAGCGACGTGCTCGTGGAGCCGGCGTGATGGACAAGCGACTCATCAATACGTTGCTGCGCATATTTCACTCACAGGAAAGCCGGTTCTCGCCGGGACGCTCAATCAGCGCCTTCTGCACCGAATACAACCTGGGGATGAGACAGGGCGCATCCCTGATATTCACGGAAGAGGACAAGAAGGAAATCGGCCGGATCCTCCAGGGCGAAATGGGCATAGACCCAGCCACGACTACCTCGGAGAGCTGGAAGTACCTCGGTCGAGCGCAAAGCCTTCGGCTCGCTCATGACGAAAAGTTCGCCGGCCGTTCGGTAGGGGCCGGTCGGCTAAGGCTGAAAACCTTTCCCGAGCGGGCTCTGCGGGTGGCCGGCGGTCGATGGACTCTGCCGCTTCGCGCCGATCTTGGCCTGGATCTGGATGCGGTGCTCGGGCATGAAATCGGCCACGATGCCCTGCTGGTCATCGAAAACCTCCAGACCTTCGACGACATCCATAACGTTGGTGTGGACGTGATGGGCGATCTAGCGGCTTGCGAGCCGCTAGTGCTTTATCGCGGGGATACTCAAGGGGGCGCACGGGCCGATGCCATTCGTGCTCTGATCGAGAACACGGCCCTGCCGGTTTATGCCTTCGTTGACTATGACCCCGCCGGCCTGGTTATTGCCCATGGGTTGCCGAGACTTGATCGGGTGCTGGCTCCGCGCCTGCAAGACTTGGCGGCGTTAATCCAAACGCACGGGATCGCCAGGCGCTATCTGGATCAGGTGGCGGCGGCAAGCCATGTCCTGCAACAATTGGAGGCAGACCCCCGCATTGGCCCCCTGTGGGACGTCATCGATTTCGCTGGCAAGGGACTGCCGCAAGAGTATTTTCACAGTCGTTCGGCGCAGTCCGTCAGGCGCAGTATTTGAGACGCCTGGGCTGTACCTAATGTGTTAATCGGCATAGATAAAGGGGGGATCGGCATTGACTGACAAAGCGCCACCCCACAGATGCGCCACGGTCCGGTGTTTTTGCTGGAGTGGCCTGGGGTGTCTGGCATCTCCATCCTGTTCGGACTTTTCGGCGACGATTGCGACTGCGATTTTTGATCCGCCATGAACGAACTTGCCGTCATCGCAGATACCGAAATCGAGATTGGCTACTCAGCGACATTCGCGTGCATATCGGCTTGCGGGAATTTTGAACGTCGCAGGAACTTTCCGGAGCCATCGAACCGCCCGCCAAACCGTCCCCTAACCCCATTACTGTGCTAGAGTTCTTCTCTCGATTCGCGACCCGATTGCACCGAATGACAGCGTCCGACTTTTTCCGGATGGGCGGTTACGCCTTCTACGTCTGGATCTCCTACGGCCTGGCCTTGCTGGTTCTGCTGGCCAATTTCATCGGCGCCTGGAACCGGCACCGCGAGGCGCGGCAAAGGGCCGACCGGCCGAC
>DATDOO010000324.1:0-2500 GCA_035293245.1 Methylococcaceae bacterium
AGGAACCGTCGGTTTCCCGCTTCGATCCCGACGACTTGCCGATCCTGTCCCTGGCCGTGCTCGGCGAGCACGCCGGTTCCCGGGAATCGACCACCTTCGCGGAACGCACCGTCAAGCGCGAACTGGAAAATTTGCCCGGCGTGGGCCGCGTGGTGCCGGTGGGCGGCACCCGGCGGGAAATCCAGATTCTGCTCCAGCCGGAGCAACTCCTGGCGCTCCAGGTGGGCGTCGACGAAGTGATCGCCGCCATCCGCAGCGAAAACCGGGACCTGCCCGCGGGCAGCATCGTCTCCCGCGACAGCGAGCAACCGGTGCAGGTTCGGGGGCGCATCGCCGAGCCCCTGGAGTTCGGGCGCCTCATCGTCGCCCGGCGCGGCGGCGAGCCGGTCTACCTGTCCCAGGTGGCCGCGGTGCGGGACGGACAGGCGGCGGCGGAGAGCATCGCCCTGGTGGACGGCAGGCGCGCCGTGGGCCTGGACATCCTTAAGGCGCAGGGGGCGAATACCCTTGAGGTGGCGGAACAGGTCCGCCGGCGCGTGGCGGAACTCCAGTCCCGGCTGCCGGCGGGCATGGAACTGCGCGTGGTGCGCGACACGTCCACCGGTATCCGCCAGTCGGTCGCCGACCTGCAGCGCACCCTGCTGGAAGGGGGCGCGCTCACCCTGCTCATCGTGTTCCTGCTGCTGAATTCCTGGCGCAGCGCGGTCATTACCGGGCTGACGCTGCCCATCGCGGTCATGGGCACGTTTTTCGCGCTGCACGCCTTCGGCTATTCGCTCAACAAGGTGACGCTGATGGCGCTTTCCCTGTGCGTCGGCCTGCTCATCGACGACGCCATCGTGGTGCGCGACAACATCAGCCGCCACCTGGCCATGGGCAAGACCCCGCGCCAGGCGGCCCTGGAAGGCACGCGGGAAATCGGCCTGGCGGTGCTGGCCACCACCTCCGCCATCGTGGCCGTGTTCCTGCCGGTGGCGTTCATGGACGGCATGGCCGGACGCTTCCTGCAGCCGTTCGGCGTCACCGTCGCCGTGGCGGTGCTCATTTCCATGTTGGTAAGTTTTACCCTGGACCCCATGCTGTCGAGCGTCTGGCACGACCCGGCCGCGCACCGGGCCGACCCAGAGGGCCGGCTGGCGGGAGCGTACCGCACGGTGCTGGACTGGGGCCTGGCCCACCGCAAGGCGGTGCTCGCCATCGCCTGTCTGGGATTCTTCGCCGGCTTTCCGCTGCTGCCCCGCATCGGCACCGAGTTCGTGCCGGAAGCGGATCTCAACGAGATCGCCGTCGCCGTGGAGACTCCCGCCGGTTCGTCCCTGGAGTTCACGCAAAGCAAAATTCGCCAGGCCGAGGGGGCGCTGCGCGAATTTCCCGAAGTCGCCGCCACCTACGCCGTCCTCAACGCCGGCACCGCCCTGGGCAGGAACGCCGCCACCCTGTTCGCCGCGCTCCAGGAACGCGGCGCGCGCCGCCTTTCCCAAAAGGAACTGCAGCAGCCGTTTCGCGAGCGGCTGTCGCGCATCGCCGGGCTCAAGGTCGTGCATGTGGGCGCCCACTCGGCGGTGGGGCGCAGCAAGCCCTTGCAGGTGAGCGTGCAGGGCCGGGAGGGCCCGGTGCTGGAAAATCTCGCCGGCCGACTCCTTGCCGGCCTGGGGCGCATTCCCGGCGTGGTGGACCTGGATTCCAGCCTCAAGGCGACCCGGCCGGCCGTCGAAGTGCGCGTCAACCGGGAGCGGGCCAGCGACTTGGGGCTGGGCGTCGCGGCGGTCGCCGCCGCCGTGCGGCCTTTGCTGGCCGGCGAAATCGCCGGCGCCTGGAAGGGGCCGGACGGGGAAAGCTACGACGTCGACGTGCGCCTGCCGCCGGGGGAACGCCACAGCGCGGCGGACCTGGAGCGGCTGTATGTGGCCGGCGCACGCCTGGATGGGTCCGGCAACCCGCTGATGGTGCCGCTGCGCCAGGTGGCGGATTTCGCCGCGACGCCGGGGCCGGCGCGCATCGAGCGCAAGGATCTCCAGCGGGAGGTCCTGGTCACGGCCAACGTGGCCGGCCGCGCCGCCGGGGATGCGGCGCGCGATCTGCGCGCCGTCCTGGCCGGCATCGACACCCCGCCGGGCTACCGCTTCGCGATGGCCGGGGCCAGCCGCGACATGCAGGAAAGCGCCGCGGAAGCCGCCTCCGCCCTGTCCCTTGCGGTGGTGTTCCTGTATCTCGTCCTGGCTTCCCAGTTCGGCAGTTTTACCCAGCCCCTGGGCATCATGCTGGCGCTGCCCCTGTCCCTGGCCGGCGTGTTGCCGGGCTTGTGGCTGGGCGGGAGCACGCTCAACCTGTTCTCCGTCATCGGCTTCATCCTGCTGATGGGCCTGGTGGCCAAGAACGCCATCCTGCTGGTGGACTTCGCCAACCGGGGCGTCGCCGCGGGGCTGCCGAGGCGCGAGGCGATCCTCGAAGCGGGAGCCGTGCGCCTGCGTCCCATCCTCATGACCACCCTCGCCATGAT
>DATDOO010000325.1:0-14066 GCA_035293245.1 Methylococcaceae bacterium
CTCCTGGCCACCGGATTCAAGCGTTCCGCATGAAAACTTTCGTTGATCGTCCCTTGCTCCCGATACTGATCGCCCTGGTTTTTCTGCTTTCCCTGACAGCGTGCGGCACCTCGGTACCGGCGCTGCAACCCGCGGCAAAAGCCGAAAAACCGGAAATCCCGGCCGTTCGCACCGGCGAACAGACCGCCAGCGTACAGAAAAACGTCACGCCGGGCTGTGAAGCGGTGGCTCAAGAACGCGAGCGCGGTGCGTGTTTCAGCCACGCGCCTGCCGGCGGCAAACGGGGCGGCGGTCTATGCCAACCGCAGAGCATTCCGTATGCGCGCTGCCGGACGCAAAGCACCACCTGCCGCCTGGGCAATACCAGTCCCGTCCAATGGTTCCGGTGCGAGGAGAAGCGCGGCGCGACTTCGCCCATCCCCAGGGCCGGCGCGCTCATGGCCGTGGACAGCAACCACGTCCACAACATGCCGACGGGGCATACGCTGTATGTGGAGGAAGTCTGCGCGAAACCGGACGGCACCTACCGGTTGCGGGTCTCGCACACCAACTACGACCGCCGCTGCCATCTGGAAGAAGACGCCTGGGTGACTTACAACCCGCGCGACCGGAAAGCGGACTTCGCCACCGGCCACTGGGCGGCCTGGGGGAAGAACCTGAAAGTGCAGGGCTTCATTCTCACCAGCCCCGAAGACTTAGCGGTACACCCGGCCCTTCCAGCGGCTGCGCTCGCCGCGCCAGTAGCGCAGGGCGGAACTCCAGGTCATGGCCAGGTACAAGCCGGCGGTCAGCGGCAGGAACAGCGCCCAAAAAAGGCTGAGCCCGTAAAAACCCAAAGTGGGCACAAAGGAAAGCGTCATGCCGGCAAACGCAAAAGCGTAGCCAAGGTCGCCGAACAGCCCGAGCAGCGGCAGCCAGAACAGGACAGTCATCAGGCCGGTGCACAGGAAGAGTAGCGCCACGGAATAGCGCAACTGCGTGAACGCGGTGCGCGCCACCATGTTCCACACGTCCGCCAGGCGCTCCTGGCGCCGCAGGCTGACCACGCCGCGCGACAAGCCCATCCAGGTTCGGTATCCGGCCTTCTTGACGGCGTGGGCGAGGGCGCAATCGTCGATCAGCGCACCGCGAATGGCGTCGAATCCGCCGATTTCCGCAAGCAGGCGGGTGTCCACCAGGATGCAGCCGCCCGCCGCCGCGGCGAAACGGCGCGAGGAGGAATTGGCCAGGGCGAAGGGATAGAGCAGCTTGAAGAAATACACGAACGCCGGCAACAAGAGCTTTTCCCAGAAATTCTCCATGCGCAGCGAAGCCATCAGCGATAGGAACGCAACGTTCTTCTCGCGTCGCTGCCGCCGGATGGCGGCGATCAGCCCCGGACGGAGTTGAATGTCCGCGTCCAGCAACAAGGTCAGGGGCGTCTTCACTTGCCGCCGTCCCTGCTCCAGCGCCCACAGCTTGCCGCTCCACCCTTCCTGCAAGGGCTGGCTCTGCACGACCGTAATCTCCAGCCCGGCGAAGTTGCGGGCGATATCTCCGGTGCCGTCGCTGGAAGCGTCGTCCACCACGACCACCTGGAGGTTCTCGCCCTGTTCCGCCAGCGCGGCGAGCGTCGTGCCGATGACCGCTGCTTCGTCGCGGGCCGGAATCAGCACCGTGACGTCGGAGAGGTCTTCAGGCGCGCCCGGCTCGGCTTCCAGGACTTCACGGTTGCGCCACGGCTGCCAGGGCACCAGCAGGATGGCCAGCCAGACTGCGGTGACGGCGACGGCTGGCCAGGAGAGACCCAGAACTTCCATGTTGCCATCCGCTTACTTGGCCGCTTCGGCTCCGATTTCCAGGGATGCGACCTGCGGCACGGAAGCCATGACCGGCTCCGGCAGCGGCGCCTCGGGTACCATCGGCCCTTCGATGCGCGGTCCGCGCAGGGAAGTCCACGCCGCCTTGAGCGGATTTTTCATGGCGTCCTTCACCGCGGTCGCCTCATACCCGCAATGCGCCATGCAGTTGGCGCACTTGGGGTTTTTGGAATTGCCGTACTTGTGCCACGGCGTATCGGCCAGCAGCGCCTTGAAGGTGGGGGCGTAGCCCTCGTCCGAAAGCAGGTAACAGGGCTTCTGCCAGCCGAACACGTTGCGGGTCGGATTGCCCCACGGCGTGCAGTTATAGGCCTGGTTGCCGGCGAGAAAATCCAGGTAGAGACTCGAATGGTTGAAAGGCCACTTCTTGCCCTTGCCCAGACGGAAGATACCGCGGAACAGTTCCTTGGTGTCGCGATTGGCGATGAATATCCCTTGCTGCGGCGCCCGTTCGTAACTGAACCCTGGAGACATGGTCACGCCCTCGACGCCGAGTTCCCGGACGTAATCCATGAACCGGGCGACTTCTTCCGCGGTTTCACCCTGGAACAGGGTGCAGTTCACCGTGACCCGGAAGCCCTTCTCCAGCGCCAGCTTGACGACCTCGACGGCGCGCTCGAACACCCCGTCCTGGCACACGGAAGCATCGTGGCGCTCCTGCAGGCCGTCGAGGTGGATGGAAAAATTCAGGTACGGGGACGGCGTGAAATCGCCCATGCGCTTTTTCAAAAGCAGGGCGTTGGTGCACAGATAAATGTATTTCTTGCGCGCGATCATCCCTTCGACGATCTTCGGCAACTCCTTGTGCAGCAGAGGTTCGCCGCCCGCGATGGAGACGATCGGCGCGCCGCAGTCGTCCACTGCCGCCAAGGCGTCCTCTACACTCAGGCGCTTGTTGAGGATGTCATCCGGGTAGTCGATCTTGCCGCAACCGGCGCAGGCGAGGTTGCAGCGGAAAAGGGGCTCGAGCATCAACACCAAAGGAAATTTTTCCACCCCCATGAGTTTTTGCTTAACCAAATAAGTAGCTACGCTGACCTGCTGCCGCAATGGAACGCCCATTTGCTTATCTCCCGCCGAATCCGGCCGTCAAGGGTGAAGAACACCGGGGCACACGCCTTTCGTCCCCGATCCTAGCAAGACGAAGTTGCAATATCACAACAACCCCTCGTCTTTTCCTGGGTAAAATTTAACAAAAATTCGCAAAAAAACAAATTTTGTGTAAAATACCCAACAAATAGCGGGCGCTTTTGTCGAGTTTTTCAGACCTTAATCTGGAGCTGCGTAAAGATGCCGAGCAACGCGAGACCTGTTGTACTGAAACAACATAACACTGACTATTCCCGGCGACGGAAAAACACCGTGAGCATGACAGGACGCCAGACCGTCACATCCGACCCGGCGGCAGACAATGCTCTCCAGTCCCATCTGCTGGAAGGCGTATCGCGCACCTTTGCCCTGACCATCCCGCAATTGCCGCCGCGCCTGTACGCGGCAGTCGCCAATGCTTACCTCCTGTGCCGCATCGTCGATACCATCGAGGACGAAGCGACGCTCGACTCCGCGCAAAAGCGCGCCTTCTGCCGGGAGTTCATCGATGTGGTCCGCGGGCGCGCCGACTCGGCCGCATTCAGTGCCCGCCTGGCGCCGCTGCTTTCGGAGCGCACCCTGCCCGCCGAGCACGAACTGATCCGCGAAGTGCCGCGCGTCATCGCCATTACCCATGGACTCGCCGACCCGCAAGTCCAGGCTCTCGCCGACTGCGTGGCGATCATGGGCAAGGGCATGGCGGAATTCCAGGACCAGGATCTCTCCGGCGGCCTCAAGGACATGGCGGAAATGGACCGCTATTGTTACTTCGTCGCCGGTTGCGTCGGGGAAATGCTCACCCGCCTGTTTTGCCATTACTTGCCTGAGCTCGCCCCCCGCCGCGAAGAAATGTTGCGGCTGGCCGTTTCCTTCGGCCAGGGCCTGCAAATGACCAACATCCTCAAGGACATCTGGGACGATGCCAGCCGCGGCGTCTGCTGGCTGCCGCAAGCCGCGTTCGACGCCAGCTTCGAGTTGCGCGGCCTGCCCACCGGCCACGACCGCGCCGAATTCCGCGAAGGTCTCCTGGAACTGGTGGGCATCGCGCACGGCCACCTGCGCAACGCCCTGGAGTACACGCTGATGATCCCGGCGCACGAAACGGGCATCCGCGAATTCTGCCTCTGGGCGCTGGGCATGGCGGTGCTGACGCTGCGCAAGATCGCTGCGCACCCGGACTTCAGCGCTTCGGCACAGGTGAAAATCAGCCGCCGCAGCGTCAAGGCAACCATCCTCGCCTCGCGGCTGGCACGCCGTCACGATTTTCTGCTCAAACTGCTCTTCAACCTGGCCAGCCTCGGCCTGCCGCACACGCGGCAGCCGGTGGAACCGCCGACGATCGCTTCACCCGACCGCACCCCCGCTGCTTAAAAAGGGAGATCATTCACGATGTTACACGCTAAAACCGCATCGCTCCGCATGGACACCCTGGACCTGGAATCCGCCACCCTGCCGCAAACCGCCGCCGCCCGGCTGGAACAGGCCATCGCCCGTGCGCGCGACAAACTCCTGTCGCTGCAGCACGAAGAAGGCTACTGGGTATTCGAACTGGAAGCGGACTGCACCATCCCGTCCGAGTACATCCTGATGATGCACTACATGGATGAAATCGACGAAGGGTTGCAGGTGAAGATCGCCCGTTACATCCGCATGCGCCAGAACGAGGACGGCAGCTGGCCGCTGTACCACGGCGGCGCCGGCGACATCAGTTGCTCGGTCAAGGCGTACTACGCCCTGAAAATGACCGGCGACGACATCGACGCGCCGCACATGAAAAAAGCCCGCGAATGGCTGCTGGCCCAAGGCGGCGCGGCCAAGGCCAACGTGTTCACGCGCATCATGCTGGCCATGTTCGAGCAGGTGCCGTGGCGCGCCGCGCCGTTCGTTCCCGTGGAAATCATGCTCATCCCCAAGTGGTTCCCGTTCCACCTGGACAAGGTGTCCTACTGGTCGCGCACGGTGATGGTGCCGCTGTCCATCCTGTGCAGCCTGAAGGTCAAGGCGCGCAATCCGCGCGGCGTCCACATCCGCGAACTGTTCCTTACCCCGCCGTGGGAGGAAAAGAACTACTTCGACCACGTCAAGACCCCGCTGGGCAAGACGGTGCTGAAACTGGAGCGGCTTGGCTTCCAGTTGGAGCGTTTCATTCCCAAGCGCATCCGCCGGAAAGCCATCGCCAAGGCGCAAGCCTGGTTCGAAGAACGCCTCAACGGCGAGGACGGCCTGGGCGGGATCTTCCCGGCGATGGCCAATGCCTATGAAGCGCTGGATATTCTCGGCGTCCCTGCCGACGATCCGCGCCGGACAACCGCCAAGCGCGCCATGGAAAAGCTGCTGGTGTTCAAGGACGACCACGCCTATTGCCAGCCCTGCGTGTCGCCGGTGTGGGACACGGCGCTGAGCGTCCTGGCCCTGCAGGAAGTCAACAAGACGGAAACCGACCGCAAGACGAAGCTCGCTTCGTTCAAGGGTCTGGACTGGCTGTGCAGCAAGCAGTTGAAAGACGAGCCGGGCGACTGGCAGATCAACTGCCCGCCGGGCACTCCGGGCGGCGGCTGGGCTTTCCAGTTCGGCAACAGCTACTACCCGGACGTGGACGACAGCGCGGTGGTCGCCGTCGCCCTGGAGCAGGCCAAAGATCCGCGCTACGCGGAAAACGTCGAGCGCGCCGCGCAATGGATCGCGGCCATGCAGTCGAATAACGGCGGCTTCGGCGCCTTCGACCGCAACAATGAATTTTATTATTTGAACCAGATTCCCTTCGCCGACCACGGCGCCCTGCTCGACCCGCCCACCGCGGACGTGTCGGGCCGTTGCGCCTGGTTCATGGCCCTGCTGACCGACCGCCATCCGGAACTGAAACCAGCGCTGGATCAGTGCCTGAACTACCTGTTCGACGAGCAGGAAACGGACGGCTCCTGGTACGGACGTTGGGGCACCAATTACATTTACGGCGTCTGGTCGGTCATGTTTGCGTTGAAAGAAGCCGGCGTACCCAAGGACGACCCGCGCGTGCGCAAGGCCGTCGCCTGGCTGAAGAGCGTCCAGCGGCCCGACGGCGGCTGGGGCGAGAGCAACTGGAGCTATCACGACCCGGCCACCCGCGGCCAGTTCCACACCAGCATGGCCTTCCACACCGCGCTGGCGGTGATTTCCCTGCTAACCGCGAGCGAAGGCGACTCCCCGGAAGTACGCGCCGGCGTCGATTATTTACTGCGCACCCAGCGCGTCGATGGCGTATGGCGCGACGAGGACTACAACGCACCGGGCTTCCCCCGCGTCTTCTACCTGAAGTACCACGGCTACGACAAATTCTTCCCGTTGTGGGCGTTGGCGAGCTACCGCAACACGCTCGCGGCGACGGCGTGAGCGGAGCCGGACTGATCGTCGCCTTGCCGGAAGAAAGCCGCAGCCTGGGACTGAGGCTTACGCGCGGAAACGACCCCGTCCGCGTCGGCGGTGCCAGCGTGCTGGTCGGCGGCGCGGGGCCGGACAACGCCCGCCGCGCCGCCGAGCGCCTGCTCGAAGCGGGTGCCGACGGCCTGATTAGTTGGGGCTGCGCCGCCGCCTTGCATCCGTCCCTTCGCCCCGGGGCCCTGTTGCTGCCCGGGCGGGTCATCGGCTGCGACGGCGCCGCGCTGGAAGCCGACCGGGACTGGCACCGACGCCTGGGCGCCGCACTCGCCGCGGCGAAAATTTCCTATGGCAGCGGCGATCTGGCCGAAAGCCGATCCATCGTCGCCACTGTAGAAAACAAACGTGCCCTCGCCACGCGCAGCGGCGCGCATGCCGTGGACATGGAAAGCGCCGCCGTCGCCCGCGCCGCCCGCGCCGCAAACAAGCCCTTTGTCGCCATCCGCGCCGTGGCCGACCCGGCCGAGATGGCGGTCCCTTCCACCGTGCTGCACGCCATGAATGCCGACGGCAAGGTCGACCTACGCCGCCTGCTGCTGGCTTTGTGCGCCCGCCCCGGCGAACTGCCGGCCCTGATCCGTCTCGGCATGCATTTCAGCGCCGCCCTCGCCGCCTTGCGGGGAGTGCACGGCGTCGCCCCGGACTTCCTGCTTCCCGCCCCTGCCCAATGAGCGCCCCAATCTCCAGACGCCTCACGCGCTTCATTTCCTGGTGGGAAGCCGAAATCCTCAACCACCCCTGGCTGGTGTTGCTTTTGGCCATCGTGCTCAGCGCCTATTGCACCCTGTACACCATGGAGCATCTGACGGTCGACACCGACACCGCCGACATGATCTCCATCGAACTGCCGTTTCAGCAGAACCGGCTGAAGCTGGAGAGGGCCTTTCCCCAGGACGCCAACACCGTTCTGCTGGTGGTGGACGGCGAAACGCCGGAACAGACCCGCGCGGCGGTCCGTTTCCTCGGCGAACGGCTGAGCCAGGACGCGCAGGTCGCCTCGGTGTACATTCCGGGCGAGGACGCCTTCTTCCGGAAAAACGGCCTCCTTTACAGCGACTTGCCCGACCTGGAAAAACTCTCGTCGCAGCTCGCCAACGCCCAGCCCTTCATCGGCCGGCTGGGGCAAAATCCCAGCCTGGACGGCTTTCTCGGCTTGCTGGGCGACGCGCTCAAGCTCTCCGGCGACGAATTGCCGCTGGATCTGAATCCCCTGCTCGGCAAGGTTCAAACCGTGTTCAACCGCGTCCGGGCAGGCGATGCGCCGCAACTGTCCTGGCAGGAGCTGATGCTGGACCAGAAAAGCGGCGTGGGCGTCACCCAGCGCTTCATCGTTTTCCGCCCCCACTTTAATTACAGTGCCATGCTGGCGGCGGAACAGGCCATCGAATCCGCCCACCGCTACGCTGCCGAAGCCGGCGACGGACGCTTCGGCAAGCTGGGCGTACGCATGACCGGCGAAGTGGTGCTGGAGCACGAGGAACTGGACAGCATCAGTAACGGCATGCAAGTCGCCAGCGCCGTCTCCATGCTGCTGGTGTGCATCACGCTCTACATCGGCTACCGCTCGTTCCGGCTGATGTTCGCCACCTTCCTCACCCTGACGATGGGGCTGATCTTTTCGCTGTATTTCGCCACCATCTCCATCGGCCATCTCAACCTGATCTCCATCGCCTTCGCCGTGCTGTTCATCGGCATGGGCGACGCCTATTCCTCGCATTTCTGCCTGCGTTACCGCGAACTGATCCTGCGCGGCTTCGGCCAACGCGAGGCGCTGCTGGAGACCCTGCTCTCCACCGGTTCGGCGCTGATTCTCTGCACCCTCACCGCCGCCATCGGCCTGTTCGCCTTCATCCCCACCAACTACGTCGGCGTCTCGGAACTGGGCGTGATCGCCGGCGTGAGCATGTTCATCGCCCTCCTCACCACGTTCACAGTGCTGCCGGCCATCATCAAGGTGCTGCCGTTGCGCCCGAAACCGGGAAGGCCCAAGAGGGAGTCCCGCTGGCTGCATGCGCTGCTCGGCAACTGGCCGTTGCGCCAGGCACGGAAAATCCGCGTCGTTACCGTGATCGCCAGCCTCGGCGCCGCCGGCCTGCTGCTCAAGGTGGAAGTGGACTTCAACCCCATCAACCTGCGCGACCCGGACAGCGAATCGGTCAAGACCTTCAAGGACCTGCTCAAATCCCGCGACACATCGCCCATGACGCTCGCCGCGCTCGCCGACAGCGAGGCGGCGGCCCTGGAGAAAAAACGCCGCTTCGAGCAACTGCCCACCGTGGACAAGGTCACGACCGTCCTGGACTACGTCCCCGCCCAGCAGGAGGAAAAGCTCGCCTTGATCGAGGAAATGGGCCTCGTGCTCGGCGTGCAACTGGGCGATTTTCCCACCGAACTCCAGGGACAACCGGAACAGGCAACGCTGGAGCGCTTGCGCCAAGCGGCGACGGAAGGGCTCGGCAAGCCGCGCGCCGAATCCGATCTGGCCGCGCTGACCGTTTTCCGCGACAGTCTGGACACTTTCCTGGCCCATCTCGACACGCTGGACGAAGCGACGCGCCAAACGCGCCTCGCAACCCTGCAAACCGCCCTGCTCGCGTCACTTCCCGATGCCATCGGCCAATTGCGCGACAGCCTGGAAGCGGAAAAAATCACCCTGGCGGGCTTGCCGGATGACTTGAAACTGCGCTGGCTGAGCGGTTCCGGCGTGTACCGCCTGCAAATCTTTCCGAAGAAAGACCTCAACGACCAGGATGCCCTGAAGGAATTTATTGCCCAGGCGCAACAGGTGGACCCCAACGTCACCGACCTGCCGGTCACCTACCTGGAATCCATGAACGAAGTAGTGCGCGCGTTCCAGCAGGCGTTTGGCATTGCCCTGGTCGCCATCGCCGTGTTGTTGCTCGTCATCCTGCGCAACTTGCGCGACACCTTGCTGGTGTTGCTCCCACTCCTCCTGGCCGGCATGTTCACGGCCGCGGCGACCGTGCTGTTCAAGATTCCCTTCAATTTCGCCAACATCATCGCCCTGCCCCTGCTGTTCGGCCTGGGCGTGGACAGCGGCATCCACATGGCCCACCGGCTGCATTACCTGCACACCTCGGGAGGCGAGGAAAACCTGCTCACCACCAGCGAAGCCCAGGGCGTGTTCTATTCGGCGCTCACCACGGTGTTCAGCTTCAGCAGCCTGGCGTTCACACCCCACGCCGGTACGGCGAGCATGGGCCAGTTGCTGGCCGTCGGCCTGATGTTGACCTTGCTGTGCGCGCTGGTGGTGCTGCCGGCGTTCAGCGAACTGGGGCGGAACGGGCCCCGCCCCGCCCCCGTCGAACCCTGATTTGCCCAACTTTGCGGAGAAACTGGAACCACATGGCGAAAAGCATCGCGGAACTCCTCAGCGAGCGGCACGGCGAAAACTTCGACCTGCACGACCGCTTCCTCAACGGCCAGATGGTGCGGATGCTCAAGACCATCGGCTACGACCGGCTTTATACCAAAGCGCAAGGCCCTTACCTGTTCGACAAGGACGGCCGGCAATATCTCGACCTGCTCAGCGGCTTCGGCGTGTTCGCCCTGGGCCGCAACCATCCCGCCGTCGTTGCCGCCCTGGACGAAGTCCTGCACGGGGAAATGCCCGACCTGGTGCAGATGGACGTATCGCTGCTGTCCGGCCTGCTGGCGGAGGCCATCCTCGACGTCTGCCCCGGCGACATCAACCGCGCCTTCTTCTGCAACTCCGGCGCCGAAGCGGTGGAGGGGGCGATCAAGTTCGCCCGCTACACCACCAAGCGCGAGAAAATCCTCCACTGCGAGCACGCCTTCCACGGCCTGACCCTGGGCGCGCTGTCCCTCAACGGCGAGAAGATTTTCCGCGACGGATTCGGCCCGCTGCTGCCCGGTTGCCATGCCGTGCCGTTCAACGACCTGGCCGCCCTGGAACAGGCGTTGAGCAAAAAGGACGTGGCGGCCTTCTTCGTCGAACCCATCCAGGGCAAAGGCGTCAACCTGCCCGACGACGACTACCTCCCGGAAGCCGCCCGCCTGTGTGCCAAACACGGCACGCTGTTCGTCGCCGACGAAATCCAGGCAGGCCTGGGGCGCACCGGCAAGATGTGGTCCATCGACCACTGGGGCGTCGAGCCGGACATGATCCTGATGGCCAAGGCCCTGTCGGGCGGCTTCATCCCCATCGGCGCGGTGGCCATGAAGCAGCCCATCATGGACGCGGTGTTCAACCGCATGGATCGCGCCGTGGTGCACGGTTCGACCTTCTCCAAGAACAACATGGCCATGGCGGCCGGCATCGCCACCCTGCAGACCCTGCAGGAGGAAAAGCTCATCGACAACGCCGCCCGCGTCGGCGAGGCGCTGATCGCCGAACTCCGGGCGCTCATCCCGAAATACGAGTTCCTCAAGGAAGTACGCGGCAAGGGCCTGATGATCGCCATCGAGTTCGGCGCGCCGCGCAGCCTGTCGCTGAAAACGGCCTGGGGCCTCTTGGAAACCGCCAACAAGGGGCTGTTCTGCCAAATGATCACCATCCCCTTGTTCAAGAATCACCGCATCCTCAGCCAGGTGGCGGGGCATGGGATGAACGTCGTCAAATTCCTGCCGCCGCTGGTCGTCAGCGAACAGGACAAGGACTGGATCGTCCGCGCCATGGACGAAGTCGTCGCCGACACCCACAAGGTGCCCGGCTCGATCTGGGACCTGGGCAAGAACCTCGCCGGCCATGCCCTCAAGGCCAAGGCGGGCGGCTGAACAGGTTCGACTCTGGAAAAACTTAACCCAACGCTCATGAAAACCGCCATGCACCGAATCCTTTTCCCCCGTTGGCCTCTCTTCTTGCTGGCGCTGTACCTCGCGGCACTCCCTGCCCGAAGCGTTCACGCCCACGCCGTGGTCACAGCGCATACGCTCCAGGAGCAGCCCGTCAAACCGGGACAACCGACCGCCGTGGCGCTGTTTTTCAACAGCACCATCGAGTTTTCGCTCTCCAAGGTGCAATTGGTCAGCGGCAACGACGTGCATCACACCGTCCCGATCAAGGCCGGGAAGAAGCGCGGCGAGCTGCTCATCGAACTACCGGCCCTCGAAGCCGGCAACTATGCACTGAAATACAAGGTTTTCGCCGCAGACGGCCACCTCACCGAGGACGTCCTGCGCTTCCGCGTCGCCCCCTAACGGAGATTCGCCATGCAAGACATACAAGGCATCGCCAACTTTCTCGACGATTTGATGGGTGGTCTGCAACTGATCGCCTACTGCATCGCCATCGGCAGCGTATTGTGGACGCTGCGCGTGCTGCGCCCCGCGAGCTCGGACGCTCCGCCCTCCGTCCATAGCATCGCCCTGCGCTTGCTGGTCAGGAGCGCCTGGGCGCTGGCGATCACCCAACTCGTCGAAATCGTGATGAAGGGGATCGTCATCGCCGCGACCCTGGACGAATTGCCGCTGGCCTACGCCGGCACGGTCCAGTTCATCGCCGGCACGGTGCGAATCCTCCTCGCCATCGCGCTGGGCGCGGCCGCCGGACGGGTTGCCCGCAACCCCCGCGACGCCAACGCCTGGAAGACCCTTTATGGGATGAGCGTGGCGCTGATCGTTTGCGGCGCCTGGCTGGTGCACGCCGTCGGCCGCTTCGAATACCGGGAATTGCTGATGTCCATCACCGTGCTGCATCAACTCGCGGCGGCCGTGTGGTTCGGCGGCGTGGCGCAACTGGTGCTCCTGTGGCGCCTGAGCCAGCGGGACCCTGCCGCGTGGGTGTTCTGGCCCCAGGCCGTGGCGCGCTTCTCGATCCTGGGCATCTGGTCGGTCGCCGGACTCCTGCTCAGCGGCAGCGTGCTGGCCTGGGTTTACGTCGGCGCCTGGGATGGCCTGGTCGGCACCGGCTACGGTAGTCTGGTCATCACCAAGGTCATATTGCTGGCGGTAGCCCTGGGCCTGGCCTGGCTCAACTTCCGCTCCGGGAAGGCGTGGAAAGAACGCGGCGACACCCGGGACGTCACCACGAAAACGCCGTTTTTCATCGAGGCGGAATCCTTCGTGCTGATCAGCATCCTGTTCGTGGCCGCCACCCTGTCGTCGCAGCCTCCGGCGGTGGATATTCCCAACCTGACGGCGACGCCCGTCGAGGTGGCGCAGATGTTCATGCCGCGCATCCCGGAGATGGAATCGCCCAGCCACGCGGAACTCATGGCCGGAGAAATCGGCCGGATCGCCATCGTCAACAAGGTGCCCTCCGTGGCCGGCGCCCAGTGGTCCAACTTCAATCACAACACGGCGGGAATCTTCCTGACGACCATGGGCATTCTCGCCATGCTGTCCTATTCGCGCCGATTCCCCTGGGCGAAGTACTGGCCCGCCGGTTTCGTCGGCCTGGCCATTTTCCTGTTCTTCCGCAGCGACGCGGAAACCTGGCCCATGGGGCCCATGGGGTTCTGGGAAAGCACCTTCGGCAACGGCGAAGTGCTGCAACACCGCATGGCTACTTTCCTCGCGCTGGGACTGGGCGTCATGGAAGTGAAGACGCGCGCCAGGGAAAACCTGCACCAGCGGCTGATTTACCTGTTCCCGATGCTGTGCGCGTTCGGCGGCATCCTATTGCTCACCCACGCCCACTCGGAATTCGAGTTGAAAACCGAATTCCTCATCCAGTCCACCCATACCGTCATGGGACTTTTGGCCGTGCTGATGGCGACCGGGCGCTGGCTGGAACTGCGCCTGGCTTCACCGGTGGGCCGCACGTGCGGCTTCCTGTCCATCTGCATGATGACGGTCATCGGGCTGAATTTGCTGTTCTACTACGAACCGGTCTGGTAATCCCCCCGGAGACAAACGAAAAAGGCGGCCGAGGCCGCCTTTTTCGTGGCTGTTTTCCGGCCGCCGGTCAGGAATTTTTCTCCGAGCGGCTTTTCGAATAATTGGCGATCTTTTCCGACAGTTTCTTGATGAGGCTGTCGAAACCCTCGCTCTCGATCACCTGCTCGTACTGCGCTTTCATCGAAGCGAGATTGCTGAAACCGTCGACGACGGTATTGATGATCCGCCATGTACCGTTCACCTGCTGCAGGGTGTACGCGAACTTGTGCTCCGGCTCATCCTTGGCTTTCAGCACGTAGTGCACCGTCACCCGGTCGTTCTTGCCCGGCTGTTCGGACTGGTAGACGAATTCCTCGCCGCTGTACGAATCGAACTGGGCGGCGTAGCTGGCGATACTGAACTCGGTAAGCTTTTTGACCAGCGTGTCCTGCTGTCCGTCGCTGAGCGTCTTCCAGTGCTTGCCCACGGCGATCTTGGAGACGGATTCGAAGTCGTGCGTGGCCAGCATCACCGGCGCCAGCACGTCGTATCGCCCCTGGTAACCGAGGGCCTTGGCATTTTTCATCACTTCGACGAGCGTGGCGTTGAGCTTGGCCACCACCTCCCCGGACGTCCCCGGTGCGGGTTCCGCCGCGACCGAGAACAAACTGACGCCCATCAAGAAAACACCGAAAATTATGTTCCGCACACTGGCTCTCCCGAAAGCATAAAACCGTTGGATTATATACGAATCCCGAGCGCCCGCTCCGGACATGGCCGGATATGGTAGGATTCGGCGCGAATGTCCAGCCAATCCTCCCGCCCGTTTCCAGACGGATCAGCCGACCGTTTCTTGCATGCTACACAACCCTTCTCCGATGGAAGACGTTCATAAATTCGCCG
>DATDOO010000326.1:0-2195 GCA_035293245.1 Methylococcaceae bacterium
GCCAGGAAGCCGAAATCAAGGTCGAGACTTTTCAGTTCACGAAATACGGGACAATCCACGGCGAAATCGTCCAGGTGTCCAACGATGCCATCGACGACGAAAAACGCGGCTTGATCTATTCCTCCCGCGTCCGTCCCGAGCGCGCAACGATGCAGGTCGAGGACAAAACCGTGAATCTTGCACCCGGCATGGCGGTGACCGTGGAGATCAAAACCGGCAGACGGCGGGTGATCGAGTATTTCCTAAGCCCTTTGATTCAACACGCCCCGGAGAGCTTGCACGAAAGATAGCTCGCACGGATATCGGCTTGGCGCGCCAACGAGCGCCATAAAACATACCGCTGGTCTACAAACCGCGCCCGGATTATGGAAAGATCGACACCCGTTGAACTCCACCGAAAAAAGGCGGAATTCCCGGGCGGGACGCATCGACTCAAGGAGAGCTGGTCATGATCAGTGTTTACCAGATAAAACCAAGCTTCCAGGCATGGCTGCGGCCCACGGTGGCCCGGCTCGCCGCGGCCGGCGCGACGGCCAACGGCGTCACGCTGGCGGCGATGGGCGTCTCCTGCCTGCTCGGCGCGCTGCTGGCACTGGCGGGCGAGCCCCGCCTGTTTCTCCTTCTGCCCGTGTGGATGTTCCTGCGCATGGCCTTAAATGCCGTCGACGGCATGCTGGCGCGGGAATTCGGCCAGAAATCGCCGCTGGGCGCCTATCTCAACGAACTGGCGGACGTGGTCTCCGATGCCGCCCTATACCTGCCTTTCGTGGCCGTAGCCCCGTTCGGCTGGGCCAGCGTCGGCGCGGTGACATTTCTCTCCGCCCTGTCGGAAATGGCCGGGGCGCTGGGCCCGGCGGTGGGCGCCGGACGCCGCTATGACGGCCCCCTGGGCAAGAGCGACCGCGCCGTGCTGTTCGGCGCCCTGGGCCTGTGGCTGGGGCTGGCCGGCAGCCTGCCGGCCTGGAGCTTCTGGATCCTGCCCCTGGCGGCGGCGGGCATCGGCCTCAACACCGTCAACCGCGTCCGCGGCGGCCTGGCGGAAATTTCCCCCAACCCTTGAGAACCACCATGGACGAAACACGCCACGCCGAAGAATGCCGATTCACCACCCACGACGGCGTCGAGCTGTTCTACCGCCACTGGCCCGCCACCGCCCAGCCGCGGCGCGGCGGCGTGATCCTCCTGCACCGCGGCCACGAGCATTCCGGCCGCATGGCGCATCTGGTGGACGGACTGAATCTGCCCGATTTCGACTTTTTCGCCTGGGATGCCCGTGGCCACGGCCTGTCGCCGGGCGAGCGGGGCTATTCGCCCGGCATCGGCGAATCGGTACGGGACGTGCAGACCTTCGCCGACCACATCGCCCAGGCTCATGGCATCGCGCCGCAAGACCTGGCGGTGGTGGCGCAAAGCGTGGGCGCGGTGCTGGCGGCGGCCTGGGCGCATGACTACGCGCCCAAGGTGCGCTGCATGGTGCTGGCATCCCCCGCTTTCCGGGTGAAGCTGTACGCGCCCCTGGCCATACCCGCCCTGCGCCTGTGGCAGGCGTTGCGGGGCAATTTTTTCGTGAGCAGCTACGTCAAGTCGCGCCTTCTCACCCGCGACCCGGAGCGGCAACGCTCCTACGACGGCGACCCGCTCATCACCCGCGCCATTTCAGTGAACATCCTGCTGGGGCTGTACGAGGCGGCGGAGCGCGTGGTGGCGGATGCCCAGGCCAGCGTCGTGCCCACCCAGGTGCTGATTTCCGGCCAGGACTGGGTGGTGCATCTCGGCCCCCAGCACGATTACTTCGAGAACCTGGGCGCGACGGCCAAGGAAAGGCACGTGCTGGCAAACTTCTTTCACGACACTTTCGGCGAACTGCACAGGCAACTGGCGATGGACAAGGCGCGGGACTTCATCCTGCGGCTGTTCGACGCGCCGCCCGTGCGCGTGGAACTGGGCGATGCAGACCGGCGCGGCCCGACCCGCCGGGAAGCGGACGCCCTGGCCCGCCCCCTGCCCCTGTTCAGCCTGCGCGGACTGTATTGGGCCAGCGCGCGGCTGGTGCTGCGCAGCGTCGGCCGGCTGTCCGGCGGCGTGCGCCTAGGCCACGAGGCCGGCTTCGATTCCGGCGCGACCCTGGACTACGTTTATCGCAACACGCCGTCCGGCTGGGGCTTTGTCGGGCGGCTGATCGACCGTTCCTACCT
>DATDOO010000327.1:0-4971 GCA_035293245.1 Methylococcaceae bacterium
CACGGCGTTGCCCTCGGCGCGCAGCTTGATGCCGTGCGGCTCGTGGCAATCCGAGCAAGTCACCCCCACCCGGTGCATGCGGCTTTGCAGGAAGGAGGCGTACTCGAACACCTCGCCCTGAATCTGCCCGTCGGCGTAGTACAGGGAATCGCTCAACAGCGCCGGCGTGTGGGTGTCGGGCAGCGGCTTGCCGTAGGTGTACGGATCGGCGCTCACCCCGCGCCGTGCGTGGCAGCGGGCGCAGGCTTCGACTTCCGTGTGGCCGCGCGCCGGCCCCGTCCATTCGGCGATGCCGCGCTGTCCGTCCCTGACCGTCCAGGCGCCCGCAGCCCGTGTCAGGCTGAGCGGGAAACCCTTGTTGCCGTCCATCGGCTTCCCGGCGCGCGCCTGTTCCACGTGCCGGGAACCGGGACCGTGGCAGGCCTCGCAGCCGACGCTGATCTCCGCCCAGGCGGTGGCGTAACGGTTGCCGGCGAGGTCGTAATTCTTGCGCAGATCGGTCGAATGGCACTCGGCGCACTGGTAGTTCCAGGTCTGGTCGCGGCCGGTCCAGTGGAGAATCTCGCCGGGTTTGGGCGTGTCCTTGGGGTAAAGATGAAACCAGCGCTGGCCGCCTTGCCCTTTCGGGCGCGAATCCCAGGCAATGCCGAGCGCCTGCATGCGCCCGTCCGGGAAAGGAATCAGGTACTGCTGCAAGGGCGTGAGGCCGAAGGTGTATTTGACTTCGAAATCCGCCAGATTGCCGTCGGGACCGTCGGTATTGACGTAAAACTTGCCGTCGCGCCTGAAGAAGGTGGAGGTGACGCCGGCGTGGGAGAACTTGGCGCCGGAGAAGTCGCCGAGCACGCTCTGATCGCTGGCCTCCTGCATGGCCAGGGCGTGGTGGGAACCGCGCCAGGCCTGGTATTCCTTCTCATGACACGCGGCACAGACTTGCGAACCGGTGTAGTGGGCGGCGGACGGGGGAGGAACCGGCGCGGCTTCGGTCACCCGCGGCGCGGGCGGACGCTCGTTCGGCGCGTCGCGCGAGTCGACCAGCACGGCCAAGCCGCCGATCGCCAGGACGGCCGCCAGTCCAGCGGCCAGCCATTTGGCGTAGTGCGCGATCGGCCGGGGAGAGGCCGCGGGTTTAGCCGCCGCGCTTTCGCGCACGGGGCGGCTTACGGACGAGTGCGGTCGTTTTTTGCTCACGGGGCGTGTACGACCGGGCGCCGGGTCAAAAAAACGTCCTGCGTCTCATGCTTGGCGGAGATGCCCGACTGGACGGTCAGGATGGCGTGGAATGCGAGAACATGCCCCACATGCAGCCTGCTCATGGCTTGCGAATCGCCGTGACCAGTTCCGCCGACCCCACGCCCCAGTGGGATACACAACGGGCGACCCGCCCCGCGCTCACGTCCAGCAAATGGACCCGCTGCCGGTCGAGGATGTATACGGTGCCCTGCACGGGACTCGGCGTCGATGGGACGAAAACCACGTAGCGCCCGTCCGCGCACTCTTCCACCACGAAGGCCGGAACGAGCGCTTCCTCGATCTCCGCCAGGGCGGCCTTGAGGGGTTGGCTGCCGGATTTTTCCAGCAGGTTCTCGCCGAAGCCGCGCAGAAAGCGGAAAAACGGCAAACGCTCCGCCAGCCGGTCGCAGCCCGCCGCCGCCAGGCGCCGCACGGGTCCGATCTGCAGGATCAGTCCCGCCAGAAACGACAGGACCACCAGGACCATGATCGCCCACAGGCCGGGATACTGCGCCTCGAAAGGCAATTTCGCCGCGAACGGTGCGAAGACTTCGTGAATCGCCGCGAAGGCGCGCTTGAGCAGAATCAGAATCCCGGTCACCGGCAGGACGACGAACAGCCCGCCCACCAGGGTGCGTCGAATGAATCTCATCGTGATGGTCCCCGTGACGTTTCCGTTAAACCCAAATTACCCATTGGCGTGGCAATCGCCCGCGCCGCTCCGCGGCGGCCTCTCCCGGAAAAGGAGGCGACCGGGAAAACTTCGTCTTGATGCCGCCGGAGACGATGAAGCTGGAAGTCATCACATTTCCCCACGGCTTCTACCGCCCCCGGTCGAGAATCAAATCCGCCAGGGAGCGGCCGGTCTGTCCAGGAACGATCCGCAAGTAGGCGATGCCCCACAGGGCGTCGGTGCACCCACCGAACAAGGCCAGCCAGCCGTAGTCGTAAAACAGCGCCGCCGGTATGAGCACGGCGGCGGCGATGAAGCGCAGAAACGCCTCGTGGACGATGATACTGCCGTATCTCCCCATATCCCGTCCGCCGATAATCAGGACGGCGGAGGTGAACAGGAGAAATCCGCTCAGCAGCCAGCCCCACACCGGCTGCGACAGATTCAGGCCCATTCGATAAAGCGGGGGATAAATGAACAGCAGGGCCAGGCCAAAATTCCAGTAGCCGCTGTAGATGATCGTAGTTGAGCGCATATCAGTCATTTTCTCCATGGATCGTTGGGGCCTGTCGAAACGCCGTACCCTTGCCGGCCTCGAGAAACGTCTTGGGGTCTAGGTACCCATAAAGCTGGATCAGCTTCGCCACGACACCGGTCCAGCCGGTCTGATGGCTTGCGCCCAGCCCGGCCCCATTGTCGCCGTGGAAGTATTCGTAGAACAGGATGTAATCGCGCCAATGGGGATCGGTCTGGAATTTTTCCGTGGCGCCATAGACCGGGCGCCGGCCGTGTTCATCGCGCAGGAAGATCCGGCCGAGCCGTTCCGCTATCTCCCGGCTGACCTCGAAGAGGTTCATTTGCCTGCCGGAGCCGGTGGGGCATTCGATCTTGAAATTGTCGCCGTAGTAGAGATGGAAATTCAGGAGCGCCCGGATGATCATCGCGTTCACTGGCATCCAGACCGGACCACGCCAGTTGGAGTTGCCGCCGAACATGCCGGTGTCCGATTCCGCCGGCAGGTAACCGACGCGGTACTCCTGGCCACCGGTGTGGAAAACGTACGGGTTCTGCTCGTGGAATTTGGAGAGCGAGCGGATGCCGTAGGGACTCAGGAATTCGTTCTCGTCGAGCATCTTGGCGAGGATGCGGCGCAACCGCTCCGGGTTGACCAGGGCCAGAATCCCGCGCTCGGCTACGCCAAGGTGGCCCGGGCCCGTGGGGTGCATGGACTCCAGGAGTTCCGGCATCTGCCGCATGCGTGTCATAAACGCGGCCAGTGCCTGCGGGATGCACTCGCGCTGCGACTTTTCGATCACCGTGGTGGCGCACAGAGGCAATAGCCCCACCATGGAGCGCACCTTGAGCCGCGTCGCGCGGCCATCAGGGAGCCGCAAGAGGTCGTAATAGAAGCCGTCCTCGTCGTCCCACATGCCGTCCGGTCCCGGCTGGTTCATAGCTGCGGCGATATAGTAGAAATGCTCCGCAAACTTGAAGGCCATCTCCTCGTAGGTGCGGTCGTGGGGGGTGAGCTCGACGGCGAGCTCCAGCATGTTCTGCGTGAACAGGGCCATCCATGCCGTGCCGTCGGCTTGCTCGAGATAGCCGCCCGTGGGCAGCGGCGCGCTGCGGTCGAAGACGCCGATGTTGTCGAGGCCGAGAAAGCCGCCCTCGAAAACGTTCTTGCCGAAGCGGTCCTTGCGGTTCACCCACCAGGTGAAGTTCAGCAACAGCTTGTTGAACGCCGACTTGAGGAAATCCACGTCCACTTCGCCGCGCAAAGCCAGTTCGGTGCGGTGCAGGAACAGGGTCGCGAAGGCGTGGACCGGGGGATTCACGTCGCTGAAGTTCCACTCATAAGCGGGAAGCTGGCCGCTGGGGTGCAGGTAGCGCCCATGGAACATCAGTGCCATCTGTTCCTTGGCGAAATCCGGGTCCACGATCGACAGCGGCAGCGTGTGGAAAGCGAGGTCCCAGGCCGCATACCAGGGATACTCCCACTTGTCGGGCATGGAGATGATGTCCTCGTTGATCATGTGGAACCACTCCCGGTTGCGGAAGGCGCGGCTGCCGCGGTGAAGGGGGTGGGCGTGATGTTCCTCCAGCCAGTTGTCGGCCTCGAAGCAATAGTACTGCTTGCTCCACAGCATGCCGGCGATGGCTTGGCGCATCACGCTCGCGGCATCCGGCGACACTGAAGCAGGGATGACGGCGCGGTAGAAATCGTCCGCCTCTCCCAGCCGGGCGGCCAAGGACTCGGCAAAGCCTGGCCCGAAGGGGAAGGAATGGGTTTGCTGGTTCGTGGGGGTGGGCAGCAGGTTGGTCAGGCGCAAGCGCACCGTCGCCGACTGGCCGGGATCGACCGTCAGCCGGTAATGCGCCGCGACCTTGGTGCCCTGCGGCTCGGGGTTCACCGCCTCCCGGCGCCCTTCGACCACGTAGTTGTTGATGCCGTCCTTCACGTACGGGCTGGCGTTCGGATACTGCGGAAATAACCGCTTGTTGTTGGTTTCGTTCTCGGTAAACAGCAACGGCGCATCGCCTTCGCAGTACAGGGTGTACTCCCCCAGCACCGGATGCGCCGCGGCAATCGCCGTCGTGCCGGGGGGTCCCTCGGTCTGCCTGAGCAGGGGTTTTTCGCCGGGGCTGGCCAGCCACGACGCCCAGTCGTTGCGGAACCACAAGGACGGCAGCAGGTGCAGCTCGGCCGCTTCGGGCCCCCGGTTGACCGCGGTGATCCGGATCAGGATGTCCTCCGGATCTTCCTTGGCGTACTCCACGAAAACGTCGAAGTAGCGGTCGCCGTTGAAGACGCCGGTATCGAGCAGTTCATATTCCATTTCGGAACGATTGCGCCGCCGGTTCGTCTCCACCAGGTCGGCATAGGGATAAGCCGCCTGCGGATACTTGTACAGGTACTTCATGTACGAATGGGTCGGCGTGCTGTCCAGGTAGAAGTAGTATTCCTTGACGTCCTCGCCGTGGTTGCCTTCGCTGTTGGTGAGCCCGAACAGCCGTTCCTTGAGGATGGGGTCTTTGCCATTCCACAGGGCCAATGCAAAGCAGAG
>DATDOO010000328.1:0-6544 GCA_035293245.1 Methylococcaceae bacterium
GATTTTCCGCCGCCGGCAGGCTGCGCAGGGAAGCGGCCAGATCGGCGGCGCCCCGGGTAAGGGCGGAAGCGTCGTCCTCGGCTTTGGCCTCCCGCGCGGCGCGCAGCAGCACCTGGCGGCTGTTGCGCAGCTTGCCGGCGACGCAGGCGCGCGCCAGGTTCAGCGTGAATGCGCCATCGCCGGCCTTCGCATGCTGGGCACGGCGCAGCAGAATGTTGCCGGACACGGCGCCTTCCAGCCGGGCCTTGAAGCGGCCGTTATGGTCCAGCAACACCAGGCTCTGGCCGTTGTCGGCGAGGCGGTGCATGAGGGCAGGGGAGACCAGCACGTTGCCGAATACCACCACGCCGCCCAGATGGTGCAGCGGCACGCGCAGCTTGGTTTCCTGTTCCACTTCCACGCGCACCGTGTCGTTGTCCAGGTGCAGGTAGGCCAGGGGCGTGGTGATGTACAGGGTGTTCAAAAGGGTCTGCATGGGTCCTCTCCCTCGGGTTCATACAGGGTGGATGCCAGCCTCCGTTGAGTTTCCCGCGCCGCCAGCGCCTCGGGCTGGCAAAGCTCGGCCAGGGAACATTCCCGGCAACGCTTGTCGTTCACGGGCGGCGGCAGTTTTTGCGCAGCAAAGGCGGCGCGGATTTCGGCGATGCATTCTTCCACCGCCCGGCGCAGTTCCGGCGTGATCGCCACCTCGCGCCGCCGGTGGGAACTGGCGTGGTAAATGGCGCCGCATGGCACCGGCCGGTTTTCCATCTCTTCCAGGCACAGGGCCTGGGCGGCGAGCTGGAGGTCGTCGTGACGCTTCTCGCGCTTCGGACCGTGCTTGTATTCCACCGGGTAAGGCGTGCCGTCGGGCAGGAACTCCACCACGTCCGACTTGCCCACCAAGCCCAGCCGGTCGCACCACAGGGGCACCGCGCGGGCAACGCGCAAGCCGGGGCGGGTCTCGACGCCGGGTTCGTCCGTCCGGGCGTGGACCGCCTGGCCGCGCAAGGTGTGGACGTTGTCCGCGAACGCCTGCTCCATGTGGATCAGGCAGCACTGGCGCGGGCAGTAGCTCCAGTGTTCGAGGGCAGAGATGGGAAGGGGATCTTCGTCCGATATCACGCGAACAACCGGGCCGTGAGTTCATCGCGGCTGATACCGTGGCGGGCGGCAACCGCTTGAAGAATTGCCGCCAGCGTACCTACCCGCAGGGACTCGTGGTTGGGAATCGTGAGGTGGTGCTCGGGCAGATCGGCGAAAGTCAGCCGCATATGGCTGCCGGTCCGCCGCGTCACCTGATAGCCCAAACGTTCCAGCCGCTTCGCCAAATCCGCCCCGGAGAAATCGCGGGGCAGCCTCATGCCGCGATCACCTCTTCCCGCGTAAAGTGGAGACGGATCACGCCCGGAACGGCATCGTCCTCGAAATGGCAGTGCACCGCCTCACGCACGTTTGCGTAGAGACCGGCGAGGTCGTCCGCTTCGGTAAAGATGTCTTCATTGACCGCGCGGGCTGCATAGCCGCCCTCGGGGGCTTCTTCGACGACGAAATGAATTTCGGCCATGGTTACCTCCAAATATCAACTCAACCGACGATACGCTCCAGCGCCACGCGCGGAAAGCCCGCGAGGGAACCGGCAGCGGGCGTCGTCACCCGGAAGTTGTCGAAGCTGCGTGCCGGTGCACTGGCATCGTTCGGTTCTGCCTGGATCAGGTCGAACAGGCGGTGGGCCGGGGCGTCGCCCAGTTCGCTTTCGTGCTTGAAGACGTACAGGCCGCGCGTGGCCATCTCGCCGCGCGCCGCCGAGCGGTCATGGTCGAACATGTTGGCAAGCGCTTCCCAAAGGAGCGTCAGGTCTTCCTCGCCGAAACCGGTTTGCTTGGCCAGGTGTGCGGAAATAAAGCCGTGGGCGCGGTACAGGCCGTACGGCACGGTGAATTTGCGGCCCATGGTGCGGTTGTCGCCCTGCTGCTTTTCGGCTTCCGCTTCCGTCGCCACGGCCATGCGGGTGATGGAGTGCTCCAGGGCGACGACGGGTGACACGGAACGGGCGAAAGTGAATTGGACAGGGCCGCGCACCTGGCCGCAGTTGATACCGGTGGACATGACGGCGCCGAAAGTGCGCACGTCGAAGAAGTTCCTACACATCCATTGCCGGGCTTCGTCCACCGCATCGCCACCCTTTCGCTTCTTGTCGTCGCCCTTGAGGAGGTCGCTCTTGCCGATGCCCTCGTAGGCGCGTTCGTGCTGCCGGTTCAGGATGGCCTTTTCTTTGACGTAGATTTCATAAGGCGGCTGTTCGCTGCGAGACATGCCGACGTAATTGCGCACCTTGCGTTTCAAGCACACGTCCGTCACCAAGCCGTGGCCCGTTTCCGCATCCAGCCGCGGTAAATTGCCGGCGTCCGGGTCGCCGTTGGGGTTGCCGTCTTTCACGTCGAACAGGAAAACGAAGTCGTAGCGGTTGTTCAGGCTCATGGTTTCATTCCTTGTCGGTGGCGGGTTGATCGGAAGAATCGGATTCGGGCTTGTTGAAGAACGCTTGCCGCTGGTGGTAATAGCCGACGGCAAAGCGCGCCTGTTCGGAGAGACTCAGACGGGCGGGCACGTCTCCAAGACCATCGACGATGGCGGAGAACAGCTTTTCGAGATTTACCGCTTCGCCCCGGTTCGGCAGCTTGGCGAGATGGTGGTTCTTGAGTTTCATCAGCAGCGGCAGCACCGTCACCGGCGTTGCCGAAAACGCGCCGTAATAGCGTTCGCGGATGCTGGCGTTCAGGTTGCCCTGGGCGCGCTCCTGTGCCCGCTCCAGCGCGGCGAACAGGCGGCCGAGGCGGTAGCCGGGGTCAAGGTTTTCTTCGTTCAGGGACACGTGGATCTCCTTGTCGTTGAGGTTGCGGATCAGACAGGCCTTGAGCAGGGAGGCGCGCGGGTAGGTGACTTCCCTTTCGGCGCGGATGCGCCGCAAAGCGCCCTGCATCAAAGTTTCGGGGTAACGGCCACCGGCGAGGATGGCCTGCATGACGTCGCCGCCCAGGTTGGGCGGGATGTTTTCGGCCTTGCCCTGCAAGGCGGTGGAGGCCAGCAGGCGGAACAGGGACAAAGGCGCGCCGGCTTCGTAATTTGGCCGGACGATGTCCACTTCGTTGAAATAGCGGTAGAAAGCGCGGCCCAATTCGGCGATTGTCGCCACGTGCCAGAAGCGCACCGCGATGCGCGCCGCGTTGGGCGCAAGCCCCAGGACGTGGAAGCGCTGGCCGTCGTCGGCGGTGAAGGGACGACCGTCGCGGACGCTCTGGTAGAGGCTGGCCACTGCCTGGGTGCCGAGGTCGGGGTTGTCCCGCGGCGGATCGAGAAAGTCGAGAAAAGCCGATTCGAACTCGGCGCCGCTGGCCTTTTCGGCCCAGAACACGGCGATTGCGTCAGCAATTCTTAACTTCTGCCGGGAGTCTTTACGCAAGAGGTGACGAAGTGCCGTTGCGTAAGCAAACGAGGCTTTCGCACTTACTGGAAAGTTGTATCCCTGAGATTTTCCAAAAGACGAGAATGCTGGACTCACGCCGTTATTAATAGCCGCCAAAGGCACTGGCTTCTCTCCGATGCCACCAATTTGCGGGTGAAGGCGAGAAATGACATCAAAATCTCCGCTTACCAAACAAACCCCTTTGATAGGGGCCAATTCCTGTGGGTTTTCCACGGCGGACGGTGAAGGATCAAGGAAACGGGAAAGTTCTGGGTCTTCAACTATTAGGTACTGGCTGTCTACCAGTTGAAACGACAAGTTGCACCCCTTTTTCTTGATGCAGTCGTCCCACCCAGAAGCTGCACGAACCGCCGAAAAATCACCTCTTTCCAGGAACGCAGCAACCGCATGAACCGGGTGGTCTGCCGGCAAACTCTGCGCAACCGACATTACGCGCCCCACGAACTCCTTGTGTTGCCGCGCCGCCATGTCTTTGTCCGACGCAGTGTCCCCTTTCGGTTCTCCTACTACAAAACCGTAGTGATCCCACAACAAGTTGGGTTTTGTCCAAGCCAGGGTTCCAGATCGTGTCTCCGCTCTGGGAACCACGAATTGGCGGCCACGCTTGTTCTCCCTTGTATCCTTAAGTTGAACAAAATTTCCGAGTCGATCAATCACCAGAACAAAAGGAATCTCCACGGATTGAAAACCTTCCGGTGGAAGGTCTGTACGCTTTCTCTCGTAATACGAGGTTAAGGCCTGAAGAATCATCCCCGCACCTCCGCGCTGTCCGCGTTCGGCACCGCCAGCACGCCGTTCCTGAGTTCGGCGCGGAAGAAGCGCGGCTTGGGATCGCTGGCTTCGGTGAAATCCAGATCGTGGAGCATCCAGCCCAAATCGCGGTTCTCGGAAATGGGTGGAGGTTCTTGCTCGGTTTCCCCGATGTAGCGGAAATCGCAGGCGAACTCCCGGCAGCCCAGGTAGGGCTGGTTGACGCACTGGCCCCTGCCGGCGCGGCGCTCGAACATTTCCCAGAACTTGGGCGGCGGGTTGTTGGCGCCGGCTTCGGGCAAAACTTCCAGATCGGCGTGGAGGCGGTAGGCGACATCCCGCAGGAACAGGCCGGCGCGCTGCTGGCGCTCATCTTCCACGTACAGGGCCAAGTCGCCCGCGCCCCTGTTCATGGCGCTCCTGACGCTGCCCATGGGCACCACGGCGCCCACTTCGTTGCGGCGCAAGGACATCCAGCGGATGGGTTTCAGTACCTCGATCTTGTGGATGCGCCAGCGGATGGCCGGCTTCCACAGGATGGCCTCGAACACCGCCCGCGCCGCCGATGGTGTGATGACGTCGTAGCTGACCCGCTCCACCTTCATTTCCGGACGGGTGAAACAGGCAAAGTCGCCGGAGACTTCAAGACAGTAGGTTTTCATAGAACCATCTCCTCGTTACCGATCCTCAACGTGCGAGATTTCGCACCTTCCCCCCACGGGGGAAGGACGGGATGGGGGCGATCAAAAAGGCAAAAGTCTTTGTTTTTACTCGCCCCCACCCTGGCCCTCCCCCGGAGGGGGAGGGAAAAAGGCTCGCACAGATTTCAGTGATACAAATTTTCTGGGTCATAGTCCGGCACCTCCGGCAACAATCCCAAATCCGCGTGATACAGCGCGCTGCTTTTCTGGAGCAGGAAGTCCTCGTGCAACTCCAGGTCGCTGCTGGCCAGCAGCCTCTTCCACTGCCGGTCGTAAAGCGTGACCGCATGCCGCTGCAGGCGGCGCATGAGTTCCCGGTTCGGGCCGATCTTCTTCAGCAGCGCGATCAGTTCCGCACCTTCGCCCCACAGCACGAACACCGCCCGCTGGCCCTCGTCCGGAATCAGGCGGAATTTCTCCGCCGCACTGCGGAACTGGATTTCGGCCCTGGCGGCATCACGGGTTAAGAGATCCATTACCCCCTCCTTGTCGTGGCTGTTCACGTCGCCATAGAAAAAATCGAAGTAGCGGGCATAGTTTGCGTGAGTCAGTAGCTCACCAGGCGAGCCTGTGAGAACTTTTTGTGCGGCTTGTTCGGCTTTGAGCAAAAGTCCGCTGGGCGATGGCTTCGGCGGATTGAAGACGAAGACCCGCCCACCTCTCCCCGGCAGATTTCCTTCCCGGTTGCAGCGGCCCGCGGCTTGGGCGATGGAATCAAGGCCGGCCATGGCGCGATAGACCACGGGGAAATCCAGGTCCACGCCCGCTTCCACCAATTGAGTGCTCACTACGCGAGTCGGTAATCCGTCCTTGAGCCGCTGGCGGATGCTGCGGATCACCTGGGCGCGGTGGGCGCCGCACATTCGGGCCGAGAGGTGGACGGTCCCCGGCGGCAGCTTCCGCCACAGTTCTTCCGCGTCGTCGCGGCGGTTGACGATGCACAGCGCCTGTTCGTGCTGCATAAGCGCGGCGGCGATGTCGTCCCAGCCAAGACGTTCCTCGATGGATTGAGGCAAGGTGACCGTCACGCGCTCTAGTTCGCGGCTGAGCCGTTCCGGGTCCGGCGCCAGTTCGCGGGCTGCGCCGAGTCCCTGTAAGTCGATTCTGCCGAACGGATCGGTGCGGGTCTTGCCGAGTTCCGGCTGGGTGGCGGTGGAAAGAACCACCGAGACCCGGTAGCGCTCCAGCAGTTGCCGCAGCGCGTCGAGAATGGGCTTGAGGTGTTCCGGCGGCAGAAGCTGCGCCTCGTCCAGAATCACCACGCTTTCGGCGATGTTGTGCAGCTTGCGGCAGCGGGAAGGCCTGGCGGCGTATAAGGATTCGAAAAACTGGACGTTGGTGGTCACCACGACGGGCGCATCCCAATTCTCGCAGGCCAGCCGGCTTTTGGGAGTTTCGTTGTCCACATCCAGATTGCTGTGGTGTTCGATCACAGGCAGAGGTTCAATGCCGGCAAAAACCGCGCTGAAAACGTCCGCCGTTTGCTCGATGATGCTGGTGTAGGGAATGACGTAAATCACCCGTTTGAGGCCGTGCAGCGCGGCGTGCCGCAGGGCGAATCCCAGAGACGCCAGCGTCTTGCCGCCGCCGGTGGGAACGCTGAGGCTGAACAGGCCCGGCGTATCGG